>NZ_KV792547.1:137129-189114 GCF_001808265.1 Klebsiella sp. HMSC16A12
TCGAGTCCAGTCAGAGGAGCCAAATTTAAAAATCCCGCTCAGGGAAACCTGAGCGGGATTTTTGCTTTCCGTGATCCTCTCCGCTCCCCAAGCATGCAATCTTATCCTGGTGTAGGTGCTATTTTCTTGCTATCAGGCAAGCTGAACGGCCGTGAGCCCCACGCTCCCGCAAAGGCTTAAATAAACCGTGCCGGACCATACCTGGGTGTAAGGCAATAATGCGCGGTTCCAAAAAAGAACGGCAACACCGCCGCTTCTGACATCTCTCCGCCAGCGGGTATAAGCAGCATCGTACCGTAGGTACCGTCCAAGGTTCCGTATGTGATCCCCGCAGGTGAAAAGCAGCGATGCTGCTCCCAACCTTATGGCTACAGACTTTCGATCCGGCGGTAACCGCTGGGTCTGCCGCTGCGTAGCAGACATGGAGGATGCTGAAAACAGCCTGTCCAGTGCGGCGATGACGCCCAGGGGACGGCTACGGGTGGATGTACCGAGTCCGCTGGCCCGCCTTATTCTGGTGCCGGCGCTTCCGGCTTTCCACGCCCGCTACCCTGATATCCAGATCGACATGGGTGTGAGCGACCGGGTAGTGGATCTGATCGGCGACAACGTGGATTGCGTTCTGCGCGGAGGTCAAATCACCGACCAGTACCTAATCGCACGCCATGTCGGCGATTTGCAAATCGGCGTCTACGTCGCCCCCAGCTATGTGGAACGCCTTGGCGCTCCCGCACACCCGCGCGAGCTGCAAAATACTGACCATTGCATAGTGGGATTCTTGTCCTCACGCACCAGTAAGATTGATCCTTTGGTACTGTGCAGTGAGAATGAACGTATTGAAATCACGGGCAACTAGGTACTTGCCGTGGATGATGGCAATGCTTACCTCGAAGCTGGGTTAGTTGGCTTAGGCGTGATTGCGCTGCCCAACTATATGGCGGCAGCGCATCAGGCCGTTGGCGCTTTGATTCCATTATTTACACAATGGCGGATTAGCCCAATGCCTCTGTACCTGGCGTTTCCACCGAACCGCCATGTCAACGCCAAGCTGCGCGTTTTTATTGACTGGATCGTTGAATTGATGGAGCAGCATGTCCCCATTGCCAACAATCAGTGACGCCATCCCCTGATTCGCTTATCAGCGGCGATGGGGGTCATTCCCGTTGTTTTGAACGAAAGTGAATAATAGAAATCGTTTTCCCAATTTAAATATTTATAACGAATCCAAGAACTATAATGCGGAATTGCCGTCCTATTCGGGATTCGCTGTAAATATTTCCCTAACACTAGCCTGTTTACCTAATTACAGTATTCATGGGATTACCGATGAGGTACACTTTATCTTTAATATCGTCATTCCCGTATCATTCATTATAATGATAGGAAATTGCATTTAATAAAATAAGGATATTAATTTATGACAAAAGGTATAAAAATTTTCATCACTGTAGTCTTCGTGATTCTGGCATTGTTGAGCGGCATGATGAGCTTCATGATCGTCGGGATGGGGGTCAGCGGTAGTGGCTGTGGTCAGGAGTGTTTTGATAATATGGATTCTGCAAAATTCATTAGTATTATATTCTGGATATTGGCTATCATAAGCGGTATCTTCGCTTTCATGGACAATGGCAGCCAAAAAAAAGATCCTCAGTAACAATATTAAGTCAATAGATATATTTGCAGACTTTATCATCCCCTCCTGAGCATCTCCTGGCGCCCTCATTAAAACGCCATCACAGCCACTATTGATAAGTTAAGGATCGGTTTCCCGATCCTTATTCCCAACAACGTTGAATGCATCGTCAGCAAAAGAGCCTTCTTACAATAGCCGTTAATCAGACTAAACGACCCGCTACAAACTTCCCTGCGCCGCTGTGGCGCTGATATTCACCGGCATGCCGGAGCGGCGCTGCAGGGTCTGCTCGACCTGGGCAGGGCTCACTCCCGGCCCCTGGGTAAAGTCGCGCAGCGCCGAGGTCATCGGCAAGGGGACTTTTCTGTCGGATTCAAACTCCGCGCGGTTGCGCGACAGCGGCTCGTGCACCTCCAGCCAGTGACTGCCGTCCGGCTCCACGCTGTACTTCACCGGCTGATCGATCAGCTGAACCCGCGTCCCAACCGACACGTTATCAAACAGGAATTTAATATCGTCATTGCGCAGGCGGATGCATCCCTGGCTGACGCGCAGCCCGATACCAAAGTTGGCATTGGTGCCGTGGATGGCGTAGAGCCTGCCGATGTAGATCGCATACAGCCCCATCGGATTATCGGGCCCGGGGGGCACCATCGCCGGCAGCGTTTTGCCCTCTTTCGCATACTCGCGGCGGGTATTGGCGGTTGGCACCCAGGTGGGGCCTTCCTGCTTACGCTCTACTGCCGTCACCCAGTTACGCGGCGTTTCGCGTCCCGCCTGACCAATGCCGATTGGCAGGACTTCGACGCTATTGCCCAGCGGCGGGTAATAATAGAGACGCATTTCGGCAACGTTGATCACGATCCCTTCGCGCACGGTGTCGGGCAGGATCAGCTGTTGCGGAATAGTCAGCGTCGAACCGGAGCGTGGCAAATAGACATCGACCCCGGGGTTGGCTTCCAGCATATTGCTTAACCCCTGGCCGTACTGGGCGGCAAAACTTTCCAGCGGCTGGGTGTTATTCTCCGGAACGGCAATGGTAAATGCGCTGCCCACCAAACGGCTCCCCTCCGGCGGCAGCGGATAGCTGACGGCCAGCGCGCCGTGGCTGGCAAGCAGCATCAGCGCCGTACAGAGTAATTTCACACGCCGCATCGTCATTTTCCCTTCCTCAGTCGCGACTCACGTGTGTGAATTATAGCGTTATTTCCACTCCCCGCCCCGCTGGCCAGCATTTCCTTAAATCTGATAGTCGATTGCGACCTCTTCCGGCTCCATCGCCTGACGCTTAATCTCATCCAGCGACAGTCCGGCATTGCACAATTCGATAAAGCGCCAAACGTAATTCCGCTGCAGCTGGCCCCGCTTCAGTCCCAACCACACGGTATTGGCATCGAACAGATGGCGGGTATCAAGACGCGTAAAGGTGTCCGCTTCCCGGGCATCACCGGACTGCTCGGCGACCAGCCCGACGCCCAGCCCCAGCTCCACATAGGTCTTGATCACATCGGAATCCTGCGCGCTCAGCACGATATCCGGCATCAACCCCTTGCGGTTGAACGCCTCATCAATGCGCGAACGGCCAGTGATCCCCTGGCGGTAGGTGATTAACGGCCAGCGGGCGATCGCCTCCAGCGTCAGGGGGGAAACCTGCGTCAAAGGATGATCCTTCGGCACCAGCAGGCTGTGATGCCAGCGGAACCAGGGGAAAGCCGCCAGCGTCGGGTCGTTGCTCAGGCGCTCGCTGGCGATGCCGATATCCGCTCCGCCGTTATGCAGCAGCGCTTCGATTTCCTGCGGGGTACCCTGCACCAGCTCGACGCGAACATCTGAGAACAGCTCGCGGAAAGCTTTAATGACCGGCGGCAGGCTGTAGCGCGCCTGAGTATGGGTGGTGGCGATAGTTAAGACGCCTGACGCATCGTTAGTGAAGAGATCCGCCAGCCGCCGAACGTTACTGGCTTCATTGAGGATCCGCTCGGCAATCGATAACAGCGCTTTACCCGGCTCGGTCATGCCTAACAGGCGTTTGCCGCGGCGGATAAAGATCTCAATCCCCAGCTCCTCTTCCAGTTCCCGGATATGGCGACTGACGCCTGACTGCGAGGTATAGAGCATATTCGCGACTTCCGTCAGGTTGTAATCCTGACGGGCCGCCTCACGGATAATTTTCAGCTGCTGGAAGTTCACCCTTTCCTCCGGGCCAATGGACTTAACGTATCTGCTATTGTTAAAGTCTGTTGTCCCAGGTAACAAATAATAAAAACCAGCAACTTATTCCTTAAGAGAATATACCCTAACTGACCAGCTGCAGTTCACGGTTTTCCAGCGATGGGCGGCTCACCAGAGACAGCAGGATCTCTTTCACCGCCTGCGCCTGCGGCGACAGACTGCCGCGAGCCGACATGTTCAGCGACAGCGACAGGCTCATTGAAGGCGTGCTGATCCGCGCCATCCAGCCGTTCGCCGCCCCGCACAGGGAACGAGCAGCGGATTCCGGTAACACCGTCGCCCCCATGCCGCTGGCGATGGCCGCGGTCAGGGTGGTGATGGATTCGATCTCGCCGATAATTTTCGCCGACAGACGACGCAGGGTGAATGCCTCGGTGACCCGCGCCCGCACTGCGCTGTAATCGCGCGGCAGGAACAGGTTCATCTCCGCCACCGCCGTGAGATCCACGCTCTGCCCCGGGCAGTCGCGGGTGCCGACCAGGTAAAGGTCTTCTTTCAGCAGCGGCTGGCTGACGATGCCTGCCACCGGCGAACGCTCATAGAGCACCGCCATATCCAGCTGGCCCGCCAGCAGCTTGTCATTCAGCGCTGTGCCGCTGCTCTCCTGCAGATAGACCATCACCTCGGGCAACTCATTGCGCACCGTTTGCAGCAACGGCATGGTAATGGCGGAGGCCGCGGTGCCCGGCGCCAGGCCGATCGACACCTGACCACGCAGCGTCTGGCCGACGTTATTGACCGCCAGCTGCGCCTGCTCGCACTGGCGCAGGATAGTGCGCGCATGGGTGTAGAGAATTTTACCGGCTTCCGTTGGCGTGACCCCTCGCTTGGTGCGTATCAGCAACTGCTGGTCCATTTCACCTTCCAGGGTCGCGACCTGTTGGCTGAGGGCCGGTTGGGCGATATGCAAGACTTCAGCGGCCTGGGTCAGACTGCCGATATCGACGATTTTCACAAAATATTTCAGTCGTCTTAAGTTCATTTTGCCTCCTGTAAGGAACGCCAGCGTCAACGCTGGGAGTATGATGCACTGGCTTTTGCAATTTGCTTGCCAGCTTTGCATTTCCTCGGCTGTCGCCCGCCGCAGGCAGTGTTATAAGGGATAGTGATAGCAATTCGGTTTTTATTTGCCCGGTAAGCAGATTGTGGTATGCCCCATTAGGGGTACATTCGCACTACAACGGTGCAACATGGTGAAAAAAACAGCGCATGGGTGACGATTGCTGAAATTGTCAGCAGTCGAACGCAATTCTTTGAATCAGGCTTTGACAAGGCCGGATGGCATCGTTAATATGCGCCCCGTTCACACGATTCCTCTGTAGTTCAGTCGGTAGAACGGCGGACTGTTAATCCGTATGTCACTGGTTCGAGTCCAGTCAGAGGAGCCAAATTTAAAAAAGCCTGCTTTCTAGCAGGCTTTTTGCTTTTCAGCGCCGGTACTTCTGCCGGAAGGCGAATGGCCACCCTCCGGCGATTGCGGCTTTAGCGTAAACTCTCTTCCTTCAGATCTATCTCCCGCAGCACCTCATAAAAAGTGATATCGCTGATGTTATGGGCGCGGCGCAGCCGGAACAGCTCCTGACGCTGGGCGATAATGACCTCTCGTTGCATATATTTCTCCAGCCTGGCGCGCTTAGCCAGCTCCAGCCCGACATCCTGCCCCTCGTCATTGTCGTTATAGTGAAGCCGCCGCTGATAGGTTTCGAGCAGCATATTGCCGGCATCGGCCCGCAGGGCCTGCTCACTGGGATCCTCCACCGGCTCGTCCAGTAGCGCGTTAAGACGGTTAATGGCCACCTCGGTCATCACGGCGCCAATGTCGTCCTTACCGGTGTCATGCGGTAGATCATCGGCAAGATAACGGGTCATAAACGGCAGACCGATAGCCGCCACCACCAGCGACATCAGGATCACCGCCATCGAAAGAAAGATCAGTAGTTCACGGCCCGGGAACGGCGAACCATCTGCCAGCACCACCGGCAGCGTCAGAATACCGGCGAGGGTCACAGAGCCCTTCACTCCCGCCAGCGCCATGACGGCGAGGATACTGAAGCGTGGACGGACGGTGATGGCCTTGCCTCGACGTTTGCGGCGAAAAATTGTCAGCTTCATCGACAGCCATACCCAGGCGAAGCGCATCAGACCAAGCGCCAGGGTGATGGCCACGGCGTACAGCAGCAGATACCAGGGCGAAGAGACGCCGGCCTGGCTGGCTACCGCCGGCAGCGTCCTGAGCATGCGCGGCAGCTGCTCGCCCAGCATCAGAAAGATCATCCCGTTGAGGGTGGTCTGCAGCATGGACCATACCGCGCTGCTTTTCATGCGCGTCGCCGGAAGCCGGGGCCCCGACAGCTGCTCATAATGCATCGCAATGCCGGCGGCGACGGCGGCAAGAATGCCCGAGACATGGAACGCCTCGGCCAGCAAATAGGCGGCGAAAGGGATAAGCAGGCTAATCAGGATCTGGATGGCTGGCTCCTCGCGGGTGCGCCGAACCAGAAAGTTATTACATTTGCCGGTGACCCACACCACCACGAGGCCACTGAGGATGCCCCCGAAGGCCATCAGGAAAAATTTCACCACCGCGTCTCCCGGGGAGAAGCTGCCGGTCAGCACCGCGGCGATGGCGAAGTTAAAGGCGACGAGGCCTGAAGCATCGTTTAACAACGACTCCCCTTCGAGAATATGCGCCATCCTTGAGGGAAGCGGCGAGCTGGCGGTCATTGCCGATACCGCCACCGGATCGGTAGGCGACAGAATAGCCGCGAGGGCGAACCCTGCCGCCACGGTGATAGCCGGGATCAGCCAGTGAATAAACAGGCCAATACCGAGAATAGTCACCATCACAAGGCCTATCGCCAGCGATAAAATCGGCTTCATATCGCGGAAAAAAGCGTCTTTGGGGATGCGCCAGCCATCGAGGAACAGCAGCGGCGGGATAAACAGCAGTAAAAAAATATGCGGGTCAAAATCGACCTGAAAGCCACTGGCGGCCAGCGCGGCGCCCGCGGCGATTTGGATAAGCGGTAGCGGCACTTTAACGGGCAGAAGATGGGACAGGAACACGGTCACCACGATGGCCATGATAAAGACCAGCACGATAGCAATTAGCGACATTCATCCCCTCCTCTGACGGCAATATTCATTCTGTACATCAGGCTGTTAATCCTTTTTCGCAGGTGTTGTTTCGGTAACAGATTATTTACCCAGTCACCGATAATTTAAGACAGACGTCATTGTCTGCCGGCGATAATATTTAAACTGAGGTGGCAACCGGTGCCGGATCAGGGGTGACAATGTCTTTTATCAAGCCGCGTTTGTCAATCCGCTATCGTCTGCAAATCATCGCCGGCCGGCATTCCGGGGAGAAGTCCTCACAGGACTGTCGACCGGGGACTTCGCAAATTAGCCTCTTCACATGGACAAAACCACTCAACCGCTCCAGCCCTCCGCTGTTTATATATTCCCAATATTATTAATTCGTATTATGCATTGTGAATATGGATATTAATGACCAGTCTAATATACCCGGCAGAGTTATATTTCGTGCCCCCGCCGGCAGTGCGAACCACGTATTTGCGATAAATAATTCTTAACGCCCCCCCATTTCAGGATGATTGGACAGCCAGCCTTACGCTACGCGCAATGCTTGCCCTCCCCCTGAATTGGGCGTACCCTGACAAACAATTAAACCACACGGTCTAAATCATGAATCCCAATACCTCCACCGTCCTGAAGCCCCGCCGCGGCCGTCCACCCAAGGTCGATCGCCAGTTTGACGATACGCGTCAGGCGCTGATTCGCTCAGGCCTTGAAGTGCTGACCGAAACGGGCTATCTCGCGGCGGGTATTGATGCGGTGATCAAGAATATCGCCGTGCCAAAGGGGTCGTTTTATCATTGCTTTAAAAGCAAAGAGGCTTTTGGCCTCGCCGTGCTTGCCGCCTATGGCGACTTCTTTGCGCATAAATTAGATAAATTCCTGCTGGACGACGCCGTGCCGCCGCTGGAACGAATGGCGGCCTTTGTGCGTCATGCCGGTCAGGGAATGGAGAAATTCCAGTTTCGCCGCGGCTGCCTGGTGGGCAACCTGCTGCAGGAAGCCCCGTTGTTACCCGAGACGTTTCCCCAACGGTTGATGGCTATCCTGGCGGCATGGGAGTCGCGCGTGGCGCGCTGCCTGCGCGAAGCGCAGGCAGCCGGGGCCATCGCCAGCGACGCCTCACCGCAGGCGCTGGCCCAGGTGTTCTGGATCGGCTGGGAAGGCGCGGTGATGCGCGCCAGGCTGGTCCAGTCTGCCGCACCGCTTAACCAGTACTGGGATTTTTTTGCGCACAGTATGACAACAAAAACACCTGCACAGGACGGCGCTAGCGCCGATAACCCCCTTCCGACGAGGAATACTCTGTCATGAAAGCATTAGTTCTGGACCAGATCGACAACCGCACCGTCGCCACCGTCAAAGATATCGACCTGCCCGCTCTTGCCGAAGGCGACATCCGGGTCGCCATCGACTGGTCGAGTCTCAATTATAAAGACGCTCTGGCGATCACCGGCAAAGGCAAAATTATCCGTCAGTTTCCGATGGTGCCGGGCATTGATTTTGCCGGTCAGGTGAAAGAAAGCCGCGATCCGCGCTTTGTTCCCGGCCAGGCCGTGATCCTCACCGGCTGGGGGGTGGGCGAAAACCACTGGGGTGGCCTGGCCACCGAAGCCTGCGTTAAAGGCGACTGGCTGGTTGCTCTGCCGGAGACGCTCAGCGCGCGCCAGGCAATGATCATCGGCACCGCCGGCTTTACCGCGATGCTATGCGTTGATGCTCTCGTTAGTGCGGGTGTCACCCCTGATAGCGGGGATATCCTGGTCACCGGCGCCAGCGGCGGGGTCGGCAGCACCGCCGTGGTGTTGCTGAAAGCCCTTGGCTACCGGGTGACGGCCGTATCGGGCCGGGAATCGACACACGATTACCTTCGCCAGCTGGGCGCCGATACGATCCTGCCGCGCAGCGACTTCGCGGAGACCCGTCCGCTGGAGAAACAGCTGTGGGCGGGCGCGGTGGATACCGTTGGCGGCCCGGTGTTGGCCAAAGTGCTGGCGCAAACGCAATATCGCGGCTGCGTCGCCGCCTGCGGTCTGGCCGGGGGCTTCGATCTGCCGACCACCGTGATGCCGTTTATTCTGCGCAATGTGCGTCTGCAGGGGGTGGATTCGGTGATGGTGCCGACCGCTGAACGCGACGCCGTCTGGCAGCGTCTGGCCCAGCTTCTGCCGGAGAGCTACTACCAGCAGGCGGCCACTGAAATCACGCTGGAGCAGGCGCCAGCGTATGCCGTAGATTTCCTCAGCAATAATATTCATGGTCGGACGCTGGTCAATATCGGTCAGTAATCCTCTTCTCCCGGCGCCCGTGCGGCGCCGGATCCCGAGAGGGATCAAGGCATATCATTTCCTTCCCCACGGGATTATGATGACGCGAACGAATAGCTCTGCGAGTGGTAAAAAAGTAAATGGATGTCATAAGCATCATTATGGCGGCGGGCAAGTCGTCCGTTGACGTCGCGCTGTATACGCTGTTGCCGATCATGGTGATCATGCTGATCATCATGAAATACCTTGAGGTCCGCGGTATCCTCGATGTGATTGTTCGCTGGGTGGCCCCGCTGCTGAAGCCCTTCGGCTTAACCGGGATGAGCGCCTTCGCCCTGATCCAGATTAACTTTGTCAGCTTTGCCGCCCCGCTCGCCACGCTGTCGATTATGGATAAACGCGGCGTCTCGGACCGACAAATGGCCGCCACGCTGGCCATGGTGTTCGCCATGGGGCAAGGCAACGTCTTCTATCCTCTTACCCCTTTTGGTCTGCACTGGCTGGCCTCGATCGTTATCTCGGTGGTCGGCGGCCTGTGCGCGGCCGCCGTCGCCTGGCACGTCACCGGACGGCGCTTATCGGTCGCCGAGAGCCCCCGCGCGGAAGCGCTGCCGAACGCCGAGCAGAACAGCCAGGGAATTCTGGCCGTGATTAACAGCGCCGGCTCCGACGCCATCCGCCTGGCGCTCGGCGCGGTGCCAATGCTGATCCTGTCGTTAACCATCGTCGGGCTGCTGCAGGGCGCCGGGGCTATCGACCTGCTGCAGCAGCTGCTGAAGCCGCTTCTCAGCTGGCTGCATATCCCGCAGAACTTTGTGCTACCGGCGCTGGTGAAGTGCGTTGCCGGGGGCACCGCCTACTTTGGCGTCATTTCCGAGCTGATCCAGCAGGGCAAAGTCACCGTGGACCAGGTCAACGCCTCGGCAGGTCTACTGATCCAGACCTTTGATCTTCCCGGTATCGGCATTTTTCTTGGCATCAGCTCACGGTTTGTCCGCCTGTTCCGCTTCGTGGCTCCCGCGGCGATCGTCGGTATCCTGCTGCGTACCGTTCTGCACCTGATCCTGTTTTAATGCCTCTGCTCTGGTCTGCGCTTTCAGGCAGGCCGCCACCGCCGCCTGTTCGCCGCAGGCGATGCGCTCATCGACGCGCGTCATCATCCATGGAAAGAATGGATTGGAGGTGACGCGCATTAACGTCTCCAGCCCCACGCTCAGCGTCCCGGTCTCTCCGCGCAGTGAAATGGTGCCCAGGCTAATGCCGTAGCGGTTCTTCTCGTCCGGCTCGCGACCATACAGCGAGTCGCTCAGGGGAAACGGCACCGCCACATGCGACAAAGAGTACATATCCGCCGGCCAGGCCAGGTGTAAAGGATAACGATGCTCTTCCCGTTCCTGGGCCAGCGTGGTCCGGGCGACGGTCTGCAGCGTGTGTGCCGTCGCGTTGGTCACCACCGTGGTGGTATAGGCCCGCGGCGCCGGGGGCAGCAGCGTATTCACCGCCGCATAGAGCGCAGGGCGAAACAGGACCCGGAGATCCGCCGCCTGGTTAATATCGAACACCACCAGCTCGCTGCCGTTATCCGGCAGATAACGATACAGGGACTCCACCACCGCGCGGGTGCTGACCGTGGAATCCATCACCGACTGAAAGGTGAGGATCGGCGGCAGCGCTTTCAGCTCGCCCTGCCGGGCCGCGCGGATAATCTGCTGCTGCAGCGCCTGGCTCAATAACCACGATTGTCTCGCCGCCTTGACCGGAAAGGAGTTGTACTTGAACGGATTAAACTCAGGCGCCACGTTCAGCCAGGCCGCGCGGGCGAACGCCGGGAAGACGGACGGTAGCCCGGCGAGGCCGGCGAAACGGGCAAACGCGGTCACGCCGATCATCGGCGACAGCAGAATGATCTGCTGCGGCTGACGCAGGTGGCTATCCTCCAGGCTATCGAGGGCATACTTGAGCGCCAGCGCGCCGCCGTTAGAGTAGCCGACCAGATGCAGCGGCACGTCCGCCCCGGCAAGGCGGGTCGCTTCGCGTACCGCCAGACGCGTCGCCGCCAGCCAGGTCTCCCAGTCAACCGCCGTTAACGCCCCCGGCGCGGTGCCGTGTCCCGGCAAACGCGGCACCACCGCCACATAACCCCGCTGCTGCCAGAGTTGCGCCAGATAGCGCACGCTGTAGGGCGAATCGGTCAGGCCATGGAGGAGCACCACGCCGCCGCGCGGCTTGCCCAGCGGCAGCAGCACAAAAGAACGGTTCCAGTCCTGCTTAAACTGCCCCGGCCAGACCCGGCTGTGACGATAAAAGCGGTTGACCGGGGTTTTATCTTCCTCCGGCAAAGCCTCTGTCACCTCACGCTGGAGATCGGCGAAAATCGTCTTCTCCCGCGCCAGATACTGGGCAAAGGTCGCCTGGTCGATCTCTTCGGCCGACATCTCGTTGCCACTCCAGGTATGCCAGCGATGCAGGGCCGGGCCGCGCTGGGACTCATAGATCCGCCCGGCGAGAAAGACCACCAGCAGCGCCAGTACCGCAATGCTCCCTTTTTTCAGCAGTGAGCCGATAACGGCGCCCGACGTTCGCCAGTGTCGAAATAGATGCTTCATGACGCTCTCTCTTATATTTATTGCGTAGCCGGACTTACCAGCCCTCTTCCTGACAGGCTATTCTCACGGACTGCTTTTCAGCATAGTCATCGCTTCCTGCAAATTAAACCCGGCAGATCATTGCCCCCCGGCATAAAAAAACCTAGCGCACAGATCAAGAATCGGTTGCGTATTTTTAAACACTGCATAAACCAAGGGGATAATCTTATTGTCAGATTTTTAAGAAACATGAATTATCGACGCACATGTCGCTATGAGAGGATAAAAAACAGATGGAGTGGTGGGTAAAAAAAGTACAGGACAACGCTTCGGCCAGCCTCTGCCGCGTCGTGCTTCAGAGCGGTGCGCTGGAGATGATCGCAGAGATTGAAGCCTGTCGCCTCCGCCTGCGGGAAGGGGATAAACTCACTCCGCTGGCCGATGCGCGCTATTGTCTGAATAATAATCCGACGCAAACTTTGAAGATCCGCAACGCCACTCATTATAGCAGCGAGCGTTGGACAAACGCCGGCAAATAACACGAGCCCGCTCCCTTTACTGGTTATGGTCTGAGTATCGTCGCATTTGACAGATAAATTCTCCTTCGCCCTTTTCCCGCTGTGACATACTATCGGGAATGTCAGCAGACCTGAAACAAGGAGCGAATCATGAATATCAAGGCCGCCAGTCTGACCCCGGAACAAGCGCTTGCCGAGCTGGAAGCACGCTATGAAGCCTCGGTCACGGCGTTACGCAAAGCCATCGGCGACTATATCGACCATAATACGCTCCCCGATACCGAAGCCCGCGCGGAAGGTCTTTTTGTCTATCCGCAGCTGTCGGTCTCCTGGGACGGCGCCGATCATAAAGCCCTCAAAACGCGCGCCTGGGGACGTTTCACCCATGCCGGTTGCTATACCACCACCATTACGAATCCGAAACTGTTCCGCAACTATTTGCTGGAACAGCTGACCCTGCTGTACCAGGACTATGGCGCGCATATCAGCGTCGAGCTGTCGCAGCATGAGATCCCCTATCCTTACGTGATAGATGGTTCCACCCTGACACTCGACCGCTCGATGAGCGCCGGTCTGACGCGCTATTTCCCTACCACCGAGCTGTCACAAATTGGCGATGAGACCGCGGATGGCCTGTTCCATCCCACCGAGTTCTATCCGCTGTCGCACTTTGACGCCCGCCGCGTCGATTTTTCGCTGGCGCGTCTGCGTCACTACACCGGCACGCCGGCAGAACACTTCCAGCCCTACGTGCTGTTCACCAACTATACCCGCTACGTGGATGAGTTCGTCAGCTGGGGCTGCAGCCAGATCCTTGATCCCGACAGCCCCTATATCGCTCTCTCCTGCGCCGGCGGGATCTGGATCACCGCCGAGACCGAAGCGCCGGAACAGGCCATTTCCGATCTGGCGTGGAAGAAGCACCAGATGCCGGCCTGGCATCTGATCACCCACGACGGCAAAGGGATCACCCTGATTAACATTGGCGTCGGCCCGGCTAACGCCAAAACCATCTGCGATCATCTCGCGGTACTGCGGCCGGACGTCTGGTTAATGATCGGCCACTGCGGCGGCCTGCGCGAAAGCCAGGCCATCGGCGACTATGTGCTGGCCCACGCCTATCTGCGTGACGATCATGTACTGGATGCGGTGCTGCCGCCAGATATTCCGATCCCCAGCATTGCCGAAGTGCAGCGCGCCCTCTACGACGCCACCAAGCAGGTGAGCGGGATGCCCGGCGAAGAGGTTAAGCAGCGGCTGCGTACCGGGACGGTGGTCACCACCGACGACCGTAACTGGGAGCTGCGCTATTCCGCTTCGGCGCTGCGCTTTAATCTCAGCCGCGCGGTAGCTATCGATATGGAGAGTGCGACCATCGCCGCCCAGGGCTATCGCTTCCGCGTCCCCTACGGCACGCTGCTCTGCGTCTCGGACAAGCCGCTGCACGGTGAAATAAAGCTCCCCGGCCAGGCTAACCGCTTTTACGAGGGCGCTATCTCCGAGCATCTGCAGATAGGCATCCGGGCGATTGACCTGCTGCGCGCCGAGGGAGATCACATGCACTCGCGTAAGCTGCGCACCTTCAACGAGCCGCCGTTCCGTTAATCGTCGATGACGTGGGAATCGTGAGATAAACGCTGACGTTACCCGCCAGGGAGCGTCAGCGTCCGGAGAAGCGAAACAAACGACCCGGCGGTGTTTGTCCACGGAAGAAAGGCGGTAGACAGAAAAGCAAAAAGCCTGCTCGAAAGCAGGCTTCTTAAATTTGGCTCCTCTGACTGGACTCGAACCAGTGACATACGGATTAACAGTCCGCCGTTCTACCGACTGAACTACAGAGGAATCGTGTGAACGGGGCGCATATTATCGATGACGCCCGGCGCTGTCAAAGCCTGTTTTCAATAAAATGAA
This sequence comes from Klebsiella sp. HMSC16A12, assembly GCF_001808265.1. Taxonomy (NCBI): domain Bacteria; kingdom Pseudomonadati; phylum Pseudomonadota; class Gammaproteobacteria; order Enterobacterales; family Enterobacteriaceae; genus Klebsiella; species Klebsiella sp. HMSC16A12. The sequence goes on from NZ_KV792547.1 coordinate 151,375, forward strand.
TCGTTTGCCGAATTATTCTTCACTTTGCGCAAAAAATGGCGTTTAGCCTCGCAAACGGCTCAGCTTTCCTCCGATGAAGCCTTCACGCGCGGATATTTCCACAGCCAGCGGCCGCTCACCATGCGGAAATAAAACAGCACGCCGCGCACCGCCCAGTCGAGCACCATCCCTAACCAGACGCCAATCACCCCCATCCCCAGCACGATGCCCAGGGTATAGCCCGCCACCACCCGGCAGCCCCACATGCCGAGCATCGACACCCACATGGTGTAGCGTACGTCACGGGCGCCTTTAAAAGCGCAGGGTAAAGTCCACGACAGCGACCAGATCGGCATAAACAGGGCGTTGAGCCACAGCAGCTGTTTAACCACTTCTTTTACATCTTCTTCATGGGTGTAGAACGAGGCGATAAAGCCGGCGAAGGGGGCGCTGCCCCAGGCGATCAGCGTCAGAATAATCGTCGACAGCCAAAATACGTGCCAGGCCTGGAATTCAGCCTGACCAATCTGCCCTTTTCCCAGCCGCTTGCCGGTAATGATCGTCGAGGCGGAGCCGAGGGCGTTGCCCGGCAGGTTAATTAGCGAGGCCACCGAAAAGGCGATAAAGTTGCCGGCGATAACGTTGGTGCCCATCCCGGCGACAAACATCTGGGTCAGCAGCTTGCCGCCATTGAAGAGGACAGATTCGATACTGGCCGGGATGCCGATCCCCATCACCTCCCAGATAATGGCGAAGTTAAAGGGTTTGAAGTAACCCTTCAGCGACAGCCGCAGCGCCGGATTGAGGCCCACCATCAGCACCCAGATCGTGGCTATCGCGCCAATATAGCGGGCAATGGTCAGCCCAAGCCCGGCGCCGACAAACCCCAGCCCCGGCCAGGAGAAGATGCCGTAGATGAGCACGCTGCTGATTAAGATATTGAGGATATTCATCCCGCCGTTGATCAGCAGCGGGATTTTGGTGGTGCCGGCGCCGCGCAGCGCCCCGCTGCCGATCAGCGCAATCGCCGCCGCCGGGTAGCTCAGCGCCGTCAGTTCCAGATAGGTCAGCGCCAGGTCCTTGACCTGGGCGGTGGCATCGCCGGCGACAAAATCAATAATCTCCTGGCCAAAGGCATGGATCACCCCCGCCAGCAAAATGGAAAACAGCGTCATAATGGCCAGCGACTGGCGCGCGGCCGCCCTCGCCCGCCGCCGATCGCGCTTGCCGAGGCTAAAGGCCACCACCACCGTGGTACCCAGATCGATGGCGGCAAAGAAGGACATGATGACCATGTTAAAGCTATCGGCCAGCCCCACCCCGGCCATGGCCTCTTTTCCCAGCCAGCTGACAAGGAAGGTGCTCAACACCCCCATCAGCAGCACACAGGCATTTTCCAGCAGAATGGGCACAGCGAGAGGGCTGATTTCGCGCCAGTACAGCACACGATAACGCTGACGTTTTTTAAACCAGGATGTCCGTTCGACGGCCTGGCGTACGGCGGAGGTGACGTTCAAGAGAGACCTTAGTGAGAAATGTTGAAACAACATTTCAAATGATGATTGAGAAATGGATATCCTGCAAAGTATTTTCCGTAATAATTGTCGGAAATGACAACAAATTGTCGATGTAAGCGGCAGTTGCACCTGAACAGGCGAATTGATGTTTGACAAAAGTTTTTTCGCCGCTAAGATACGACTCCACACGATTCCTCTGTAGTTCAGTCGGTAGAACGGCGGACTGTTAATCCGTATGTCACTGGTTCGAGTCCAGTCAGAGGAGCCAAATTTAAGAAGCCTGCTTTCGAGCAGGCTTTTTGCTTTTTTGCGTCGCTGACGTTAACTCAGCATCGCATCCAGCCTGGCAAGCACCTCGTTGACAACGACGTCAGGTATGCGTTCCAGACGCTTGCCTTTCCCTACCGCCTCCCTACGCCCCGCGTGTCCTCCGTGAACGCACCCCAGCTCAGCCTGAAAAAGCGCCTGCCAGTAGGATGAATTCACTACCGTTTGCGGGTGAGATAGCGTGGATTATCCACTCTGTCTAACGTTATACCCGGAGGCACCATGAACCTCAGACAACAGCAACAGCAGGCGTTCGATCGCAGCGGGGAACCTCTTATCGTCGGCAACGTCAGCCACTGCCCGCTGCCGCCGGAGACCCTCGCCGCACTGGGCCCCGATTCCCCCTATGTGGTGCAGGTATACGGCTCAGGCCTGACCGGCGAGGTTTATCGTCTGCGCATCGCCGGCAAGGAGTACAATTTAAAGAAACGTCGCGCCGTCGCCGGCGTTGCCAACCTCAACGGCCAGCTGTCGTTTTTAAATGAGGTACAGCGTCGGCAGGCATTACAACAGCTGAAGGATGACCCGGTCACCGCGCCGCGCTTCACCCACATCGTCCCAACGCTGTATGCCGATTATCGCCTCGGCATCCTGCTCTCCCCCTGGATCGATGGCGAGCCGATACACCAGTTGACCCCGCCGCTGATCGCCCAGCTATTTACTACTCTGGAAGCCTGCGAAGAACAGGGGCTGATGGAGTGGGATCTCTGTAGCGGGAATCTGCTGGTGGACCGGCAGGAGCAGCTATGGCTGTTCGATTTTGGCTATATGTATCCCTTCGACCCGCTGAGAGAATTCAACAGCAATGGTCTGGCCGACCCGCTGTTCCACTTTGTCGAACGTTTTGAGACTCGCTTCTTTTTTAGCTGGCTGATGACCCGGCTCCCTGACGCCGAACAGCAGCTGGCGCAATATCGCGAGATGAAGCGGCTGGCGGTCGAAAGCTACCGCCGGAAGCTCGTCTGGCTTCGCGCCCGGCGCGCTGACCCGCTGGTGCAGGCTCACTTTCAGCAGTTGACGGCGCGCTGGGAGTCGGCGCTGGCGGACCCTGCCGCGCTGAGCCGGCTGTTTGCCGTAGAGGCCTTTCGCTCACATGTGCTGGATATTGAAGACGACCTGCATGGTCAGTCCTGTACCTTACTCACCCTGCAACGCATTGACTGGGTGATAAACCAGCTGGAACAGCATTATTGCTTTATCGCCGACGAAGGCGGCCTGTTTTACGATAACGAAGGGAAATCGCAGCAGGCGCTGCTCAGCAGCTATGCGCAGAAGCGGCAGCAGGCGCAGCAGTACCTGTTGAAGGCCACCGCCGCAAAGGATTAACGGCGCTCGCGTCCCTGCTTCTGCTTCGCCTGGTACATCAGGCGGTCAGCGGTGGCCACCAGCGCGTTGAGACTGGGATGGCTGGCGGGATCGTATTCGACGCAGCCCCAGGAGAACGCCAGCTGCCAGGGATTGGCCGCCTGCTGGTTGAAACGCGCCACGTTGTGGCTGAGCGTCTCCATCGCCGTCGCGGCATCGTGGCGGCTGGTATTGGCGAACAGAATGATAAATTCGTCCCCCCCCTGCCTCGCGAGGATATCGGACTCGCGGAAGGCCGCTTTCATCAAGTCGGCGATGGCGATCAGCGCGCGATCGCCCTCTTCATGCCCCCAGGTATCATTGATGTGCTTGAAGCGATCGAGGTCGACAAACGCCAGGCTCACCGGCTCATGGCGGCGCTGGGCCGTCAGCAGGGCATACTCTGCCAGGGTGAGGAACCCCCGGCGATTAAACAGTCCCGTCAGCTCATCCGAGGTTGCCGCATCCAGCACCTTGAACTCATCCTCCACGATCGCCGCCAGATCGCTTAAGATCTGCATTTCATGGGCGGAAAACGATCGCGGCTGGTGATCCATCAGGCAGAACGACCCGACGGTCGCGCCATCCGGCAGTTGCACCGGATACCCGGCGTAAAAGCGGATAAACGGCGCCTCAATGACCAGCGGGTTATCGTGAAAGCGCTCGTCCTGCTGCATGTCGTTGACGATAAGCGGGTCGGTTTGCAGAATGGTATGGGCGCAAAATGAAATATCTCTCGGCACCGTGTCCACATCGAGACCGGCACAGGACTTGATATGCAGGAGATCTTCCCCCACCAGACTGATGGACGCCACCGGCAGGTTATACAGCGAACGGGCAAGCCTGGTCAGGCGATCGAAGCGTTCTTCTTTTCCGCTATTCAACAGCCCGGAAGAGCGTAGCGATTGCAGGCGACGCTGCTCGTCGGGATGAAGTCCGGCTAATTTCATTGTCTCTCACTTGTCTCTTGCGCAGAATTCCGCCGGGTTTCCGCAGAGAAACCCGGCGTTTTATCCTGCGAGGGGAAAATAGTCGTCAGGTACCCCATGAGTTAAGCAGATTTCCTCTGCACGTCAACCGGCGCGCCCCAGGCGACTGGCGCCCAGGGTGCTGGCGGAATGCCATTAACGGCACTCTGCCCGGCAAAGAGGGCAGATCAGGCGCGGATAAACGCCAGCAGATCGGCGTTGATGGTATCGGCGTGGGAGGTGTGCATCCCGTGCGGGAAGCCAGGATAAATTTTCAGCTGGCTGTTCGGCAGCAGCTTGTCCTGCAGGATGGCCGCATTTTTATAGGGGACCACCTGGTCGTCATCTCCCTGCATCACCAGCACCGGCAAGGTGATCGACTTAAGGTCTTCCGTCTGGTCGGTCTCTGAAAACGCCTTAATGCCTTCATAATGGGCTTTGGCGCTGCCGATCATCCCCTGTCGCCACCAGTTCTGGATCGTCCCCTGGGATATCTCTGCTCCATCACGATTGAAGCCATAGAACGGGCCAGAGGCGACGTCGAGATAGAACTGGGCGCGGTTCGCCGCCAGCGCTTTGCGGAAACCGTCAAACACCTCGATCGGCGTCCCGCCCGGATTCTGCTCGGTTTTCACCATTAGCGGCGGGACGGCGCTAATTAACACCGCCTTCGCCACCCGCCCCTGCGGCTGACCGTAGCGGGCGACGTAGCGGGCGACCTGGCCGCCGCCGGTGGAGTGCCCGACGTGGACCGCATTGTGCAGATCCAGATGCTCCACCACCGCCGAAACGTCCGCCGCGTAATGGTCCATATCGTGCCCCTCGCTAACCTGATCGGAGCGGCCATGACCCCGACGATCGATAGCGATGACCCGGAACCCTTCGGCAAGGAAAAATAACATCTGGTTATCCCAGTCGTCAGCGCTTAACGGCCAGCCGTGATGAAAGACAATCGGTTGAGCTTCCTTTGGTCCCCAGTCTTTAAAGTAAATGTTGACGCCGTCTTGGGTGGTGACAAATGCCATATTACAGACTCCTCTTTCAGGATAACCAGCCTGCAGGCCCGTGCCTGGGCTGAACGCCGACGGCGGCCGGCAGGAGTGCCGACCGCACAGGAATGTGATGCCTGTAACAGTGTAGAAGATATTTAACGCCGGGCGGGACAACTTACCCTGTCTCGCTTGATTCGCCGATCCTGGACCAGACCGCGTCTGGTATCAGGCCGCACTCTCCTGCTGGCGGATCCGCACCATCAGCGCGCCGAGCAGCGCCCAGTCAAGCAGCACGGCGAAGGCAAAGCAGACGCCATGGCGTCCTCCTCCCGCAGTATGCCAGGTCAGCAGCGTCGCCGCGATGGCAATAGCTACGCTCAGCACCGTGGCGCCGCTGACCCGCATCCCCGGCAGCGCCGTCCTACCCGCCGCAATGCGCCAGGCGACAGCCGCTCCCGCCCCACCGCACGCCACGCCCGGCAGCAGTGCCGGCCAGTCCTGCCCGCCATACCAGGCCACCAGCGCCAGCAGCCAGCCGGCCGCTGACAGCAGAAAGGCCCAGCGCGTCGCCGCCAGGGGTGAGCGATAAAGCCAGGATTGTCCGCGAGTGAATCCCCACCCGACGCCAAAGGCCGCAATCAGCGCCGTCAGCAGACTCAGCGTGCCGGTCACCCCGATAACCGGGGGCATGATTAACAGCAAGGCCCCGGCGGCGATGACCACGCTAAGGGCGATAGCGCGGCCGCGGGGGTCGATCGTTGCCGCGGCTTCCGCGGCGGTGTAGCGGCTTACAACGTGCATAGTTGACTCCTGACAGGCGAAGCTGCATGAATTTAATTCATGTCATTGTCTTTACATGCCCGTAGCCTATCGCCACAATATCGCTTTACACAAACGCATAGTTTTCAGCCATAGATGAGAAAAACTCAGCCATGAGACCGCCCCGTCTGCCGCCGCTGGGGGCGCTACGCGCTTTTCATGCCGTCGCCCGCCACCGCAGTTTTAAACAGGCCGCCGAGGCGCTCGGCGTCAGCGCGACGGCGGTCAGCCATCAGATTAAACTGCTGGAGTCGGTGCTGGAGTGCCGGGTCTGCGAACGCAGCGCGCAGGGCGTCAGTCTGACCGCTGATGGCGAGATCCTTTACGCCGCCACCCAACGCGCCTTTAGCGCCCTGGAACAGGCCGTCGTCCAGATCGCTCATGCCCGTCAGCCGCCATCCTTAACCGTCACCACCACCTCCAATTTTCTCACCCACTGGCTGGTGCCGCGGCTGGCGGATTTCACCGCCCGCTTTCCGGCTATCGACCTGCGGCTACACACCAGCGTCGAACGAGTGGATCTGCATCTGGGCACGGTAGACGCCGCGATTCGCTATCGTGAAACGCCGGAGCCGGACCTGTACTGCACGCTGCTGTATGAGGATCGCTTTATCGTGGTCGCCAGCCCGACTCTGGGCCTCAGCCGGCCTGAAGATCTGCAGCGGGTGACGCTGTTTCACGTTGCCAACCGGCGCGTGCCAGCTGATTCGCCGAGCTGGGAGAACTGGCGTCGGCGCTATGGACCGCCGACGCTGAATATTGATGCGGGGTTAACCTTTAGCGATGAGACCCATGCCCTGCAGGCGGCGGTGGCCGGTCAGGGAGTGGTGATCGCCAGCGAACTGCTGGCGCGGGATCTGCTGCAGCGCGGCGTATTATCCGCGCCGTTCAGCAACGCATTGCCTGGCGCCCGCTACTACCTGGTCACCACCGAGGCTGCGGCGCAGCGGGCGGATATTATCAATCTGCGGGAGTGGCTGGTCGGCCAGATGGCATTAGGTGACGGTCGCCATCCGGCGGAAGAGTAGCGGGCTTACCAGCCGCAAACGTTGGTCTCTTCATCGGACTCGTAGCCGCGAACGATATTGATCAGATCCTTCACCGTATCAGCGGCGGTGAGCGGGTCGCGCAGCGCCGCCAGCGAGGAAAAGGTTTTATCAACCGAGACGCCGTTATTGTTATTGGTGACCGTCAACAGAAACTCCCCCTCTTCCCTGTCGTCCGGCAACTTGCTCAGCAGGTCATTAACGGCCTCCACCGCCTGCTGTGGAATATACAACACCATTGGTTTGAGAAATATTTTTTCCTGCTTCTGGTGAAGTCGGCCATTCTCTAGCGCTAAGGTATAACCTTTATTTTCACTGGTCATCTCTTGTTATCCCTCGATGAGAATTTTTGGATCAACATAAAAGTCGACATTAAAAACCGTGTCCTCTGAGAGGGCCTCAATACAGTGCCACTTCTCCGGCGGAAAGACGCCAAACTGGCCGGCTTCAATAGTCAGGGTTTCAACGGGCTCGGGGCTGGTTTCATCGGCATAGCCGAGATAGCGGATCGCCCCCTGCATCACCGAGAGACGAGGGTAGACGCCCTGCCGGGTGCCGGCATCCAGATGGCGGCGCCAGATAGAGGCCGGGGCGGTCTCTTTGGTCCACAGCGGCGTGCTGCGGGTGTGAACGTAATGGGTGGGAATAATGATTCGCTGCATAATTGTGCCTCACTTTACCGTCTCAAACGCGACGTTCAGAAATAGCCTATATGATGCATATCATATACCCCTTTTAAACGTTAAGGATATTATTTTGTTGTGGAATTTTACGCCTACTCCTTTTTATACCTCGCAGGGATTAGCGCTAAGAGAAAATAAAAAAGGCGATTTCAGGATCCTGAAATCGCCCGGGAGAATAAAAGTAGACACGTTAAAAATTTGTTAGCGCAGCGGACTCGGTTTGCCGATTAAATATCCCTGAACCAGGTCACAGCCCAGCGCCTGCAGCGAAGCCAACTGCTCTTCGGTCTCTACACCTTCCGCCACAATGCGCATATGCAGGCTCTTTCCCATGCTGATAATCAGGCGGACGATATCCAGATCGTCTTTTTGTTCCGGAATATTGATGACAAACGAGCGGTCGATTTTAATTTTATCGAACGGGAAGTAGCTTAAACGGGACAGGGAAGAATAGCCGGTACCAAAGTCATCGATGGAGATCTGAATGCCCTGCTCGCGCAGCTGGCTGAGAATTTCCAGCGAACGGGTGTTCTCATTGAATACGTCCGACTCGGTGATCTCCAGATCAAGACGTCGCGGATCGAGGCCGGTCTGATGCAGCACCTCGATAATGGTGTCGGTCAGCGATGTATTCATCAACTGAATTGGTGAAACGTTGACCGAGACCTTCAGCGGCGTCGCCCAGCTGGCCGCTTCGGCACAGGCGGTTTTCAGCACCCATTCGCCAAGGGCATTAATAAGACCGATTTTCTCTGCCACCGGAATAAACACCGTCGGCGGCACGGCGCCGCGCACCGGATGGAACCAGCGAACCAGCGCTTCATAGCCGTAGATTTCGCGCGTGACGGTATCGGCGATCGGCTGATAGTAGACTTTGAACTCGTCATGGGCCAGGGCCTGCAGCAGATCGTCTTCAAACGATTTGTTCTCCTGCAGGCGCTGCAGCATCCCCGGCCGGAAGATTTGCACATGGCCGCTACCCTCTTTTTTCGCCTCATACAGCGCGAGGTCGGCGCACTTGTACAGATAATCGGTACGACTTTCACCGTCAGAGATCACGATCCCAATGCAGGCGTCGATATTAATCTGCGCATCGTAGATCTGATAGGGCTGGCTGATCTTCTCCCGGATAACATTGGCCCGCTCAAGGGCCATTTCTTCAGTGAGATCGTAGGAGAGCATCGCAAACTCATCACCGCCAAGGCGATACAGCGTCTCGGAGGTTTTGCGGAAAAAAGAGAGGCGACTGGCCAGATCCTGCAGCAGCTTATCGCCAGCATCATGGCCAAGGGTATCGTTCACATCCTTAAAGCTGTCGAGGTCGAAAAGCATCACCACGGCGCATCCCTTATAGGGACGCACCTGGTTGACGATCTCCTGCAGCCGCTGCCAGAAAGAGAGACGGTTGGGCATACCGGTCAGCGAATCATGGTAGGCGTCGTACTGCAGCCGGCGGTTCTGCACCTGCAGCTTCTCTTTCGAGGCCTGCAGATCGTTGGCCAGCGTTTTCATACGAACATGGGCGCGACGCAGATTATTATTCTGTCGGAGCATCAGCAGACCGAGAGTTATACACATGGCGATCAGCAGAATGGAGATCACCGAGTAGATATAATAGAGATGCTGGATTTTATCATGGGTGATATTAACGATATTGATATCTTGCGTCAGGGTGGCGGCGGCCATTGAGGTCAGCGGACCATCAAGCTCGCTTAACACCGGCAGGATCTGTCTGACCTGCTCCGGCGTCATGGTATCAACTTGTTTATCGAGCAGATGAAGATTACGAATCAGCGTCGCAACCACCGTCTTCCGCTGCTCGCTTTTATTGATAAATTTACCCAGATCGCCCTCCTGCAGAAGCTCGATCTGGCTCATCATGATCTCAAGACGCAGGCGCACCTCATCGTGGTCCGCCCCTTCGGCCCCAATCGCCATTCCCGCCAGACGAGACTCCAGCCGCATATATTCCGACACCATCTGCGACATTGACCACGAGTCCGTATAGCGGGTAAATTTTTGCAACTCACTTTGTCGCTCATGCACCAGATAAGTAATATATCCGGTGACAACAAATAACGACAAAATAATAGCCGTGAGTATTCGATTCAAGATCCAACCCTTATTCTATAATCATCTTTGAAACTTGCCAGGCCGATCGGGAATAATAGATCTGGTTCTGTAATTCAGCACTGCTGTCGTAAGGGTAGACAATAAATAACGGGCCTTTATCACGAATGCGCATATATTGACCGTTCATTTTTAACGCCATAATGACCGGGAATTTATAAAAATCATCAATCGGGATAATGGTGGTGTAGTCGTTCAGCGCCAGCACGCGGGCCGATGTGCCTTTCGCGCCGACTAAATCCATGAGTTTATTAAGGGGAATACCGTCAAAACGAACCTTGCCGGTGTACCAGGGGGTGGTGGTTTCTATCGTCTTCATCCCCAGTTTTTCCAGCATTGCGAGATCAAAAACGGCCTTGTCGCCGACATTCATATTTCCGATTTTTCCGGAAATGGTCAGTACAGGTTTTCCTGTCGGCGCAGGCAGTTTTTCAGCATAAGCAGAAGGCAACATGACAGAACAAAATAAAACTGCAAGAAGTAGACGCATTTTACTCACCATTCCAGAGAGGGAGACACGTTAAGTGTAAACCATTTACGTCGATTCTTAAAAGGTGTCCATCTTTGTTATCCGTTGATTTAATTAAAAGTATAAGCTGGATGGCAAATTGCCAGAATGTTAAGTCCAGGGTGTGATTTCGACCGCCTTTCCCATCGATTCTTTTTTGCGCCATCTCCCCCGCTTAGCAGGCAAACTACTTTCCTCCACGGCCGCTGCGCGGTAGTCTCAGAGCAGACGCAACGGTAAAAGCGTCTCATTCCAATAACAACGAAGTACGTGACTGACAGGACAGGGTATGGATTCAACAATAAGCGTGCAGCCCGGCGAGGCGCCAGATTCACTACATCGGGCCCGGCGGGCGGCCTGGGGTAGTTTTGCCGGCGCGGTGGTCGACTGGTACGATTTTCTTCTCTATGGCATTACCGCCGCGCTGGTGTTCAACCGCGAATTTTTCCCGCAAATCGGCCCGGCGATGGGAACGCTTGCCGCCTTTGCCACCTTCGGCGTTGGGTTTCTTTTTCGCCCGCTCGGCGGAATTATTTTTGGCCACTTCGGCGATCGCCTCGGGCGGAAACGGATGCTGATGATGACCGTCTGGATGATGGGTATCGCCACTGCCTGCATCGGCCTGCTCCCCTCGTTCAACCAGATCGGCTGGTGGGCGCCGGTGCTGCTGGTGTTCCTGCGAGCGGTTCAGGGATTCGCCGTCGGCGGCGAATGGGGCGGCGCGGCGCTGCTCTCGGTGGAGAATGCCCCACAGGGGAAAAAAGCCTTTTACAGCAGCGGGGTGCAGGTGGGCTACGGCGTCGGCCTCCTGCTCTCTACCGGGCTGGTATCGCTGATTAGCAGCCTGACCAGCGACCAGCAGTTCCTCAGCTGGGGCTGGCGCTTACCGTTCCTGTTCAGCGTGGTGCTGGTCCTTATTGCGCTGTGGATCCGTAACGGCATGGCGGAATCGCAGGAGTTTGAAGCGCAGCAGAGCCAGGACAACGCGCCGCAGATGAAAAAGCGGCTACCGGTAGTGGAAGCGCTGCTTCGCCATCCGGGAGCGTTTTTACTGATTATCGCCCTGCGGCTGTGTGAACTGCTGACGATGTATATCGTCACCGCCTTCGCCCTCAACTACTCCACGCAAAACCTCGGCCTGCCGCGCGAGCTGTTTCTCAACATTGGCCTGCTGGTGGGCGGTCTTAGCTGCCTGACTATCCCCTGTTTCGCCTGGCTGGCAGACCGCTTTGGCCGTCGGCGGATCTATATCACCGGGGCGCTGATCGGCACTTTGAGCGGTTTCCCGTTCTTTATGGCGCTGGAGAGTCAGTCCGTTTTCTGGATCCTGTTCTTCGCCCTGATGCTGGCCAATATCGCCCATGATATGGTGGTCTGCGTCCAGCAGCCGATGTTTACCGAGCTGTTCGGCGCCAGCTATCGCTATAGCGGCGCCGGCGTCGGCTACCAGGTGGCGAGCGTGGTCGGCGGCGGCTTTACCCCGTTTATTGCCGCGGCGCTGGTCACCTTCTCCGGCGGATCGTGGCACAGCGTGGCCCTCTATCTGACCGCAGGATGCCTGCTGTCAGCGCTCACCGCGCTGCTGATGAAAAAGCACCCCGTCGACTGACCCACCAGCGGAGGGCGTAACCCGCGCCCTCCGGTAAGGAGAATGCATGTCTCAGTTAACCCTGGCCGACTGCTGGCCTCGCCGTTTTTCCCCCTCCTCGCTGGCGCTGCAGTTTTGCGAGGATCCCACCCAGGCCGAACAGCCGCTGTTTGCTAAAGCCAGCGCCGGCGAGGCCGTCGCCCAGCTCTGGCAGGCGCCGCAGGGATTGGTGGTGCCGGGGAGCTATCGTCAGTTTACGGATCTGCCGGCGGTCAGCGCGCATTTTGCCGCGCGCGGCTGGCCGGTATGGCTTCGCCGCTCCGGCGGCGGTCTGGTGCCCCAGGGGCCGGGCATTATCAACCTTAGCCTCGCCTGGCCGGTGCAGCAGCCGCTCGGCGAAGCCGCCGAACCGATCTATCATTCGCTGTGCGCGGTGCTGCAGCGTACCCTCGCGCGCTTCGGCGTTGCCAGCCACCCCCGGGCGGTAAACGGTTCCTTTTGCGATGGACGGTATAATCTTGCCTGCGGAGAAGGCGCGGAGGCGCGCAAGATTGTCGGTACCGCCCAGTACTGGCGGCCGCTGGCGGCGGGCGGCGGCCACGTGGTGCTGGCCCATGCGGTGATCCTTATTGACGCCGATCTGAGCGCGGCGCATCAGGCGGCGAACGCCTTCGAAGCGCAGCTCGGCAGCGAGCGGGTCTATTGCGCTGACAAGACCGTTACTCTCGCGCAGCTGCTTCCCGGCGAGCGCCATCTGCTGCCCCGCTTTAGCGAGGCGCTGGCGCAGGAGCTGGACGCGTCTCGCTGAAGGTCGCTTTCAGGTAGCGGCTGAAGGTTTCCACCGCGCGCGACACGCGCGGAGTATAGGGCCGGATGACGTACAGCCGGTCGGCAAACACCTCCACCGGCTGCCACGCCGGCAGCAGCTCCTGCACCAGCCCGCGGCCAATGGCCTCCCGGGCGCTGAAATCCGGCAACAGCGCCACCCCAAGCCCCGCCAGCACCGCATCACGTAGCGACTCGCTGTTATTGGTGGCGAATGGCCCCTGCACGTTGATGGTCACCCGAGCATCGGGCGAGTGACGGGAGGCGAACGTCCACTGCGGGCGCTGTGGCCCACGGGGATAGGTCAGGCACTGGTGGTGGCGCAGATCTTCGGGGGTTTCCGGGCGGCCATGGCGGCGAATATAGTCGGCGGACGCGACGGTAAGCGTCGCGGTGTGACACAGCGGCCAGGCGACATGGGTATCCGGGAGCGCCTCGCGCCGACAGTGGCGGATGGCGAGATCGAACCCTTCGCTGGCCAGAGAGACCAGCCGGTCGGTGACCTCAAGCTGCAGATGCAGCTGGGGATGCTGATGCAAAAAAGGCGCGATTGCCGGGACCAGCTGCTGGCGGGAAAAGGCCACCGGCGCGGTCAGGCGCAGCGTTCCCCGCAGCGGCCCGCCCTCATCGCAGGCGCCGGTGAAAATATCCCGCAGCTGACCAAACGGCTCGTTGAGCTCCGCCACCAGCCGCAGTCCGTCGTCGCTGAGGCTCACGCTGCGGGTGGTGCGATGGACGAGGGTTTTACCGGTCACCCGCTCCAGCTCGCTGATTTTCTGGCTGATAGCCGACTTGCTGATCCCCAGCTTTTCCGCGGCCCGGGTATAGCTTTTTTGTTCTTCCAGCACCGTCAGCCAGTACAGATGGAGCCAGTAACTCTCCGGACGACTCTCGCTCATGTGATTGTTCACCAGTAAAAACAATGTATTCAACTATAGCGGTTTTTGCCGGCGGCGGCATCGGCTAGCATCTTGTTGAGCCCATCATTATTCCCTAACGATAAGGAGCACCTGCATGCCATTACTGACATTTGACCTGATTGAAGGCCGTACGGAACAGGAGGTCAAAACCCTGCTGGATGCCGCCCATCGCGCCGTGCTGCGCGCCTTCGAGGTACCAGAACGCGACCGTTACCAGATTGTTCATGAAAACAAAGCCCATCATATGGTGATTGAAGATACCGGCCTCGGATTGACCCGCACGCGGGATCTGGTGGTGGTGCGGGTCTATACCAGCCCGCGCAGCGAGGCGCAGAAGCAGCGCTTCTTCGCCATTTTGCAGGAGGAGCTGGCGGAACACTGCGGCCTGAGCGGCGATGATCTGATGGTGTCGATTATCAGTAACCAGAAAGGCGACTGGAGCTTTGGCCGCGGGGTCGCGCAGTATCTTACCGGCGATCTGTAACCCGCAGCCCGCAGTACGCCCTTAGCGGCGGGCTGCCGTCGCGATACGCTGCCGCGCCTGCTGCTCGATATTCTCCAGCAACTCCTGGACATCGTCTTCATCAATGTCGAGGAACTGGCCTTCCAGCAGCGCGGCGTGAATATCTTCCCGGGTGACCGAAATACCCAGCGGCACCGCCCTGGATTTGACCTCCTCCGCCGCCAGCGGATGCGGATAACGGCGGCCAACCAGGTTATTAAACACAATAGCTAGCAGCGCCAGCATCAGCGAGTTGAGGAGCACCGGGGTCAGCACAAAGTGATAGCCTTCGCTGTGCACCCCGGCGCCGCCGAGGATCGCCGTCAGGGCCACCGCGCCGCCGGGGGGATGCAGACAGCGCAGAAAATACATCCCGGCGATGGCCAGAGCCGCCGCCAGACCGCAGGCCAGCGCCGCATCGGGGACCAGCATACCCACCGTGACACCGATCAGCGCCGACAGCACGTTGCCGCCGACAATCGACCACGGCTGCGCCAGCGGGCTGCTCGGTACGCCAAACAGGAGTACCGCCGAGGCCCCCATCGGGGCAATAAACCACAGATTGACTTCGCCGAGCAGCCAGTGGCTGAACATGCTGGTCACCGCCAGTCCGGTGCCAGCGCCAATGGATCCCAGCACGATATGCCGGCGGGCCACCGGCAGCGCGTGCGGCTTCAGGCGGCCAAGGAAAATCCGCAGCCGTGAAAATATCCCCGCAGGAATAACACTCAACATCGCTTCATCGCTCAAATCATAGGAATTACTTATATTTTATTTTCTTTTTTTAACCTTAAATTAACAACCCTGTCTTTCGCAGGGGATAGCGCGCGCGGCGATGTCCGACGGCATTGTGCTGTGAATTCTCGCGGGGGCTGATAGAATCCCTTTTCGGTCAGGGGGATACCCCTTTTGCGAATTGAAGGTCATAACCCAGTGAATAATAAAATCTCTTTAGCGAAAGAAGTGGCATGGGCCAGCCAGAATATGCCGCGTACCCTGCGTCAGGTCGCCGCGCTGCCCGACCTCAGCGGCGTGCGTCTGGCCTGCTGTATGCACCTCGACATGAAAATGATCCCGCTGGTACAGGGGATCCTCGACAAGGGCGCTCAGGTCTTTTTAACCACCTGTAACCCCACCACCGTGCAGGACGACGTGGTGGCCTGGCTGGTGGAGCGCGGCGCCGAGGCCTGCGCGTGGCGCAATATGAGCGATGCCGACTGGCAACAGTCATGGGAAAAAGCGATTGCCTGGCAGCCCACTCACCTGTGCGAGATGGGCGCCGATATCACCACCCTGCTCCACCAGCGCGGCGAGTTTGGGAACATCGTGGCGGGTCTGGAAGCCACCGGCTCGGGCGTCAATCGGCTGGGGGATATTCAGCCAGGCTATCCGATCTTTAACTGGGACGATCTGCCGGTCAAAGAGGGGCTGCACAACCGCCATATGGTCGGTCTCACCGCCTGGCACACCTTCTTCCAGACCACTCACCTCACCCTGCATGAGAAAAAAGTGCTGGTGATCGGCTACGGCCTGGTCGGCCAGGGCGTCGCGGCGGCGGCAAAAGCTTTTGGCGGTCAGGTGATGGTGGCGGAGATCGATCCTGCCCGCCGTCTGCAGGCGGCCTACGACGGCTGGCACGTGGTGGACCTCCAGGAGGCAATCGCCTCGGCGGACGTGGTGGCCACAGCGACAGGCGGTAAAAACGTGGTTAATCGCCAGGCGCTGGACCGGGCGAAAGCGGGAGTATTTATCCTTAACGTCGGCCACGTGGCGGAAGAGATCGACGGCGAGTACCTGCGCCAGTACCCCCAGGAAGAGGTGATGCCGTATATCAACGCCTACCGCATGGCCGACAAAACCGTCTATCTGCTGGCCAATGGTTCAATGCTCAATCTGACCGCTGGCTTCGGCGATAGCCTGAACGCCTTTGACGTCACCCTCGCGGTGATGACCAGCGGCATCCGCCATATTGTCACCGAGGGCATGCGCGCCCCGGCGAAGGTTTATCTCCTGCCCCAGACGGTCTGGCAGCAGGCCCTGTAAACCCGGCGCATCGCCCCCATCGCGGGACGATGCGCTTTACCATCAGGATGACGGCGCGCTATCGGGCAACACAATATTGCTCTGCGCCAGCGTTCCCATCTGGTTGTACATCACGCTGGCGGCATCCAACAGGTGCATCGCCAGCGCGGCGCCGCTGCCCTCTCCCAGGCGCATGTCCATATCGAGATACGGCCGCAGACCCAGCGCGTCGAGGGCGATCTGCGCTCCTTTCTCCGCCGACAGGTGTGAAGGAATAAGATAAGGGTGCGCCGACGGGGCCATGCGGCAGGCGGCCAGGGCAGAGGCATAGGAGAGGAAGCCATCCAGCACCACCGGCAGGCCACAGGAGGCCGCCCCGAGGATCACCCCGGTCATGCCCACCAGATCGTAACCCCCCACCTTCGCCAGGACATCCAGCCCGTCGGCCGGGTTCGGCTGATTATGGGCTATCGCCTGGCGCACCACCGCCACCTTATGGCCCCGCTGCGCCAGCGGCAGATTAGCCCCACAGCCCACCACCGCGTCAGGGTCGCTGCCCGTCAGGACACTGATCGTCGCTGCGGCCGGGGTGGTATTGGCCATTCCCAATTCGCCGACGCCGAAGGCTTTCACCCCGTCGGCAGCGAGCTGGCGGGTGAGCTGCATGCTGGCCAGCAGCACCGTCTCCGCCTGCTGGCGGCTCATGGCCGCCGTCCGGGCGATATTCCCGCTACCGCGGGCCACCTTGAGGTTAATCAGGCCCGGCAGCGGGTCGGCATCGATGCCGACATCCACCACCTGCACCCTGGCCCCGGCCTGCGCCGCCAGCACGTAGACGCCTGTGTTGCCCCGCACCATATTGCCGGCATGAATGGCCGTCACCACCTGCGGCGAAGGGGTCACGCCTTCATGCCAGACGCCATGGTCGGCGCACATGACCACAATCGCTTTCTCCGCCAGCGCCAGCTGCCCCTGCAAGCCAGGCAGACCGGCCAGCTGCACCGCCAGCGTCTCCAGACGGCCAAGGCTGCCGGGCGGCTTTAACAGGCCATCAATATGCTGCTGAGCGCGCGCCATGGCCGCCACATCGGGCTGCGGAATGGCAGCCAGTAACGCCGAAAGTGTTTCCATTCAGTTCCTCACCGTTGGCGTCAAGCCTTACAGCAGCGCCAGTAAAAAGAGTAATTCGCCCAGCTCAATCGCCGCCCCGAGGGTATCTCCGGTCTGCCCGCCGAGGGTTCGCTTCAGCGCCCATCCCAGACCCCAGATCAGCACCAGGGTGATCAGCGCGGCGCGCAGCCCCTGCAGCCCCAGCAGGGCGGTGGCCAGCGCGATCGCCATCGCCATCGTCACCAGCGTCTGCTGCAGGCTAATTTTGCCGATAAACAGATTGCCCAGCCCCTTTTCCCGCGCATAGCGATGACGATACATCAGCAGCACCGCCATCCCGCGACCGACGGCGCAGGCCGCCGCCAGGGCTGCGATGGGGTGGATATCACGCAGCAGCAGCTCGCCAACCACCAGCACTTTCGCCACCAGCACGAAGATCAGCGCCAGCCCGCCGTGGGTGCCCAGCCGGCTGTCGCGCATGATCTCCAGCATCCGATCGCGGGTGCGGGCGGAGAAAATGCCGTCGCAGGTATCAGCCAGCCCGTCAAGGTGGAATCCGCCGGTGAGCAGCGCCAGCGCCAGCACGCCGAACAGCGCCGCCAGCGGGACGCCGCACCACGGCTGCAGGAGGAGCGCCACCGCGCCGGCGATGGCGCCAAGCAGTAAACCGACCAGCGGAAAGGTGACGATACTGCGCTGGTACTGTTCGATCTCCAGGCCCTGAGATAACCGCGCCGGGACCGGCAGGCGGCTGATAAACGAGAGTGCAGCAAAGAATGACTTAATCACGTGAGGTTGACTCCTGTCGGCGAAAGCAGCGGAAGAGTTCTGTCGCGCCCGGTCAGCACCTGAGTTTGTCTTCTGGCGAATCGATCGTCGGAGAGGTGAGAGGTGTTGAGATATCGCCCTGACGCCGCTGCGTCAGATGCCCGGCCAGGATGAGAGAAACCTTTCCGATATCAATACGTTTTTCGCGGGCCAGTATAGCAAAGTGTCGGTGAGGAGAGGCAGTTGCCGGAACAAAGTTTTCGCAGAAAAAAGCAGGGAAAAGAGGGAAACGCGGAACAGCCCGGCGACGCTTAACGCCGCCGGACCGGCAGGGTTTAGCCTTCGACTTTGGCTTCGCCCATCACTTTCAGTTTTTTCGAGATGTCGCGGCGCTCTTTAGACAGCTCGGCATTTTTGATGATGTAATCATCAACGCGATCTTCGTAATCGCTCTTCATGCTGGCGATGATGCCCTGGATGGCTTCCACGCTCATGCCCGGTTTGATGTAGTCGCTGAGGTTGTCCAGCAGCAGAACGCGCTTCTGGTTATCACGGATCTTTTTCTCAACGTCCTGAATTTCACGCTGCAGTTTGTTCTTACGACGGTACAGACGAACAAACTCCAGTACGTCCTGGAAAGAAGGCTTAGTTGTTTCCATTTTTACACCCCTAATAATTGAGATTCGGATTCGTAAAGCGACTGCGTTATAGGGCTAACATAACTGCTAGCAGCCGCTGATGACAATGTTTTTTCCTTTGCGTTTATCATAACCCTAAACGCTGCTGAATCGAAACAACCCATGTGGTTACCCGGTGCATCTGATGTTTATTTGCGCAACGCGCGGCAGATCAGATGCGAGAGCAGCTCCAGCTGGCGCGCCAGTTCGATTGAGAGCCAAACATAGCCATGGACCGGGGTTTCCGCCAGGCCGTCATCACCCTGCTCTTTCAGCAGCTGGCGCAGTTCGAGGACGATCTCAGTCAGCTTTTCATTGTTGGCGCGCACAGGCTGAGGGTTCCCTTCGTACAGCGCGTGGGCGATGGACAACAGCGTCTGCTGGGTCATCTGCTGCGTCTCCCGCAGGGTGTGCGCATTGAGCATCACGAAGTGACCCGGACGCGTTGCCCACCAGGCGTTGATCTGCAGCTCCAGCATGCAGACGAGGTTGCGGCTGACGGTCTGGATAGCCTCGAAGATCGCCTTCTGGATGTGCGTCTCTTTGCTGGCGGGGGTGATCAGCCCGCGCATTTTAACCACGTCGTTCAGCGCCTGCTGGAGATGCTTTTCCAGCCGCGGTCGATCCACCAGATTTGGCGAGAAGCCGGCCTGGTAGAGGCGGTTAAAGTTGGTGACATAGCTGGCCATCTGGATGCGCCAGTGGATGAACGCCCGCTGCGGCCAGATGCCGGTAAACAGCATCGCCAGCAGCGAGCCGAAGATCACGTCGCCGCTTCGCCACAGCGCGGTATGCATATCGCCGGGCGGCGCCCCGACCACCACCGATAGAGTGATGCCGATCAGCAGCGCCTGATAGGGTTTCTTGCCCAGCGCCAGCCAGCCGCAGAGGAACATCGCCGCCGCGCACCAGAGGACCATCAGCGGCAGAGAGATGAGCTCAAGCTTCAGCGCCACCAGCCCCAGCGCCGAACCGAGGATCGTGCCGCCGATACGCTGAAACGCCCGCGGCACGACGTTACCCCAGAAGGAGATCGGCCCCATCACCACCACCAGAGTGATGAGAGGCCAGGTTCCCTCAGGCACGTTCAGCAGCCGCACCAGCAAAAAAGTGAGCACAAAGGCCAGCGCAATCCCCACACCATGCACCACCCGATAATGGCGATACAAGCGGATCTCAAATGGCTTGAGTGATTTATCAGCGCGCACAACCCTCTCCGGCAAAACGAAAAGGCCAATTGTAACTGCTTTTTCGCCCGGAGCATGCCGGGAATGTAAAAAACCTTGTCCGGAACAGGGGTAAACCGCTACGACGCGACGCGCTCAACGGGAACATACATGTCGATATCCCAGTAGCCGTCGTGGTTGCCGTCGTTAAGATAGACCTCAAAGCAGGGCTGGGGGGCGATGCGATACGCCGTGCTCTGCTGCAGGCTGTCAAAAAACTGCATCCACGGGGTGGCGAAGTCGTAATCCACCACCCGCGCGCGGGCGCAGGCGTAATCCCCGCCGGCAATCGCCGCCAGGATCACCCCTTCGCTGTTGGCGGGAATGACATAATCCTCATCCACGGTGACCGCTGTCGCGCAGCGCAGTTTTTCCGCCGGCACTTCCTCCGGGTTATCGTAGTAGACGGCCACCCATTCGCGGGCGGGCACCTGGTGGTTCTCAACCCACATCATCAGTTGCTCAAACCCCTGCTTGACCGTGTGATCCCAGGGCCCGACCAGATGGAAACCGGCGATGGTTTTCTTGCCGAGGGTGGTGATGCTGTAGTTCATCTTGCCTTCTTTGGAGATAAATAACTGTATGAATATACAGTTAATTTAACAGGAGATCCCCCTTCAGTATGTGCGCGAATTCACAGAGTCGCCACCACACCGCTGTAAAAACAGGCGCCCCGCCAGCACGAGCGACAGGCGAAAAAAAACCGCCTGCAAAGAGGCGGTTGGCGTGGTTACAGCTCGTGATGCAGGTAATCGCTCATTCGCGAGAACACTCCGCCTTTATTGATGCTTTCGAGGGTGACCAGCGGATAGTGCCCCACCACCTTGTCGCCGTCATACAGTGAAATCTCGCCAACCCGCTGATTGGCGGCGATCGGCGCCTCAAGATCCTTCTTATCCAGCACATATTTCGCTTTAATGCGCGACACTTCCGCCTTCGGCAGGGCTAACCAGAAATCCTGATCGGTGCCGAGCTTAATCTGCTCTTTATCGCCGTACCAGATACGCTCGGTGCCGACCTTCTGCCCCTTCTGCAGCACCTGCACGGTGTCGAAGTTCTGCTGCCCCCAGTGCAGCAGTTTAGCGGCCTGCTGCTCGCGGCCTTTCGGACTGTCCGCCCCCATCACCACGGCGATCAGCCGGCGCTGGCCATCCACCGCCGAGGCGATCAGGTTGAACCCGGCCCCCGAGGTGTGGCCGGTTTTCAGGCCATCGACGTTCATGGTTTTATCCCACAGCAGACCGTTACGGTTTTGCTGGGTGATCCCGTTCCACGTCAGGCTTTTCTGGCTGTACATGTGGTAGACGTCTGGTTCGCCATGAATAATCGCCCGCGAGAGCACCGCGAGGTCATAGGCCGAACTGTGCTGGCCCGGAGCGTCGAGGCCGTGGACGGTTTCGAAATGGGTGTCCCGCAGGTGCAGTTTTTCGACATACTGATTCATCAGGGCGACAAACTGCGGCTGGCCGCCGGCGACATAGTCGGCCAGCGCGACGCAGGCGTCGTTACCGGAGTCGACAATCAGCCCGCGGCTGAGGTCGCGGACGCTGACGCGATCCCCTGGCTTTAAGAACATCAGCGATGACCCGTCGAACACCGGGTTGCCCTTCGCCCAGGCGTCTTTACCCACGGTGACGATATCGTCAAAGGTGATACGATGGCTGTCGATGGCGCGATCGACCACGTAGCCGGTCATCAGTTTGGTCAGACTGGCAGGATTGCGCTGCTGATGTTCGTTACCCGCGGTCAGGACCTGACCGGTGGTGTAATCCATCAGCACCCAGGAGCCAGCCTGAATGGAAGGCGGCGCGACCGTAGCAGGTAAGTCGACGGCAAATGCGCAGGAAACGCTCGAAGCGAGCAAAGATACAGCAATAAACAAACGGCCTTTCAACGGCATATCCTCTAGATTTACAGATCCGCCGTCCTTTTTACGGAACTTCGCGTTTCATATCAGGGTTTAATTGCAAGAAAATATGACACAGCAGAGGAAGTTGCTTGCCGCGACCCTTCTGATGACCGGGCAAATCGTTTACCATACCGGTCGCACGCCACCACGGATAATGAACAGACTATGCAAGATAGCGTCAACCAGCCCGGATTTTTATTCCACGATTATGAAACCTTCGGCACCAGCCCTTCCCTCGACCGGCCGGCGCAGTTCGCCGCCATCCGCACCGACGCGGAGCTGAATGTGCTCGGCGAGCCCGAAGTGTTTTACTGCAAACCCGCTGACGATTACCTGCCGCAGCCGCAGGCGGTGATGATCACCGGGATCACGCCGCAGGAAGCGCTGGCCAAAGGGGATAATGAGGCCACATTTGCCCGCCGCATCCACGATCTGTTCACGGTGCCGCAAACCTGTATCGTCGGCTATAACAACGTGCGCTTTGATGACGAAGTGACGCGGAATATCTTCTATCGCAACTTCTATGACCCTTATGCCTGGAGCTGGCAGCACGATAACTCGCGCTGGGATCTGCTCGACGTGATGCGCGCCTGCTATGCCCTGCGCCCGGAAGGGATCGCCTGGCCAGAGAATGACGAAGGGTTGCCGAGCTTCCGGCTTGAACATCTGACCGTCGCCAACGGTATTGAACACCAGAACGCCCATGACGCGATGGCCGACGTATACGCCACCATCGCCATGGCGAAACTGGTGAAAACCCGGCAGCCGCGGCTGTTTGATTATCTCTACAGCCACCGCAATAAGCGCAAGCTGGCGACGCTTATCGACGTGCCGCAGATGAAGCCCCTGGTGCATGTCTCCGGCATGTTTGGCGCCGCGCGCGGCAACACCAGCCTGGTGGCGCCTCTGGCCTGGCATCCGGAAAACCGCAATGCGGTGATTATGGTCGATCTGGCGGGCGATATGGCGCCGCTGCTGGAACTGGATGCCGATGCCCTGCGCGAGCGGCTTTACACCCCGCGCGCCGAGCTTGGCGATCTGCCGGCGGCGCCGATCAAGCTGGTGCATTTAAATAAATGTCCGGTGCTGGCCCAGGCCAATACCCTGCGCCCGCAGGATGCCGACCGGCTGGGGATCTCCATTCAGCGCTGTCTGGAGAACGCCCAGCTGCTGCGGGCGAATCCGCAGGTGCGGGAGAAAGTGGTGGCGGTCTATGCCGAAGCCGAGCCGTTCGTGCCGTCCGAAAACGTCGACGCCCAGCTGTACAATGGGTTCTTTAGCGATGCCGACCGCGCGGCGATGAAAATCGTGCTGGAAACCGAACCGCGCAATCTGCCGGCGCTGGATATTACCTTCGCCGATAAGCGTATCGAACGCCTGCTGTTTAACTACCGGGCGCGCAACTTCCCCGGCACGCTCGATGAACATGAGCAGCAGCGCTGGTTAGAGCACCGTCGTCAGGTGTTTACGCCAGAGTTTTTGCAAGCCTATGCCGATGAGCTGCAGATGCTGTATCAACAGTATGCGGATGATAAAGAGAAGCTGGCGCAGCTGAAGGCGCTGTGGCAGTACGCACAGGATATTGTCTGATTGGCTGAAATTCCCGGGTTGCGGCTAACGCCTTACCCGGGCTACAAACTCAGTTGGGTATCCAACTTTTGGGGGGCAGTCCAGCAGCGCCGCCGGGCATTGCGTCCCCAGTTCACGCTTACCTTTTTGCCCGGTGGCGGCTTCGCCTTACCGGGCCTGGGCGCTGGTACCAGAGTAGCCCGGGTAAGACGCCTCGCGTCGCACCCGGGAACGTTGCTTAGCTTTTCGCGCGGCTGGCGATGATTTCATCCGCCACATTACGCGGCGCTTCCGCGTAATGGTGGAACTCCATGCTGTAGGTTGCCCGTCCCTGCGACATCGAGCGCAGCGTGGTGGAATAACCAAACATCTCCGCCAGCGGCACGTCGGCGCGGATGATCTGGCTGCCGAAGCGCTCTTCCATCCCCTGCACCATCCCGCGACGGGAAGAGAGATCGCCCATAATATTCCCGGCGTACACTTCCGGCGTCTCCACCTCGACGTGCATCACCGGCTCAAGGATCACCGGGTCCGCTTTGCGCGCGCCCTCCCGGAAGCCGAAGATCGCCGCCATGCGGAACGCCATCTCCGAGGAGTCCACGTCGTGGTACGACCCGAAGGTCAGGGTCGCTTTCACGTCAACCACCGGATAACCCGCCAGCACGCCGGTGCCCATCGCTTCGCGCAGCCCTTTCTCCACGGAAGGGATGTACTCGCGCGGCACCACGCCGCCTTTGGTGGCGTCCTCGAAGACGAAACCGCTGCCCGGCTCCAGGGGCTCCAGGGTCAGCACGACGTGGCCATACTGCCCTTTGCCGCCGGACTGGCGCACAAATTTGCCTTCCACGTCCGTCACTTTCTTGCGCAGGGTTTCGCGGTAGGTGACCTGCGGACGGCCAATGTTGGCCTCGACGCCAAACTCGCGCTTCATCCGGTCGACAATGATCTCCAGATGCAGCTCACCCATGCCGGAGATAATCGTCTGGCCGGACTCTTCATCGGTATGCAGACGGAACGACGGATCTTCCGCCGCCAGCCGCTGCAGCGCGATGCCCATTTTCTCCTGGTCCGCTTTGGTCTTCGGCTCAATCGCCAGCGAAATCACCGGCTCCGGAAACTCCATCCGTTCGAGGGTAATCACCGCATCCGGATCGCATAACGTATCGCCGGTGGTCACATCCTTCAGACCGACGCAGGCCGCGATATCCCCGGCGTGCAGTTCGTCAACTTCGTGACGGTCGTTGGCCTGCATCAGCACGATACGCCCGATGCGCTCTTTCTTACCCTTCACCGGGTTCCACACCGCATCGCCTTTCTTCAGCGTCCCGGAGTAGACGCGGATAAAGGTCAGCTGGCCGACGTAGGGGTCGGTCATCAGTTTGAACGCCAGCGCCGACAGCGGCTCATCGTCGCTCGGATGGCGTTCCGCCGGCTGGCCTTGCTCATCAACGCCCTGTATCGCCGGAATATCCAGCGGCGACGGCATCAGCTCCACCACCGCATCGAGCATGCGCTGCACGCCTTTGTTTTTAAAGGCGCTCCCGCAGAGCACCGCCTGGATCTCCCCCTTCACCGTGCGCTGGCGCAGACCGGCGACGATCTCCGCCTCGTCCAGCTCACCGGTTTCCAGGTATTTATCCATCAGCTCATCGCTGGCTTCCGCCGCCGCCGATACCATTTTCTCCCGCCACTGCTGCGCCGTCGCCAACAGATCGTCAGGGACTGGCCCATAGCTAAAGGTCATGCCCTGGGTGGCGTCATCCCACAGGATGGCGCGCATTTTCACCAGGTCGACGACGCCGGTGAAATGCTCTTCGGCGCCAATAGGTATCACAATCGGCACCGGGTTAGCCTTCAGACGGTCGATCATCATCTGCACCACGCGGAAGAAGTCCGCGCCGGGGCGGTCCATCTTGTTGACGAAGGCCAGCCGCGGAACGTGGTATTTATTCGCCTGGCGCCAGACGGTCTCCGACTGGGGCTGCACTCCGCCGACGGAGTCATACACCATCACCGCGCCGTCGAGCACGCGCATGGAACGCTCCACCTCAATGGTGAAATCCACGTGCCCCGGGGTGTCGATGATATTGATCCGGTGCGGCTCGAAGCTGCGGTCCATCCCCGGCCAGAAGCAGCTTACCGCCGCCGAGGTAATGGTGATCCCGCGCTCTTGCTCCTGGGCCATCCAGTCGGTGGTTGCCGCGCCATCGTGTACTTCACCCAGCTTATGGCTCATCCCGGTGTAAAACAGGATGCGCTCGGTGGTGGTGGTTTTACCGGCATCGATATGCGCGGAGATACCGATGTTGCGATAACGTTCGAGAGGGATGGGTCGGGGCATGATGCGTCCTTAGTCGTTTTGACGGTCAGTCTGCGGTCGGAATGATCCGCAGTTCATTTAACTGCGTCTATCTTAGTACAACTGTACGAGTATATTCGAACTATTTTTGCTATCATTACGATTGGGCAGGTTGCGGCGGCGCGCGTGGTATCTGAACCGGAGTTTGGGTATAGTAGCCGCCAGCCGCCGATATGGGCTGCGGCTGCCATGCGCCGCGCCACCGCCGACACAGGATTATTATGATCGCCAATCACCCCGAACGAGAACAAATTCGCCTGGAAAATGTCCTTTCCGCGCTCGGTAACCCACTGCGACTGGAGATCATTCGTACGCTGGCCGACGGCAGCGAGCTGAGCTGCAACGCCCTGCGCCAGGAGGAGGTGGCCAAGTCCACCATGACCCACCACTGGCGCGTCCTGCGCGACAGCGGTGTGATCTGGCAACGGCCTCAGGGACGGGAGAACATGATTTCGCTGCGCCGGGAAGATCTGGACGCCCGTTTTCCCGGCCTGCTGGATACGCTGCTGAAAGTTATGGTGCAGGCAGGATAAGCTCTTCTGCCGGGTGGCGCTTCGCTTACCCGGCCTACATAACCATTAAATTTCAGAAGGTTAACCATCACCGTAGGCCCGCGCAAGCGCAGCGCCGCCGGGCAAAAGATATCGCACCGAGCCAAGCGAAAAAAAAGCCGGAGGTTTCCCTCCGGCTTTTCTCATTCACACTACGCTATGCCTTAGGCCACATCTTCGTACTGCGGCACCGGGTTGCGGAAGCTTTTGGTCACGCAGGCCAGGTAGACCAGACCGATACCGGCCCAGATCAGGCCCAGAATCATTGAGCTCTCTTCCAGGTTGACCCACAGCGCGCCAACGGTCAGGGCGCCACACATCGGCAGGAACAGATACTGGAAGTGATCTTTCAGCGTCTTGTTGCGTTTCTCACGGATCCAGAACTGGGAAATCACCGACAGGTTAACGAAGGTAAACGCCACCAGCGCACCAAAGTTAATCAGCGCCGTCGCCATCACCAGGTCGAAGTTAATCGCCAGCAGCGCAATCGCGCCGACCAGGATGATGTTCATCGCCGGAGTGCGCCAGGTCGGGTGCACGTAGCCGAAGAAGCTTTTCGGGAACACGCCGTCGCGGCCCATCACGTACATCAGACGCGCCACGCCAGCGTGCGCCGCCATACCGGACGCCAGTACGGTGATGGTGGAGAAGATCAGCGCGCCAACCTGGAAGGCTTTACCTGCCACGTAGAGCATAATTTCCGGCTGTGACGCATCCGGATCTTTAAAGCGCGAGATATCCGGGAAGTACAGCTGCAGGAAGTAGGTGGCAAAGATGAAGATCAGGCCGCCGATCAGCGCGGTCAGGAAGATCGCGCGCGGAATGACGCGCTCTGCATCTTTGGTCTCTTCAGACAGGTTGCTGATGCCGTCGAAACCGGTAAACGAGAAGCACAGGATCGTCGCCCCGGTAATCATCGGGATCACGTGCGCGTCACCGGACCAGAACGGACGGCTGCTGGCCAGCGTACCGGCGCCCTCGCCTTCAAACACGCCATAAATCACCATGCCGAGGATAACGGCGATCAGCACCACCTGCAGCACCACGATCACGGTGTTGAAGTTGGCCACGGATTTAATGCTGCGCAGGTTAAAGGCGGTCATAAAGGCGACCAGCGCGATAACAAACACCCACGACGGAATCGAAGGCACCAGCGCTTCAAAATAGATTTTCGCCAGCAGAATGTTGATCATCGGCGCGAACAGGTAGTCGAGCAGCGAGGACCAACCCACCATAAAGCCAACGGTCGGGCTGATGGATTTCTGCGCATAGGTATACGCCGAGCCGGCAGAAGGGTAACGACGTACCAGCTTGCCATAGCTCAGGGCAGTAAACAGGATAGCGATTAACGCAAAGGCGTAGGCCGTCGGCACGTGACCGTCGGTCATACCAGAGACGATACCAAACGTATCGAACAGCGTCATCGGCTGCATATAGGCCAGGCCCATCATTACAACCGGAACTAACGTAAGCGTTTTACGTAATTCCACGCGAGAGGTATTTGGAGTAGCGTTATGCGACATAGTTATCCCCTTTTACGGTGAACGCCAGCGCGTAAGCAAAAAATTGCCCCATTTCTTTCTATTCCTCAGCGACAACGACTGTCGGTTTTTAGTAAATATCTATCCGGTACGAAGCCCGGCCTCTTGGTATTGAATGATGTGTCTTTCGACCAAAAAAATAACCGACACTTTAAAAAAAAGCGTCGGCTAGTCTCTGGTTTTCAGGCCGCATATTTTGCAACAAATTCAATGGCGTTGACAAGATGTTATGAAGTTCATTGCGTAAGCATAATTTTTAACGTGCTAATATCTATACGGTTTCCGTATGATAAATTGTAAAAATAGCACTATTTGCTAATAGCGTTTCCCGCCACCATTTGCCAGCCAAACCGCAGGTGGCGTCATTCCAGGCAATCCATGCGCGTTGACGAGGAGATAGCCCGCGCACGGTCATGCAGACCAGCTCGCCGCTGTCCAGCAGACCCTGCACCTGATAGCGCGGCAGGCACCCCCAGCCCAGCCCCAGGCGCAGCAGCGCCAGCTGCCCCGCGGCGTCACACACCGTCAGGGTCTCCTGATCGCTGAGTAGCGCCCCGCCCTCGCCGGTGGCCACCGCCCGGTAACGGCGCAGGGTTCGCCAGCTTAGCGGTGCGCGGTGTCGCGCCAGCGGATGCTGTGGGGCAACGACCAGCAGCAGCTCCAGCTCGCCGAGGGGGAGATAGTCATAACCGCTCAGCGGCGGCGGTTCGCCGAGCGCCCCCAGCAGCAGATCGGCCTGCCCGTCAGTCAGCGGCCGCCAGTCCAGCAGGGAGGGGTTCAGCGTAAAGTGCAGCCGGGTCAGCGGCTGTTGTTGATAAAATGCCGCGATTGGCGGCGAGAGCAGCGCCACGGGAAAGGTGCTGTCCACCGCCAGACGAAGGCTATTCTCCCACCCCTGCTGCAGCTTAACCGCCCGGATCTCCAGTTCGCGGGCGATATGCAGCACCTCCCGCCCTTTCTCCAGCAGCATCTGTCCGCTGGGGGTAAAGCGCGCGCGATGGCCGCTGCGGTCGAGCAGCTGAATATTGAGATCGCTTTCCAGGCGGTGAATGGTGTAGCTCAGCGCCGAGGGTGTTTTAAAGAGCTTTGCCGACGCCGCGGCAAAGCTCCCCTCTTTTTCCAGGGCATCCAGGATCACGAGGACATCCAGCAGTGGTTTCATCGCTACCCCCTTACGGTATGCGAATCACCGCTGGCGGATCACTCCATCGGCATCACCAGCGGATCGGGGTACTGGTACTCAAACCCCAGCTCATTGCAGATACGATTGCCATCCACAATCTTGCCCTGGCCGCCGTCCGGGCTGTCGCTGAACACCGGCGGCGGCAGACCGAGCTCGCGGGCCATCTGCGGATAAAAGAGGCCGCGCGCAGGGTGGCGGGGCGCACATAGATTATAGATGTGCCCGTCCTTCGGGGCCTGCAGCAGCAGTTCGATAGCGGCCACCACATCCTGCAAATGCACCAGATTGACCACGTGCTGGCCATCCGGCGCCGACTTGCCGGCAAAAAAACGTCCCGGATGGCGGGAAGGCCCTACCAGCCCGGCCAGGCGCAGAATATCCACCGATGTCCCCGGCAGGTTGTGCAGCCAGTCCTCCAGCTCCTTGAGCACCTGTCCGCTGGCGGTTTGCGGCAGACGCGGGGAATTCTCCTTCACCGTACCGTTGACGTTGCCATACACCGAGGTGGAGCTGGTGAAGACGATCCGCGGAATATGGTACGCCAGCGCGGTATCGACGATCTCCTGCACCGCCTGTAGATAAAACCCTTCCCCTGCCCCGGTACGCCGGGCCGGCAGGGTGATCACCAGCGCATCGACGTTCATCAGCGCGTCGAGGTCCTCGGTATCACAGACCAGCTGCGGCTCCAGGCGCAGCGGATAGCTGTCGATCCCGCACATCCGCGCCGCCTCCACGCCATCCTGCGTAGTTTTACTGCCGGTGACCTGCCAGCCTCGCGCCGTCAACGACAGCGCCAGCGGCATCCCCAGCCATCCCAAACCGACTATCGCGACCTTTTTCATCCCAGGCTCCTGACTCTTTCGCTGTGCTGATTACAGGCTACGCCAGCCAGCGGCAACTGACAATTTCTTCGCTCAATATGAAATGAATTAATGATAGAAAAAAGCCCTTGCTTTCTGCGGCGGAAGTGGTTTAGGTTAAAGGACATCAAATGCATAGTCATTCACAGAGAATTTTTATGAACCGCGTTCAATTTAAACACCACCATCATCACCATCATCCTGACTAGTCTTTCAGGCGATGTGTGCTGGAAGACGTTTGGATCTTCCAGTGGTGCATGAACGCGCAGAGAGCCCCCGGAAGATTCACTTCCGGGGGCTTTTTTTTGGACCAAATTCGGACAGATTCAGACAGGTATTCAGAGGAAAAGAACAATGTTAGACAACACCCGTTTACGCATAGCTATTCAGAAATCAGGCCGTTTAAGCGAAGATTCACGCGAATTACTCAGCCGCTGCGGCATTAAAGTCAATTTGCACACCCAGCGTCTGATTGCGCTGGCGGAAAATATGCCAATCGATATTCTGCGCGTGCGTGATGACGATATCCCGGGCCTGGTGATGGACGGTGTTGTCGACCTCGGCATTATCGGCGAAAACGTGCTGGAAGAAGAGCTGCTCAGCCGCCGCGCCCAGGGCGAAGACCCGCGCTACTTCACCCTGCGCCGTCTCGACTTCGGCGGCTGCCGCCTGTCGCTGGCGACTCCGGTGGATGAAGCCTGGAACGGCCCGGCGGCGCTGGACGGCAAACGTATCGCCACCTCTTACCCGCACCTGCTGAAGCGCTACCTCGATCAAAAAGGTATCTCCTTTAAATCCTGTCTGCTGAACGGCTCCGTGGAAGTGGCGCCGCGCGCCGGCCTCGCCGACGCTATCTGCGACCTCGTCTCCACCGGCGCCACCCTGGAAGCCAACGGCCTGCGCGAAGTGGAAGTGATCTACCGCTCCAAAGCCTGTCTGATCCAGCGCGACGGCGAAATGGCCGACGCCAAACAGCAGTTGATTGACCGCCTGCTGACCCGTATTCAGGGCGTGATTCAGGCCCGCGAGTCGAAATACATCATGATGCACGCCCCGACCGAACGCCTGGAAGAAGTGGTTGCCCTGCTGCCGGGCGCCGAGCGGCCGACTATTCTGCCGCTGGCAGGCGACAAGCAGCGCGTGGCTATGCACATGGTCAGCAGCGAAACCCTGTTCTGGGAGACCATGGAAAAACTGAAGGCGCTGGGCGCCAGCTCCATTCTGGTGCTGCCGATTGAGAAAATGATGGAGTAATCGGCCAGCCGGTCACAGGACACACAGGGGAATACAATCATGAGCTTCAACACAATCATCGACTGGAACGGCTGTAGCGCAGACCAACAACAGCAACTCTTAACGCGCCCGGCAATTTCCGCCTCCGACAGCATCAGTAAAACGGTGACGGAGATCCTCGATAACGTCAAAGCCAACGGCGACGCGGCGCTGCGCGAATACAGCGCGAAGTTTGATAAAACCACCGTCGCCGCGCTGCAGGTGAGCGAGGCCGAGATCGCCGCCGCCGGTGAACGCCTCAGCGACGAGCTGAAGCAGGCGATGGCGGTGGCGGTGAAAAACATCGAGACCTTCCACAACGCGCAGCAGCTGCAGGCGGTGGATGTCGAAACGCTGCCGGGGGTGCGCTGCCAGCAGGTCACCCGCCCTATCGCCTCCGTCGGGCTGTACATCCCGGGTGGCTCGGCGCCGCTGTTCTCCACGGTGCTGATGCTGGCGACGCCGGCGCGCATCGCCGGCTGTCAGCAGGTGGTGCTCTGCTCGCCGCCGCCGATTGCCGATGAGATCCTCTATGCCGCGCAGCTGTGCGGCGTAAAAACCATCTTTAACGTCGGCGGCGCCCAGGCCATCGCCGCCCTCGCCCTCGGTACCGAGTCGGTGCCGAAGGTAGATAAAATCTTTGGCCCGGGCAACGCTTACGTCACGGAAGCCAAACGCCAGGTCAGCCAGCGTCTGGACGGCGCGGCGATCGACATGCCGGCCGGCCCGTCGGAAGTGCTGGTGATCGCCGACAGCGGCGCCAACCCGGACTTTGTCGCTTCCGACCTGCTGTCGCAGGCGGAACACGGCCCGGACTCGCAGGTGATCCTCCTGACCCCGGACGCCGACATGGGCAGCCGCGTCGCCGAAGCCGTGGAGCGCCAGCTGGCCGCCCTGCCGCGCGCGGAAACCGCCCGCGTGGCGCTCTCAGCCAGCCGGATCATCGTGGCCCGCGATCTGGCGCAGTGCGTGGCTATTTCCAACCTGTACGGCCCGGAGCACCTGATCATTCAGACCCGTCAGGCCCGCGAGCTGGTGGATAGCATCACCAGCGCCGGTTCCGTTTTCCTTGGCGACTGGTCACCGGAATCCGCGGGCGACTACGCCTCGGGCACCAACCACGTCCTGCCGACCTATGGTTACACCGCCACCTGCTCAAGCCTCGGCCTGGCCGACTTCCAGAAGCGGATGACCGTGCAGGAGCTGTCGCGCGACGGCTTTGCCGCCCTCGCCTCAACGATTGAGATCCTGGCCGCCGCCGAGCGCCTTGACGCCCACAAAAACGCCGTAACGCTGCGCGTTGCCGCCCTGAAGGAGCAAGCATGAGCATTGAAGATTTAGCCCGCGCCAACGTCCGCGCGCTGACCCCGTATCAATCCGCTCGCCGGCTGGGCGGCAAAGGCGACGTCTGGCTCAACGCCAACGAATTCCCTACCGCCGTAGCCTTCCAGCTTACCGAACAGACGCTGAACCGCTATCCGGAGCCGCAGCCGAAGGCCGTGATTGAGAGCTACGCCCGCTACGCCGAGGTCAAACCGGAGCAGGTGCTGGTCAGCCGCGGCGCCGACGAAGGCATCGAGCTGCTGATCCGCGCCTTCTGTGAGCCCGGCGAAGACGCGGTGCTCTACTGCCCGCCGACCTATGGCATGTACAGCGTCAGCGCCGAAACCATCGGCGTCGAGTGCCGCACCGTGCCGACGCTGGCCGACTGGCAGCTCGACCTGCCGGGCATCGAGGCGCGGCTGGACGGCGTGAAGGTGGTCTTCGTCTGCAGCCCGAACAACCCGACCGGGCAGATTATCGACCCGCAGTCGATGCGCGACCTGCTGGAGATGACCCGCAACAAAGCCATCGTGGTGGCCGACGAAGCCTATATTGAATTCTGCCCGCAGGCGACGCTCGCCGGCTGGCTCAGCGACTATCCACACCTGGTGGTGCTGCGCACGCTGTCCAAAGCCTTCGCCCTCGCCGGCCTGCGCTGCGGCTTCACCCTCGCCAACGCCGAGGTGATCAACGTGCTGCTGAAAGTGATCGCCCCGTACCCGCTCTCCACGCCGGTGGCCGATATCGCCGCCCAGGCCCTGAGCCCGGAGGGGATCGCCGCGATGCGCCAGCGCGTGGCGCAGATCCTTGACGAGCGCCGCTACCTGGTGGAACAGCTGCGCGGCATCGCCTGCGTGGAGCAGGTCTTCGATTCCGAGACCAACTATGTGCTGGCGCGGATAACCGCCTCCAGCGCAGTGTTTAAATCTTTGTGGGATCAGGGCATTATCTTACGTGACCAGAATAAACAACCTTCATTAAGCGGCTGTTTGCGTATCACTATCGGTACCCGTGCCGAGAGCCAGCGCGTGATTGACGCCTTGACTGCGGAGAATGTATGACCCAGAAGTATCTCTTTATTGACCGTGACGGCACACTGATTTCCGAACCGCCGGAGGATTTCCAGGTGGACCGGTTCGACAAGCTGGCGTTTGAGCCGCAGGTGATCCCGGCGCTGCTGAAGCTGCAGCAGGAAGGCTATAAGCTGGTGATGATCACCAATCAGGATGGCCTGGGAACCGACAGTCTGCCGCAGGAAGCGTTTGATGGCCCGCACAATCTGATGATGCAGATCTTCGCCTCGCAGGGCGTTAACTTTGAAGAGGTGCTGATTTGTCCGCACTTCCCGGGCGACAACTGCGCCTGCCGCAAGCCAAAAACGCAGCTGGTGCTGCCGTGGCTGGAAGAGGGCGTGCTGGATAAAGCCCACAGCTATGTGATTGGCGACCGGGCCACCGACCTTGAGCTGGCGGATAACATGGGAATTACCGGTCTGCGCTATGACCGCGAGACCCTGGACTGGCCGACCATCTGCGAGCAGCTGACCCGCCGCGACCGCTATGCCCACGTCGAGCGCGTCACCAAAGAGACCCAGGTGGATGTGAAAGTGTGGCTGGACCGCGAAGGCGGCAGCAAGATCCATACCGGCGTCGGCTTTTTTGACCATATGCTCGACCAAATCGCCACCCACGGCGGCTTCCGCATGGAGGTTAACGTCGGCGGCGATCTGTACATCGACGATCACCACACGGTGGAAGATACCGGCCTGGCCCTCGGCGAAGCCCTGAAGCTGGCCCTTGGCGACAAGCGCGGCATCAACCGCTTCGGCTTCGTGCTGCCGATGGACGAGTGTCTCGCCCGCTGCGCGCTGGATATCTCCGGCCGTCCGCACCTGGAGTATAAGGCGGACTTCACCTATCAGCGCGTCGGCGATCTGAGCACCGAGATGGTGGAACACTTCTTCCGCTCGCTCTCCTACACCATGGCGGTGACCCTGCACCTGAAAACCAAGGGTAAGAACGATCACCACCGCGTGGAGAGCCTGTTCAAAGCCTTTGGCCGTACGCTGCGCCAGGCGATCCGCGTCCAGGGCGATGCCCTGCCGTCTTCCAAAGGGGTGCTGTAATGAATGTGGTGATCCTTGATACCGGCTGCGCAAACCTCAATTCGGTGAAATCGGCGATTGGCCGCCACGGCTATGAGCCGGTGGTCAGCCGCGATCCGGAAGTGGTATTGCGTGCCGATAAACTGTTTCTTCCCGGCGTCGGCACCGCCCAGGCGGCGATGGATCAGCTGCGCGACCGGGATCTGATCGACCTGATCAAAGCCTGTACCCAGCCGGTGCTGGGGATTTGCCTGGGCATGCAGCTGCTCGGCAAGCGCAGCGAGGAGAACAACGGCGTCGATCTGCTGGGCATTATCGAAGAAGAGGTGCCGAAGATGACCGACCACGGTCTGCCGCTGCCGCATATGGGCTGGAACCGGGTGTATGCCAAAGCTGGCGATCGGCTGTTCCGCGGCATTGAAGAAGGCGCGTATTTCTACTTCGTGCACAGCTACGCCATGCCGGTCAACCCGTACACCATCGCCCAGTGCAATTACGGCGAGGCGTTCACCGCCGCGGTGCAGAAAGATAACTTCTTTGGCGTGCAGTTCCACCCGGAGCGCTCCGGGAGCGCCGGGGCGCAGCTGCTGAAAAACTTCCTGGAGATGTGATGATTATTCCTGCTTTAGATTTAATCGACGGCACCGTCGTTCGTCTCCATCAGGGCGATTACGGCCAGCAGCGCGACTATGGCAGCGATCCGCTGCCGCGCCTGCAGGCCTATGCCGCTCAGGGGGCAAAAGTCCTGCACCTGGTCGACCTGACCGGGGCGAAGGATCCGGCGAAGCGCCAGATCCCGCTGCTGAAATCGCTGGTCGCCGGGGTTGACGTCCCGGTGCAGGTCGGCGGCGGCGTGCGGACCGAAGCGGATGTCGCGGCCCTGCTTGAGGCCGGCGTCGCCCGCGTGGTGGTCGGCTCCACCGCGGTGAAATCCCCGGAGGAAGTGAAAGGCTGGTTCAAACGCTTTGGCCCAGAACGGCTGGTGCTCGCCCTCGACGTGCGTATCGACGCCGACGGCAATAAGCAGGTGGCGGTCAGCGGCTGGCAGGAAAACTCCGGCGTGACGCTGGAGGAGCTGGTGGAAAGTTATCTGCCGGTCGGCCTGCAGCACGTGCTGTGCACCGATATCTCCCGCGACGGCACGCTGGCAGGCTCTAACGTCTCGCTGTACGAGGAAGTCTGCGCCCGCTACCCCCAGGTGGCGTTTCAGTCATCCGGCGGCATCGGCGATCTCAATGATATTGCCGCGCTGCGCGGCACCGGGGTGCGCGGCGTGATTGTCGGCCGCGCGCTGCTGGAAGGTAAATTCAACGTAACGGAGGCCATTCAATGCTGGCAAAACGGATAATCCCCTGCCTCGACGTCCGCGACGGCCAGGTAGTGAAAGGCGTGCAGTTCCGTAATCACGAGATCATTGGCGACATCGTCCCGCTGGCCAAGCGCTATGCCGACGAAGGGGCCGACGAACTGGTGTTCTATGATATCACCGCCTCCAGCGACGGTCGGGTGGTCGACAAGAGCTGGGTGTCGCGGGTAGCGGAAGTGATTGATATTCCTTTCTGCGTGGCGGGCGGGATCAAGTCGCTGGAAGACGCGGCGCAGATCCTCTCCTTCGGCGCCGATAAGATCTCGATTAACTCCCCTGCTCTCGCCGACCCGACGCTGATCACCCGCCTTGCCGACCGCTTTGGCGTGCAGTGTATCGTGGTGGGGATTGATACCTGGTTTGATGCAGAGACCGGCAAGTATCACGTCAACCAGTATACCGGCGACGAGAGCCGCACCCGGGTGACGCAGTGGGAAACCCTCGACTGGGTGGAGGAAGTGCAGAAGCGCGGCGCAGGCGAGATCGTCCTTAACATGATGAACCAGGACGGGGTGCGCAACGGTTACGACCTGCAGCAGCTGGCGAAGGTTCGCGCGGTGTGCCACGTCCCGCTGATCGCCTCCGGCGGCGCGGGCACTATGGAACACTTCCTCGAAGCCTTCCGCGACGCCGACGTTGACGGCGCGCTGGCGGCTTCGGTATTCCACAAACAGATTATTAATATTGGCGAACTGAAAGCGTACCTGGCGGCACAGGGCGTGGAGATAAGGGTATGTTGACTGAACAGCTGGACTGGGAAAAAACGGACGGCATGATGCCGGCCATCGTGCAGCACGCCGTATCCGGCGAAGTGCTGATGCACGGCTACATGAACAAGGAGGCGCTGGAGAAAACCGAAGCCACCGGCAAGGTCACCTTTTACTCGCGCACCAAGCAGCGGCTGTGGACCAAGGGTGAAACCTCGGGCCATGTCCTCAATGTAGTGAGCATCACGCCGGACTGTGACAACGATACGCTGCTGGTGCTGGTAAACCCGATCGGACCGACCTGCCACAAAGGCACCACAAGCTGCTTCGGCGAAACCGGCCACCAGTGGCTGTTCCTCTATCAGCTGGAGCAGCTGCTGGCCGAGCGTAAACACGCCGACCCGGAGAGCTCCTACACGGCGAAGCTGTATGCCAGCGGCACCAAGCGTATTGCGCAGAAAGTGGGGGAAGAAGGCGTGGAGACCGCGCTGGCCGCCACCGTGAACGACCGCTTCGAGCTGAAGAATGAGGCGTCGGACCTGATGTACCACCTGCTGGTGCTGCTGCAGGATCAGGGGCTGAATTTAACGGATGTAGTGGAGAACCTGAGAGCGAGGCACTAAGTTTTCCGCTACGAGGCCCTGAAAGATGGGCCTCCGGACTAAGATGTTTTAGAACACACCAATCGCCTTAGCGCAAATTTACCCTTGCCGCTTTCCTCGCAAACTAACGCCGCCCGAAGCCTTCCCACCATAACGAGTTATATTTTCTATGTTTATATGAAAATCTCATTTCTCCAGTAGACGACATAAGCCAGATAACACGTCCGTTTTCTTGAGCTTCGGTTCTGAACGCTAAAATGCCAATGATTCAAGTAAGTTAGGATTTAGAAAACTTAACTCGAGCTTATAGCATACTGGATAGACTGGCCCCCTGAATCTCCAGACAACCAATATCACTTAAATAAGTGATAGTCTTAATACTAGTTTTTAGACGTAAGCGTCAAGTCACTACCGCCTGTGATTCCAGTCCCGGGATCGCTAGC
>NZ_KV792548.1:0-1033 GCF_001808265.1 Klebsiella sp. HMSC16A12
CCTGGGACCACGGTCCCACCTGCATCGTCGTTACATTATTAGTTTGGGATCGCAGTTCCATCAATGCCTGTCACGAACAGGTATTGGCATGGCGCCGGTGACCCGTTGAGCGGAGTAATCACGCAGCAGGACTGCTATTACAGGCGATGGTGAGAGCTCTGTTGGGAAATGAACGAAGCATGCATGTTGAGTGAAATCTGCAAAATTTCGCAGGGTATGCGGCTTAATTTTAAATTTCCGCCAGCATTTTTAAAGCCAGTTGCCGCCGCTGCGCGTAGGCCGGTCCTTCGTTCGGCCGGTAACCAGTTCCGGCCGTTTTACGACCTTGGGATCACCTCGTCAGCAGTGTCTCCACTGTGATGTCGTTTGTCACGTTGTCCGATCACAAAATATATTGGTTTTGACGTTCTGTTATCAATTGCGCCAGGTCTTTTTCGTCCAGAAGATCGAGCATTTTTTCCTACAGAACCGCGGGCACACAATAAAAAAACAGGCCGGTTGCTGTCAATAATAGCGACCGGGTAGCCGCAGCCGGCACCGGCGCTGGCCACCGGATCGTTTTTAAGTTCGCTGACGCTGGCAGTTACATCACACAGAATGATATTTGTCATGGTTCCCCCCTGAGACAAGTCATCTGCATGATCGGTAAAGTATGATCTGGCAGCAAGTTCCGTCTGTCATTTCGCCGGTCAGAAACGGGCAACCGGCAGCTCCTTCCAGCGGGTGGTATATGCCGATGAAGGCATCTCACGTTTCATCGGCCATTCCGGGGCAATTCCTCTACCGGCAAACCATACTTTACCCAGCCCTGAGTTGTTGATCCCGTCCAGAACCATCATCAGCTCAGCACTGTGAGGCCGTGGCGTCAGCAATGATGTCCCTGGTGTCCTGAGTGGGTGTAAGCAGTTTCTCCGTGGCCACGTTGCCGTAGTAAGGCTCTTTAACGGCGAACGGAGACGTTTTGATGGAAACGGAAATATGTCGTAAGCGTCAAGTCACTGCCGCCTGTGATTCCAGTCCCGGGATCGCTAGC
>NZ_KV792549.1:0-14127 GCF_001808265.1 Klebsiella sp. HMSC16A12
ACACTAAATCAGTAAGTTGGCACCATCACCCGGTGGGAAGGGGTAGCGTTCGCCCCGTTCAACCCAGTCCATAAAGTCGGCGCGCGCGCCGGGAAAATTAATCAGCGTCCAGCCGACCATGCCTTTATTGCCGCCATGGATCGGGTCGCTGAAGAACCCTTCGCGGGTGTTTTGCAGCAGATAGGTGAAGAACAGCGAGGCCGGCAGCTGTTTGAACTCGGCTTTACCCGATTCCCACAGGCCGAGCGCCTCGTCCTGCTGCTCGCTGCTCAGTTCAGCGAAGGTTTTATGATATTTGTCCTGACACCACGCCTCGGCGTCGGCGATCCCGAGGTTATAGATCTGTTTGGGCACCAGCGGCAGCTGATAACCCATCTCTTTCGGCACGTCGGGATTGAAGGGCCCCTGCATATACCAGATGGAGCCGGTGGCGTAAGGGGTATTGAGCTGGCGGTCGATAAACTCCGGCACGCCGGCCTCTTTGGCGCCGGGGCCAAGTTCATCCGCCGGGATCAGGCGCGCGACGGCGGCGTTGATAAACGCCCACTCACGATCGTTGAAGAACTGCGGCTTCCAGTCGCTGGCCGCCGCGGTGTTCCCGGAGGCTGGCTCTGAAGCGGGGGCCGCCTGCGCGGTCGCGCTGGTGGCCACGCCAATAGCCCCTGCTCCCGCGCCGCCGATCACCACCGTCGGGATCAGCGCCATCGATTTCACCAGGAAATCACGCCTGGAATTGTTGGTTTTCTCGCTCGACATCATCACATTCCTGTCATTGAAAATTACTGTTTTTGTCGCTGACAAAACCAGTGAATGTCGTGCTGGAACCGATACCATTGCGCTTTTAAACCGCTTAGCGTCTGGCCCGGCCCGGCAAGTCGGATAAAACATCGCCAGAGGCGATATCATTTATAGGGTTATCGTTTGGATAGTAGACGATTCTCAACGAAACGCGGGAAATCGGAGAGAAATTAACCGGTCTGTCATCGTGAGAAGAGTGCTGCCATAACCTTGAGGCGGTAAACCAGCGGCATTCACACCGCGCTGAGCTTACCCATGCGCCAAAAAAGAGTGACTTGTATCACAAATGTTATTTTTTGTTTATGGTACATGGCAGATTAAACGTCTGTAAATACTCGTATTAGGAATAATTAAACATTTTGAGCTGTTAAAAAAGTTAATAACCGTTGTTAACTATCTTGTATCTATTGTCCGGCTAGCGCCTTCAGCTGGTGATATACCATCCACAGGAGAAAAGAAGATATGTTCGATCATGTGAAATTCGGCGTTAGCGACTATGCCGCCAGCAAAGCGTTCTTTTTGCAGGCCCTGGCCCCGCTTGGCGTAACGCTGATCGGCGAAGGCGAACCGAGCTACGGCGCAGAGCTGGCCGGCAGCGGTGATGCTTCTCTATGCCTCTATCAAAGTGCGGAAAAACCGGCGCCGCTGCACATTGCCTTTCGCGCCGACAGCCGCGAGCAGGTCGATGCCTTCTGGCAGGCGGCGCTGGCCGCCGGAGGAAAGGACAACGGCGCGCCGGGGCTACGGCCAAACTACCACGCCAGTTACTACGCCGCGTTTGTGATTGCGCCAGACGGGCACAATATTGAAGCCGTGTGCCATCTGGCGGGGTAACGGGCGGCTACCGCTGCGGAAAAATCCACACATCCTCCGCCGGGAGCGTCAGATGGCAGTGTTCGGCATCGCGCAGCGCCGTTCCGTAGGCGCGCAGCGGAAAGTCGTCGCCTTCGGTACGGAACAGGTACTCCCAGCGGTCGCCGAGGTACATGCTGGTCAGCAGCGGTAGCTGGAGGCTATTATCCTGCGCGGCGCCGTCAAGTCGCAGGCGCTCGACGCGGATCACCGCCGTCGCCGGCTCGCCAACGCTAACCCCCTCGCCCGCTCGCCCCCACAGGCTCCAGCTGGCGCCTTCGATCCGCGCCCTGCCGTTCTCCAGCGCCATCACTTTGCCGTGCAGGCGGTTATTGCTGCCCATAAACTCAGCGGCGAACAGCGTCGCCGGGCTGCCGTACATCTCCTGCGGGGTCCCCTGCTGCTCAATGACGCCATTGTTCAGCAGCAGAATACGATCGGAGATGGCCATTGCTTCATTCTGATCGTGGGTGACCATTAGCGCCGAGAGGCCCAGCTTAATGATCAGCTCGCGCAGAAACACCCGCGCCTCTTCGCGCAGCTTGGCGTCAAGGTTGGAGAGCGGTTCATCCAGCAGGATCACCGGCGGGTTGTAAACCAGCGCCCGGCCGATGGCCACCCGCTGCTGCTGGCCACCGGAGAGCTGGTGCGGATGGCGGTTGCCAAGGTGCCCCAGCCCCAGTTGATCCAGTACGCGCTGCACCCGCTCTTTTATCTCCCCCGCAGCCACTTTACGCAGCTTCAGCGGATAGGCCACATTGTCGAACACCGTTTTGTGCGGCCACAGGGCATAGGACTGGAACACCAGGCCGAGGTTACGCTCTTCGGCCGGGATCTCGCTGCGCGGCGTGCCGTCGTACACCGTGCGGTTGCCGATGGCGATCCGTCCGCTCGTCGGTTTTTCCAGCCCGGCCACCGCCCGCAGCAGCGTGGTTTTCCCGCTTCCCGAAGGCCCCAGCAGCGATACTACCTCCCCCCGGCCGAGCGTCATGGACACCCCCTTCAACACCGGGTTGTCGCCATAGGTGAGATGCAGATTTTCTACCGATAACTCAATCATGTAATTTCACTCCAAAGCGCAGGGCGATACCCAGGCCAATCACCACCAGCAGAATATTGATAAAGGAGAGCGCCGCAACGATATCGATGGCCCCCGCCGCCCACAGCGACACCAGCATCGAGCCGATGGTTTCGGTACCCGGCGACAGCAGATAGACGCCGGTGGAATACTCGCGCTCAAAGATCAGGAACATCAGCAGCCAGGAGCCAATCAGCCCATAGCGCGACAGCGGAACGGTCACGTGGCGGGTGATCTGCCCCCGCGAGGCGCCGGTGCTACGCGCCGCCTCCTCCAGCTCCGGGCCCACCTGCAGCAGCGTCGAGGAGATGAGCCGCAGGCCGTAGGCCATCCACACCACGGTGTAGGCCAGCCAGACGCTGAAGATGGTGTTGCGCAGGGCGCGCAGCTGCACGATAAGGTGCTCCCGCAGCCAGTCGGCCACCGGCAGCGCCGAGAGCCAGCCGTGCTTCAGCGACTGATCGAGCCACATCGGCACAAACAGGAATACCCACAGGAAGGCCAGGCCGGCCAGCAGCCCCGGTACCGCGCGCGGGACCAGCACGCTGTAGTCGAGAAAGCGGGTGACGTTATCCGCTTTGCGGTGCATAGCGATGCCGACAAACAGATAGCAGATCACCGCCAGCGCGCCGCCGATGATGCCGATAGCCATCGAGTTGACGATCGCCCGCAGCAGGTTGGGCTGCTGCCAGATATTGTGGAACGTCGCCAGCGACAGCTCATCCCACAGCGACACGCCGACGCCCCAGTTGGAGATAAAAGCGCGCAGCGCCACGCCGAGCAGCGGTACGCCGATGGTCACCGTCAGCCAGGCCACTACCACCGCCCCGGCCACCCAGCGCCATTTGCCCAGCGGCAGCGCCCGCGCCTGGGACGCCTTGCCCTTCATGGTGACAAAGCGGTTGGCGGTGCGCATCAGCCGCCGCTGGAGCATCACCAGCGGGATGGTGATGCAGATCAGCACCACCGCCACCGCCGCCATCAGATGGTAGGAGGGGGTGCCGAGCTTGTTAGTCAGCTTGTAGAGATAGGTCGCCAGCACCATGTTGCCCTCGGGGTCGCCCAGCACCAGCATCAGACCGAAGACTTCCAGACCGAGGAAAAATAGCAACACGCAGGCGTAAAGAATGGATGGCCGCACCATCGGCAGACTCACCGAGGTCATCACCTGCAGCGGCGTGGCGCCGACGGTGCGCGCCGCCTCTTCCACGTCGGAGCCGACGCTGCGCAGCGCCGAAGAGATATAGAGATAGGCATGCGGAACGTGAGTTAAGCCGGCGATGACCACAATGCTGAACATCGAGTAGATATTCCACGGCACAAAGCCGATCAGCTGCTGCGCCCACTGGGAAAAGAAGCCTACCGGCCCGGCGGCCACCACGTAGCCAAAGCCCAGCACCATCGGCGAGACGAAGATCGGCACCAGGATCAGCGGCTCAATGATCCGCCGGCCGGGTAAATCGGTGCGCACCATCAGAAACGCCAAAATACCGCCCAGCGGAATGGCGATAATCACCAGGCCAAAGGCCAGAATAAAACCTGACCTTAATGCCAGATAAAAATCCGGGTCGGTAAAAATAAAGGCGAAGGCTTCCAGACTCCACGATTTGGAGCGGGAAAAGAACGGTGCCGAAAGAAAACTCTGCACCACAATAAATAACAGTGGGACATAAATCACCAGCGCCGTGATGCACACCACCACGCCGCGCGGCAGCCCCTGCCACTTTCTGCGTAATACGTTCATGGTTCATCCCTTCGGTCAGGTGAATAAACCCGCCGGGTGTGAATAGGGGCATCGGCGATGCCCCAGGGGAGGATTATTTCGCGGCGGCGCTGCGCCATTGTTTAATAAACTGCAGACGTTTTTGCGGCTGTAAATAATCGAGCAGCGTTTCGTTGACCGGGATCGGTTTTAACGCTTTGCCCAACAGCGCGGTCATGCCGTCGATATCATTTTTACCTTCAATATCGCGACGAATTGAGGGAATATCCGCCTGGCTGGCGAGGATCTGCTGGCCTTTTTCCGACAAGACATAATCCAGCCACAATTTTGCCGCATTGGGATGTTCGCTCTCCTGGCTAATAAACGAGACGCGGGAGAGCACCAGCACGTAATCTTTCGGATAGGCAATACCTAAAGAGGGATCGTTTTTCGCCCGCGCTTCGGCATAAGAGCCAAGAATGTTATAGCCGATCAGGTTTTCGCCGGAGGAGACGCGCTCCATCATTGTGCCGGTGGAAGACTGCACCGTCAGGCCGCCTTTGGCGATATTCGCCAGGTCGGCAAAATAGTTCGCGTCGGCCTGGCTGTCCTGTACCGCCAGCATAAAGCCGAGGCCCGATTTTTCGATATCGTAGGTGGTGACTTTGCCTTTAAATTTATCGGCCTGGCTGGCGATCAGTTTTGCCAGCGCGGTATGCGAATCCGGAACCTCATTCTGCGGGATCAGCCGTTTGTTATAGATAAACACCACCGGCTCATAGGTAGTGCCATAGGCTTTTTGCTGCCAGACCGCCCAGTCGGGTAATTGCTTCACCTCCGGCGAGGCATATTGTTCGGCGTATTCGGTGGCTAATTTCAGCGCGGTATCCATCGATGAGCTCCACACCACATCCCCGCTGCCGCCCCCGGCGGCCTGTTCGCTGATATAGCGGTTATACAGCTCGGTACTGTTCATGTCGTTATATTCGACTTTGACGCCCGGATATTGCGCTTCAAATCCCTTAATTAACGGCCCGGCCGCTTTGGTATCGGTCGTGGAATAGATCACCACCTTGCCCTCTTTTACGGCGGCATCAACCGTTTTTTGATAATCCGCGGGATAGCCCGCAGGCACCTCCGCCCAGGCGGCACAGGCGAAAACGGCCGTCAGTGAAACCACTAAACCACTTATTTTCTTATACATGATACCAACCTTTAATCATCAATTAATAAACACAAATTTAACATATAGTGGTATCAGCTCCCCTTGCAACGACGGGGATGGCTTTTTTCTGGCTTTTGTGACACTGGCAGAATTTAAAAATGTGGTGTTTATGGCGTTAATTAAAACGCGATCCCGGCCCGGTTTTTTATCGTCTGTCGTATGCGCAGGCGCTGGCGCAGCGGCATGTCGCCGGGAGACGCCGCCCTTGACCTTCTGCGCCGGGCGGCGCAGCATAAAACGGCAAACATAACAAAATAACAACAGACTACAGGAGAGAATCAGTGCCTACAGGACACCGCTTTCTGGCGACGGATCTGCATCAGTTTGTCGTCTCACTGTTTACCCATCTCGGCAGTACCCCAGGG
Source organism: Klebsiella sp. HMSC16A12 (assembly GCF_001808265.1). Lineage (NCBI taxonomy): Bacteria > Pseudomonadati > Pseudomonadota > Gammaproteobacteria > Enterobacterales > Enterobacteriaceae > Klebsiella > Klebsiella sp. HMSC16A12. Next base: position 6,021 of record NZ_KV792549.1, read on the forward strand.
GAAGCCACCCTCGTCGCGGACCATCTGATCGCCGCCAATCTTGCCGGACATGACTCCCACGGCGTTGGGATGATCCCCAGCTACGTCAAATCCCACGCCGGTGGTTTTCTGCAGCTCAACCGCCACGCCACGGTGACCAAAGACGCCGGCGCCGTGGTCACCCTCGACGGCAACGCCGGCTTCGGCCAGGTGGTCGCCCACGAAGCGATGCAGTTAGGCATTGAAAAGGCGAAGCAGCATGGTATGGCGGCTATCGCCCTGCGCAATGCGCATCACGTCGGACGCATCGGCTACTGGGCCGAACAGTGCGCCGCCGCCGGGCTGATCTCCATTCACTTCGTCAGCGTCATCGGCGACCCGATGGTCGCCCCGTTCCGCGGGAAGGACAGCCGCTTCGGCACCAACCCGTTGTGCGTGGTGTTTCCCCGCGCGGGCCATCCGCCGCTGCTGCTGGACTACGCCACCAGCGCCATCGCCTTTGGTAAAACCCGCGTCGCCTGGCATAAAGGCGAAGCCGTGGCCCCCGGCTGCCTGATTGACGCCGAGGGTCGACCCACTACCGACCCGGCGGTGATGCAGACCTCGCCGCTGGGCGCCCTGCTCACCTTCGCCCAGCACAAAGGCTATGCCCTGGCGACGCTGTGCGAAGTGCTCGGCGGCGCGCTCTCCGGCGGGCAAACCACCCATCAGGAGAGCCTGCAGACCAGCGTCGACGCCATCTTTAACTGCATGACCACGGTGATCCTGCGCCCGGACGCGTTCGATGCCCCGGACAGCCAGGCGCAGACGGAGGCCTTTATCGCATGGTGTAAGCAGTCGCCGCACGATGCCGATGCCCCGGTGCTGGCACCCGGCGAATGGGAGGCCGCCAACCGCGAAGCGCGGCTGGCGCAGGGGATCCCGCTGGATGCCGGCAGCTGGCAGGCAATCTGCGCCGCCGCGCGCGACGTCGGCCTGAGCGAATCGCACTTCGACCGCTGCCGCCCTCTCGCCTAGCCGCGTGTTACCCCGCAGAGCGTCTGACGTCGGCGCTCTGCGTCATCGTCATTAGTGACGAGGTCATGCTCCCGTCATCAATCTCTTTTCATTTTTCAATACAGATCAATAGCTTAAATTCTGGCACAAGACCTGCATAGCGCAACAGGCCTGCGTCTGCATCACCACCAGGCGATACCGCGATCGTTGCCCGTCGGGCCCGGCGCGACAGCGATCCTCAGTTCACTGTTAACAGGTCTGTTACTGATGAAAAAAATCACGAGCGTGTGCCCCTACTGCGGGGCGGGTTGCAAACTTAAACTGGTTGTCGACAACAATAAAATCATTCGCGCGGAGGCCGCCGACGGCGTCACCAACCAGAACCAGCTGTGCCTGAAAGGCTACTACGGCTGGGATTTTCTTAACGATACGCAGCTCCTGACGCCCCGTCTTAAACAACCGATGATCCGCTACCAGAAAGGCGGCGCCTTCACGCCGGTCAGCTGGCAGGAGGCGATTCGCTATACCGCCAGCAAGCTCAGGGAGATCAAAGAGAAGCATGGCCCGCGCGCCATCATGACCACCGGCTCCTCGCGCGGCACCGGCAACGAAACCAACTATGTGATGCAAAAGTTCGCCCGCGCGGTGCTGAACACCAATAACGTCGACTGCTGCGCCCGCGTCTGCCACGGCCCCTCCGTCGCCGGGCTACAGCAGGCGCTGGGCAACGGAGCGATGAGCAACTCGATTAGCGACATCGAAAACTCGAAGTGCCTGCTGGTCTTTGGCTACAACTGCGCCGACTCCCATCCCATCGTCGCCCGCCGGGTAATCAAGGCCCGGGACAACGGCGCCAAAATCATCGTCTGCGATCCGCGGCGCATTGAAACCGCGCGCATTGCCGATCGTCATCTGCAGCTCAACAACGGCAGCAACATGGCGCTGGTAAATGCCTTCGGCTATGTGCTGCTGGAGGAGGAGCTGTACAACAAAACATATGTCGAACGCTATACCGAAGGGCTGGATGCTTACCGCGAGGCGGTGAAGGATTACGCCCCGGAAGCGGTGGAAGGGATTGTCGGGGTCAGCGCGCGGGAAATCCGGGAGGCGATGCGCATGTTCGCCGCCGCCCCATCCGCCACCATTATGTGGGGCATGGGGGTCACCCAGTTTGGCCAGGCGGTGGACGTGGTGCGCGGCCTGGCAAGCCTGGCGCTGCTCACCGGCAACCTGGGACGGCCCAACGTCGGCGTGGGGCCGGTCCGCGGGCAAAACAACGTACAGGGCGCCTGCGATATGGGCGTGCTGCCGAACCTGTTCCCCGGCTATCAGGAGGTCACCGACCCCGCCGTGCGGGCGAAATTCGCCGCCGCCTGGGGCATCGACCCGGCGCTGATGGACGACCAGGTCGGCACCCGCATCACCGAGGTGCCGCATAAAGCGCTGACCGGCGAGATCAAAGCCTATTACATCATGGGCGAAGATCCGCTGCAGACCGAAGCCGACCTCGGCCTGGTGCGCAAAGGCATCGAGGCGCTGGACTTCGTGGTCGTGCAGGACATCTTCATGACCAAAACAGCGGAAATGGCCGATGTCCTGCTGCCGGCCACCTCCTGGGGCGAGCACGGCGGCGTCTTCACCTGCGCCGACCGCGGGTTCCAGCGGTTTGAACAGGCGATCCCTCCGGCGGGAAATGTGAAGCGCGACTGGGAGATCATTAGCCTGCTGGCCAGCGAATTGGGCTATCCGATGCACTATGAGAACAACCAGCAGATCTGGGACGAGATGCGCGAGCTCTGCCCGCTGTTCTACGGCGTGACCTGGGAGAAAATGGGCGATATGGGCCATGTCCAGTGGCCGTGCCCGACCCTCGATCATCCCGGTACGCCATGGCTGTATAAAGACAACCGCTTCGACACCCCCTCGGGTAAAGGGCAGCTGTTCGCCACCGCCTGGCGCGCGCCGGCGGAGCGCCCGGATGACGAGTGGCCGCTGGTGCTCTGCACCGTGCGGGAAGTCGGGCATTATTCCTGCCGCTCGATGACCGGCAACTGCGCCGCGCTGCAGTCGCTGGCCGACGAGCCGGGACGGGTGCAGATGAATCCCGCGGATGCGCAACGACTGGGGATCGCCGACAAACAGCTGGTGTGGGTCAGCTCCCGGCGCGGGAAGGTGATCTCCCGCGCCGACCTCAGCGATCGCATCAATCCGGGGGCGGTCTATATGACCTATCAGTGGTGGGTGGGCGCCTGCAATGAGCTGACCCAGGATAACCTCGATCCGATCTCCAAAACGCCGGAAACCAAATACTGTGCGGTGAAAGTGGAAGCGATTGCCGACCAGCAATGGGCGGAGCACTATGCCTGGACGGCCTACAGCGACATGAAAGCGCGACTGAAAGCCGCTGCCGACGTCTGACCTCAGGGAGCGCAGCGCGCTCCCTCTGCCGCTGCCGGTGGGTTACGCCGCCGGCAGCTGTTTCTCCACCAGCCCCACCCACATGGCGACGCCGGGGCCGATCAGCGCATCGTTAAAGTCATAGCTGGCGTTATGCAGCGGCTTCGACGGGGTTTCGCCGTCGGTGCCTATCCAGAAATAGGCCCCCGGACAGGCCTCCAGCATGCAGGCAAAATCTTCGGAGGCCATCGACGGCGCCTGATTCCAGCGCACCGCTTGCGCGCCGAGAGTGGCGGCAGCCACCTCGCGCACCTGCTGCGCCTGCAGCGCATGGTTTTTGGTCACCGGATAACCCGGGAACCAGCTAATCTCGCCCTGCACATCGGACACCTGCGGCTGGGTCGCCACATAGCTTTCGATAAGCTCCCGCACGCGGGCGCGAACGCGATTGCTCAGGCAGCGGAAGGTACCGCGCAGCACCACGGTGTCCGGCAGGACGTTGATCGCCTCGCCGCCGTTTATCTGGGTGATGCTGACCACCGCGGAATCCTGCGGCGACAAGCGGCGGGAAGGAATGGTCTGCAGCGCCATTATCAGCTGCGCCGCCGCGACGATCGGATCGGCCCCGCTCTCCGGCATCGCCGCATGACAGCTCTTTCCGCGCAGGGTTATCTCGAAGGCGTCCAGCGAGGCCATCATCGCGCCATCGCTGAGCGCCACTTCGCCAAGAGGGATCCCCGGCCAGTTATGCAGCGCGTAGATGGCGTCCATCGGGAAGCGCTCAAACAACCCCTCCTCCACCATTTTGCGCGCGCCGCCGAGGTTCTCTTCCGCCGGCTGAAAGACAAAGTGGACGGTGCCGCTGAAATGGCGGGTCTGCGCCAGATGGGCGGCGGCCGCCAGCAGCATCGCGGTATGGCCATCGTGGCCGCAGGCGTGCATCACCCCGGGACGGCGTGAACGGTAGCTGACGCTCCCCAGCTCGGTGATCGGCAGGGCGTCCATATCGGCGCGCAGGCCGATAACCGGCCCGGGGCCGTTCTCCAGCGTCGCCACGACGCCGGTGCCGGCCAGCCCGCGATGCACCTGCAGCCCAAACGAGGCCAGCAGCTCCGCAACGCGGCGCGAGGTCTCCTGCTCCTGATATCCGAGCTCAGGCGCGGCGTGAAATTCACGTCGCCAGCCAACGGCTTCGGCGATCAGTGACGGCGATACGGCCATGTATTACTCCTTTCCTGCATAGCGTAATGCTGAATAATCGGTCATGCGTCGCGTTTTCCCCGTCGCTCACCGGCGTCGGGGCGCTACCGCTCCCTCCGTTATATCCTGTCGTTACCACGCTGACAACGTCATGAAATGCGGCGGCGGCGCGGCGTACAGCCCACCTGCCGCCCTGCGGCCCTTTTTTGGTAGTGATTTCAACGGTGACAACGGCCAGTCGATTAATTATTATGCAACTCAGGACGGCAATTTGCCGAAGGATCCACTACTGACCTCTCCGTCATCGGAAATAAAATGTTTAACCCAGACCAGAATCGTCTTGCCCCCACGCTGGCGATGATCATGGCCGCGTCGCTTGTGGGATTTATCACCGGCTATACGGTGCCGTTAATCAGTCTTGAGCTGGCGCAGCAGCAGATCGCGCCGCTGTACGTCGGCCTGCTGGCCGCTCTGCCGCCCGCCGGCATGATGATCTCCTCTTTCCTCTCTCCTGCGCTGTGCCGGCGCATTGAAATGGGCGTGCTGCTGAGCGGCAGTCTGATCCTGCTGGCGCTGGCGACCATCGCCTCATGCATGACTACCGATATGACGCTGCTTTTGCTGCCGCGCCTGCTGACCGGCCTGGCCTCCGGGGTCATTATCGTACTCGGCGAAAGCTGGATCACTGGCGGCGCGGCGGGCAGCCAGCGCGCTACCCTCACCGGTCTCTACGCCTCGGCCTTTACCGGTTGCCAGCTGGCCGGGCCGCTGCTGATCTCCGTCGGCCCAGCCTGGCAGACATCAGCGCTGATAGCGATTGTCGCGGTCACCGCCGTCTGCCTGCTGATGCTGCGCCATCTGCCCACCGGCACTCGTGAAAGCCTCGGGGAGCGCGCCAGCTGGCGCAGCCTCGGCGCCTTTCTGCCGGTACTGGCCTCCGGGGTCTTCTGCTTCGCCTTCTTTGACGCCAGCATCCTCGCCCTGCTGCCGCTGTACGGCATGGACAAAGGGCTGAATGAAGGGCTGGCGGTGCTGCTGGTCACCGTGGTGCTTACCGGAGATGCGATGTTCCAGACCCCGCTCGGCTGGCTGGCCGACCGGGTCGGGATTCGCCGCGTGCATCTGAGCTGCGCGGTGGTTTTCAGCCTGTCGCTGCTGGCCCTGCCGCTGATGCTCGGCTCGCGCATTCAGCTGATGGCCATTTGTCTGCTGCTGGGCGCCGCGGCGGGCGCACTTTATACCCTGTCGCTGGTGCGGGCGGGGAAAACCTTCAATGGGCAGAAGCTGATTATGATTAACGCACTGTTCGGCTTTTTCTGGTCCGCCGGCAGCGTTGCCGGGCCGGTAGTCAGCGGCATGCTGATCGGCATCACTGGTTACGATGGCCTGATCGTCACCCTGGTGGCCAGCGGCGTACTGTTCCTGTTGATTCAGTGTCTGTGCAAAAACGAGAAAACCCTGCTTGCCAGTGAGCAGGAAGATGACATGGACGAGGCGACGGAGTCCGCACGGTAGTCCTCACGGGCTGGCCTGGCGCCAGCCCTTTTTTATGGCCCTCACCGGAGGGTATCCTGTTCTTGCTGGCTCACTGCTGTTAACCATTGCCGGCCCCCCAGCCGAAAGGAAATCCCATGGAAAGTAATACCTTACATCGTGGCAGATTGATCGATCATATTCTGCTGGTTGTCGAAGACTTTGAGGCAAGCAAAAACTTCTATACCGCCGTACTGTCGGCGCTGGAGATCCCGGTTATCACCACCGCCAATGAATACTTGCTGGCCGACGAACTGGTGGTGGCCTCACGCCGCAGCCCGGAGGCTGCCGGGAAACTGACTGGGCGCCACCACCTGGCATTCCAGGCCAGAGATCGTGACATGGTGGACGCTTTTTACCATGCGGCGCTGACCCATGGCGGACGTGATAACGGCGCGCCTGGCGAACGACACTATCATCCTGGTTACTATGCCGCTTTTGTGCTGGATCCGCAGGGGAATAATATTGAGGCGGTGTACCATGGCAAGGTTGAGCGCAGCGCCGGGTCTGTTGCGATCAGCTTCACGCAGTAAGCGGGCGAAAGTCACCTTTTTGCCCGCAACAGGAGGACACTATGTTTTCATACATCATGCTGGGAACCAATGACCTGCCACGCGCCATCAAGTTCTATGACCCGTTAATGGCGCTGCTGGGGCACGTCAAAGCCGGCCGTAACGAACAGGGGGCGTCCTGGGGCACCTTCAACGGCAATCACACCTGCGGGCTGTGCGTGGGCGTTCCTTTTGACCAGCAGCCTGCCGGGGTGGGTAATGGAACGATGGTGGCGCTTAACGCCCGCTCCGTCGCACATATTGCGGAACTGCATGCCCTCGCCCTGCAACTCGGCGGACGTGACGAAGGCGCTCCCGGTCACCGGCCGCAGTATGGCGACGGTTTTCACAGCGCCTACGTCCGCGATCCCGACGGCAATAAGCTGGCGTTTGTTTACTATGCGTCTGCAGATTGAATGGCTGCAGCGGAGGTGGCTTTTGCAGGCGGAGAAAAGGGTGTCAGGACGGCCAACTTCGCCGTCCTTATTCACCGAGGAATAAAAAAGCCAGCAGCTCAAGCGCTGCGGCTTATCTTCCCGGCAAGTTATCTACCGCAAAGTGATAACGTAATCCGGCGTCGCGCATACAGCGTTTCCGCCGCCAGCTGAAAATCATATTCCATCGCCTTCAGCTTTTTCGTCTTGAGCTGTTTTAGTGGAATACCCTCGATATGCCCTGTCGCGACCAACCACCGGATTTCAGCCGTACTCAGCTTGAGCTGTTTTTTCAGTATTGATAGCAGGCTGATGCGAAATGGCTGACTGACTCTGACGCGCACCGTTATCCGCTGACATGCCATCAACGTAACCGACCATTGCTCGTGAATACGAAAATCAGGTTGCCCCGACGGCTCGGCGCGGTTGCGCTTCAGCGTCGCGAGGTCAGCGGCATAATAGTGAACCATGGCTGCATCGTTCTTCAGCAGGCGCTGAAGCAGTTCGCGGTTTATCTTGCTGACGTGCAGCCTGGAAAACAGGGCGATATTCCAGGTGTAATCGCAGTGCGTGCATTTATAGATGCTCCAGATATCCAGCAGCTTCTTTTGCGAATTCACCCGGATGGCGCCGGAAGGCGCAAAGTCGCGTTTTACATTGCAGGCGGGGCAGCGTTTGGCAATGTGCTGATACCCCACGGGCGTGACCGTCCATGTAACTGTCATAACGTACCTTTTTTAACCCATACGAAACCGAGTCCGTCATTAACGGACCATGATTTTTGGCGTATGAAAAATAGTTAATCGCTATTTTTCAGTGGGTTAAAAAAAGATTTCCAACGTTATTTTCCTGGAGAAGTCCTAATCGACACCCTGAGATTAACAAAGGGGTTATCGCGGGATATATGAGCCCTGTCAATGTTTGCGCGGATGATTAAAAGCTTCGTCAATACACCCGGAATGCTCAGCGGGCTGGCATCGCGCCAGCCCGCCCGGTTTACAGCACCTTGCTGAGGAA
>NZ_KV792550.1:0-5693 GCF_001808265.1 Klebsiella sp. HMSC16A12
AGTTGACCTGTTTCCCACAGTCCTGACCGTCCGCGAAGTTGACCTGTTCCCCACAGAGGATGGAAAACTCTTCTTGTGCTGAGCGTAAGAACTATCTGCCGGAACGGTTCCTCTTCGCTTCCTCGCCAGTTCGCTCGCTACGCTCGGTTACATGGCTGCGGCGAGCGCTGCCTGATTCTAATAGCAATCTTTCAGCATGCTAGCAGCAATAAAATAGATTGCTGCTAGCATGCTTCATGCAGCCGTCGGGGCTTATAATGACGTAGTTTCCAGACAGTGATTTTCTGGCGCTCGGCTCATGTTGTGATGTCTTCGTGATTGCTGCAATCTTGCCGCTATATTGCCGATTTATCGATACAATCCTCAGTGAGCTCTCTTTGATTATTGCTGCAAGATTGCATAAAGCTTGCTGCTTTCGTTATCGTTAACGTGACACTACTGTTCGTTTGTTAATTCCTGCACTCTCCTTTATTGCAAGATTTAATCTTGCTGCTAGATTTTTGATTATTGCAATCTTGCTGCAAGCTGTTATCTTGTTCAGGAAGAGTTACTTTTCTAACCTCAATCAGGTTTATACTAATGTTTGCTGCAAGATAGCAGCAAGTAAAGGGGGCTAGATGGCCTGGATAGTTGGTTTTATTTCCCAGAAAGGTGGTGTGGGCAAAAGCACTAAAGCGAGAGCGTTAGCGCGTGAAGCATCTGCCTGTGGCATCAAAACAAAATTAGCTGACCTCGACCTGGAACAGGCAACGAGTGCTGAGTGGCACCGCCGACGTCTGTCAGCTGGTTTACCACCGGTTGCTTCAGTCGAAGTATTTTCAACAGCAAAGCAGGCCATAGAATCTGCCGGCGAGTTTGATCTTCTCATTCTTGATGGACCAGCTCGTGCAAGCAAAGGGACTTCGGAAATTGCTAAGGTGGCCGACCTTATCGTCCAGCCAACGGGGGCTTCCCTTGACGATCTTGTCCCGGCCATTAAAGTTTTCAACGCGCTTGTAAAAGAAGGCGTGCCACGTTCAAAACTGGTCTTTGCTTTAAGCCGTGTAGGTACCGAAGCGGAAGAGCTGGATGCTCGTGCATATATCAGTGAGGCGGGTTATGAAACTTTAGCTGGATGTCTTTTTGAGAAGCCTGCTTACAGAAAAGCGATGAACTCAGGACTTGCAGTGACAGAAACACGCTATAAAGGTTTAAACGAGAGAGCTGATGAACTTATCCAGGCGCTCATCGATAAGATTGGAGAAGAGTAATGGCTGATGCATCAAAACTTAAAACTAAAAGAGCCCGTGGTGGGCTGGGTGTACCCCCAGGCCCTGACGAAGTGGCTACCAGCCTGAACGCGCCTGAGATAGCTCCTGCAGTCGCTGCCACTGATGTACAGATACAGCAGGCGGACTTATCGCCAGTGCACCATGATCCTGTGGGTACACAAACAGTGACCGAGGCATATACCCGCCGCGATGGCCGTTCTGCCAGAAAAACAAACAGGACGCTGGCATTTGCAACACGTGTCACACCTGCTTTCGATCAGGAGATCAGGGATATCGCAGAGCGTGAGGGGTTGAAACTGGTGGAAGTTCTGGAAAAAGCAGTTGAGGCATATAAGGAAAAACAGGGATACTAATCCGGAATGCAGCAATCTTGCTGCATTCTTTTTATAGTTGCAATCTTGCAGCAAGATTTATGCTAGCTAAATGCTAGATTGCTGCAAGATAAATGATATAATACTCAAACTGAGTAATTAAACGACCCGGCGAAGTACGCAGTTTGAGTACTTACCTGCGGTTTATGAACGTATTTACTCAATGTGAGTAGTTATGGGGTGAAGATGAATACTCAAATTGAGTATCAATGGAGATAGGTATGAAAATTTTTTGCGATGATGGTTCTACAAACGTGAAACTTGCCTGGTTTGAAGGGAAGACGCTGAAAAGTGCGGTATCAGTGAACTCTTTTCGCCATAACTGGAAAGTCGAGGGCTTAGGCAGCAGTCGTACCTATAACTATCTGCTCGATGGCCGCAAATATACTTACGACCCGGTCAGCGAAGCTGCGATCAGCACGACTCACATTGAGTACCAGTACTCTGATACAAACGTGCTGGCAGTTCACCACGCATTACTGAACAGTGGAATTGAACCCCAGGAGATAGATCTCACCGTTACGTTACCTATCAGCGAGTTTTACACGGCCGACTGCCAGAAAAACACGCTTAACATTGAGAGAAAAATTAGCAACCTGATGCGGGAAGTCACCCTGAACAAAGGGGTAACTTTTACCATTAAAAGCGTTGAAGTGATGCCTGAATCACTCCCAGCTGTCTTTACACGCCTGGTTGCTGACAATGTGGGCCAGTACGAAAAATCACTGGTTATCGATCTCGGTGGTACGACCCTGGATGTCGGGGTTATTGTTGGCCAGTTTGAGGACGTTTCGGCAGTACATGGTAATCCTGATATTGGCGTATCAATGGTCACGAAAGCCACGCTCACTGCACTGAAAATGGCCAGCAGTGATACCAGTCCAATGATTGCTGACGAGCTGATCAAAAACAGGGAGAACCTGGATTTTGTGGGGCAGGTTGTAAATGAGGCTGCTAAACAAAATCTGGTACTGGATACCATTGATACAGCGATACATAAGCTGGGCGAGCTGGTTGTTGATGATTTGCTGCAGTATCGAAACGTAAACCGCGTATACATTGTCGGTGGCGGTGCCGCACTTATTGCCGATGCTGTTCGTAAGGCATGGAACCACCTTGGCGAAAAGGTTGTTCTTATGGACGAACCTCAGACAGCGCTGGTCCAGGCGATTGCACGCTTCAAAGCGGAGGAGTAATCGATGCACGACGGCGAAGAAAGGAAAAAACTTTCGCTGTACCTTCACCCGGAGGACTCTGCCGATCGTCTTGCACTGGCTGAAATCGAAACTGTCCCCCGGAAAAACCGGGGGGAGTTATATCGGCAGGCTTTGATAACCGGCCTGATAATGCATCAGCTTGATGCGCGAATTCCCGCCGTGTTAACCGCACTATTCACCAGAGAACTGAATGCGGATGAAGTCATTAGTCAGATTGCTACGATAACAGGCTGGAAACCCTCCTCAGGCGATTTGAAAGAGGTACTGAAGGCGTTAGGAGGGCTTCAGAGTACAGCTTCACCAGAACACTCTCAGGATGCCGGTGAGCAGGCCCGTCTGAAAGCGGCCAGGGCGAAGATGCAAAACCTGATCTGAAAAAGCCTCACTCCGTGAAATCTGCAAATTTTCGCGGGGTGTGCGGCTTAATTTTTAGATTTCCGCCAGCATTTTTGAAACCAGCTGCCGCCGCTGCGCGTTGGCCGGTCCTTCGTCCGGCCGGTAACCAGTCCCGGCCGTTCTTACGACCCTGGGTGAACATCATCCCGTCAGTAGCATTTCCACTGTGGTGTCGTTTGTCACGCTGTCCGATCACTAAAAAGAACGGGGGAGGGGATAAGGGACACAACATATGGTAGGTAATGCAGCTGAATAAAACACAACATATTGATTATCCACAGTAACGGGGGATAACCGTGTGGGTAACATAGGCTTAATACATTCCTTGCTCCTCGCACCGGAGCACATCACAGATACTGATTGAGATCCACTTCACGCAGCGGCTGGTTTTGACGTTCTGTGATCAATTACACCAGGTCTTTTTCGTCCAGCGCATCGAGCATTTGTTCGTACAGAGCCGCGGGCACACAATAAAAAACAGGGCGGTTGCGGTCAATAATCGCGACCGGGTAGCCGCCGCCGGCACTGGCGGTGGCCACCGGATCGTTTTTAAGTTCGCTGATGCTGGCAGTCACATCACACATAATGATATTTGTCATGGTTCCCCCCTGAGACAAGTCATCTGTATGATCGGTAAAGTAAGCTCTTGCGGCAAGTCCCGTCTGTCAATTCGACGGTCAGAAACGGGCAACCGGCAGCTCCTTCCAGCGGGTGGTATATGCCGATGACAGCATCTCCCGTTTCATCTGCCAGTCCGGCGCAATACCCCGTCCGGCAAACCAGACTTTCCCGAGTCCGGAATGATTAATGCCGTCGAGTACCTTCATCAGCGCATCGCTGTGCGGCCGTGGCTGCACGTCATCGAACAGATTCAGCTGCGCGACGCCGTTCGGACTGAAATCATTGAGCATTATCCCCGCTTTTGCGTAGCGGTGGCCATCGAGCCAGATCCTGTCCAGAGACCTGACCGCTGCCGCGATAATGTCCCGGGTGTCACGGGTAGGGGTGTTCAGTTTTTCCGTGGCCACGTTACCGTAATACGGCTCATTAACCGCAAAAGGGGACGTCTTGATGAAGGTGCTGATATGCCGGCAGTACTGTCGCTCACCGCGCAACTTTTCCGCCGCGCGCTCGGCATACTGGCAGACGGCCTGGCGCATTTCTTCGTAGGTGGTGATCCGCTGCCCGAAGCTGCGACTGCAGACAATCTGCTGTTTCGGCGGCGGCGCTTCCTCCAGCGAAATGCAACTCTCGCCGTTCAGCTCACGTACCGTGCGCTCCAGCACTACGTTGAAGTTTTTCCGGATAAATGTGGGGTTCGTCAGCGACAGCTGCAGGGCAGTGGTGATCCCCATAACGTGCAGCTTTTTCGCTATCCGGTTCCCCACGCCCCAGATTTCTTCCACCGGCTGCAGGCTGAGTAATTTTGCCGTTCTGCGTGGATTTTCGGGCGACAGCGCCAGCACCCCCCTGAATTGTGGCCATTCCTTTGACGCCCACTGCGCCGATTTGGCCAGTGTTTTTGTGGCGCCGAAGCCGACACCGATCGTCAGTCCGGTTCCACTGAGAACATGCCCACGCAGCTGTCTGCCAAAATTCTCCAGATCCATACAGTGGCCAATTCCCCGGGCATCCAGGAAACATTCGTCAATTGAGTATTGTTCGACGCGGGGCGACAGCTCTTCCAGCAGGGCGACCACACGGTTACTCAGGCTCGCGTAGAGCTCGTAATTGCTGGAAAAAACGTACAGTTTTTCAGGAAACTGCGCCTCTTTGAGCTGGAACCAGGGGGTTCCCATCTTTATACCCAGCCGTTTGGCTTCAGCACTCCGGGCAATAACGCAGCCATCGTTGTTACTGAGAACGACGACAGGTTTGCCGCGCAAATCCGGCCTGAAAACCTTCTCGCAACTGGCGTAGAAGGAGTTGACGTCTGCCAGGGCGAACATCAGTCTGCCCTCCGGGTTTTATGAATGAAGGCCGTCACCACGCCGAAAATTTGCAGCGTTTCCGGATCCGGGTACAGGGAAGGGAAGTCCGGGTTCATCGCCTGCAGGGCTGGCCGCGGCGTCAGAAGCAGGCGTTTTACGGTGAATTCACCCTCAATTTCCGCGATAACAATATCCCCGTGCCGCGGCTGTTCTGCTTTATCCACGACCATCAGATCGCCGGAATAGAGGCCAATATCAGTCATTGAGTTGCCAATCGCCCTGACAAAATAGGTGGAGTGGCGCCGGTGAATGCAGTACTCATTCAGATCCAGTTCAGACTCCGTGTAGTCCGCAGCCGGTGACGGAAAACCCGCAGGGCATCGCTCTGTGAACAAAGGAATTTTTACTATGCTGGCTTCTGATACTGCAGGAATGAACTTCATCGTTTTTCCCTCGCTTGAAACTGTATATATATACAGTGTGCGCCGGGAGACCGGTAGAGATCAA
>NZ_KV792551.1:0-2705 GCF_001808265.1 Klebsiella sp. HMSC16A12
GTTTTCCCGGCGCCGCAGGCGCGCGGTCTTTCGAGGCGCGGCCAGACGGGGACAGGTGCCCCGCCGGCTTAACGTGTCCTCAGACGGTTATTCTGAGGATGGCGGTCGCTACCTCGGTATATGTGAATGTTCCCCGCGGCAACGGCTCCCAGACGTCCGCCAGGGACTCCAGCGCCTTTTGCTGACGCGGCCCGTCCAGACATATGCCCGTCAGAATCCCGCCAGGCTCAAGCAGAGTTAATGCCCGCCGGATATGCCGGATATCATCACCGCGATTAAACGGCGGATTCATGATAATTCGGGTATACCGGCGCTCCGGATGATACTCGAGAAAATCTCCACACCAGATCCGGACCTCCGGGAAATGCGCCTGCAGGTGACGGGCTAACCCGGCGTGCAGCTCCACGGCGTCACACTTCGCCCGGGGGACTGCATCCCTGATCGCCTGCAGTATGGCGCCCGTTCCGGCACTGGGTTCCAGTATGCGATCGGTTTCCCGGACATCAGCCAGCTCAACCAGCCGGCGACATTCCGGGGAGGGGGTGACAAAAAGTTGCGAGCTACCCTGAATTTCAGCGACAGGGGCGCGCCCTTCCAGTTTGTCCCGCATCGCCTGAATACGGTGTTTAAGGTCATGATGCATGAATGTACTCCCTGACCTCCCCGGCAAGATGCCGGGGAGCCTTCCTGTTATTTTTTCGGAATTTCAACGGTTTTCATGTCTGTGATATACACATTCACGAGCGTACAACCGTGCGTCATGCACCGGCGGAAGCGGTAGGCGCCGTGTGTTTCGGTTTCTGCAGCACCCCGCACGCCTTTATAATCAGCGGGTAATTTCGCCCACTCGGCTTTTGTCATTTCCCGGAACCCTTCCCCCGGATAATTGACGATCGGTGGGCGCTTCGCCGCTTTCTTCGCGTCGCTGGCTTCCTCCGCTGTCGGGGCTTTGTAGTCCGTGATACGGTCGGGCGTGAGTTTCATCGTGCCGCTGTAGCCCAGAAAGCGATAACCGGGCGTTTCGACTGAACTCACCTCCCCCTTACTCCGGTTAACCCGGAGAATGGTTAACCATTCTCCCCGGCTCAGTACCTGCCCGCCTGGTTCAAATTCCTGTGTTCGGGTGACAACTCCACCGTTTTCATTGAGCATCGCGCGTTCGTAGGCCAGGCGGTTCTGGTAATGATTAACCCAGCGCTGTTGGTGGTTAATCGTGCGCTCATGACAGCGGATCGCAATATCACGCGCCTGTTCAAAAGTAATGATCTCCTCAGACAGGGCAGAATGGAGAGACATCGAGCCCTCATACTGGCTTTTCTCTGCCGGGCGGGGGTATTTGTCGAGCGTGAAGCAGGCATGAATATGATCATAATTACTGACCAGTAACGCCATTTTCAGATCGAGCGTCTGCGCACGCCACATCGTCATATACTTTTCAGACCGGGCAATGTGCTTTTGGGACTTGCGTAATTCCGCCTCGATTTTTTTGATACGGCGGTAACGCACATCCGGACGCTCCTTGTATTTCGCGTGCCGCAGAGAGGCCTGCGCGCGCTGTTCCCAGTATTCGGCGCGCTCGAACAGCATCACCGCACGTTTCATGCCGTTCTCAATTTTCTGCGCATGCCGGCGCGCGCGGCGCTCGCTGTGGTGGCCTACCAGGATCGGCTGTCCCAGCGGGACAGCCGATGCCAGCGAATCAACATGCGCAAGCGCCTGCTCCGATTCAACCGCCCGCCGGTCACTGTAGTCACTGAACCGCCCGGCGCGCTGCTCCTGGCGATCAAACAGGGTGCTGTCCTCGTCCTCGATATCACCGGCGAGGGAAAGCAGGACATCCTCCCGCCCCGGCGTCCAGGCTGGCGCCACAAAGAGTTCCTGTTTGGGCGCCCAGCGAAAGCCTGCTTTGTTGATCAGGGAATACGTTTCTTCATCGAGCCGTAATGATGCGTAAAGTCGCAATTTATTATCATCGGGTGAATAAGTTGCCCGGTAAGTCTGGCTGACGGTATTTTCCGTCATGATCTGTGCGGTAGTCGGTGTCATTGTGTTTTCTCCTTCCTGCAGTTGCCGCCCCTCGCGGGGCGGCTCACCTCATCAGTTAAATGCGCGTTTCAGTTCCAGCGTGCGGAGTACCTGCCCGAGGGCGGTATTTTTCATCGCGGGGATGTGGACACCGCGCCCTTTGCGGTGACTTCTGGCGATATGACGCCCAAAAGCTCTGAGAGCGGGATCAATCTCAGGTGCGGTGATATCTGCGCGCAGAATGCGCGAATGACGACGGGGCTTTACAGCGCCTGCGGAAGGTGAAAAAATAGAAACGATCATAAAGTTGACTCCTTATGGTAGTTAACGAAGCCGGAAAAACCGTTCGTGCGATTTTTACGGCGTGGGAGAAGCAGGGTTTACCCTGCTTTTTTCATACCTGCGGTTTGCTTCCCGCCTCTTCTTCCTCCTTCTTAACTTGATCGGTAATGTCTTCAGGTGCGCCCAGAAACCAGCCTTTGACGGGTTCACAGCGTTCAATAAACGCTTTTATCGCCCGTTTTCCGGTCGTGGCCTGCACCCGGGTAAACATCGGCAGATTGCCGCTGGCATTGCTTCCCAGAAATGCGATCCGATACGTTCGCAATGAAGGATCCTGCATTTTTCTTTTTCCTGATTTTTAAAGAACATCACCCGTTGAGTTGCCGGGGCCGCGGTTT
>NZ_KV792552.1:0-1535 GCF_001808265.1 Klebsiella sp. HMSC16A12
TGCGGGCGACGAACTGCTTCACAGATAGCCTGTGCATCAGCTGCATCATTTTTGCCTGATTTCCGGCCATGCGGTAAGGAGATACAAATTTAGAAGCCATCAGACGTGGATCATGAGCATACAACATAGAGGTTTCAGAGGAACGGTAGTGTTCGTGATTGTTCGTTAACTTAATGAGAGTTATGGTTTTTTTGATTTTGATGTTCGAGCATGATCGCATCCGTTTTCTCCGTTACGGGCCACTGTGTATTGCAGTGTGTATTGCTTTTGTGTGTGCAGAGAGTGAGAAGATGGCTGCAGAAAATAAACTGAGTGATAGGCAACTAAAAGCGCTACAGGGTAAATCGCAGACTAAGCAGCGGTTGATTTCAGACGGTCGCGGAATGTCGGCGCGAGTTAGCAAGAATGGGGCTGTGAGCTTTGTCATGTTCTACCGTTTGGGCGGTAGGGATACTTCCCCAATATGGCTGACTCTGGGCAAGTATCCGGATATGTCATTGAAAATGGCACGAGATAAACGTGATGAATGCAGGGCTTGGCTCGCTGAAGGTATCGACCCACGTCACCGTATCGGCTTAATCACTGATGTATCGGAAAGGCCAGTCACCGTAAAAGATGCGCTTGATTATTGGTTAGAGTATTACGCCAAGCCTAAGCGCAGAACTTGGGAGGTCTGTGAACAACGGTTTGCCCGATACATTTATGGTCGCCTGGGGGATGTACCTCTAACCCTGTGTAATGCTGCAATGTGGGTAAAGTGTTTTGATGAAGTGAGAAAAACAGCTCCGGTAGCTGCTGGCCATACATTCCGAGACGTAAAACAGGCACTCAAGTTTTGTCGGGTACGCCGTTATGCTATCTCCAACGAACTGGAAGATTTTACCGTTATGGATATGGGGGAAAGGGCTCAAAAAAGGGATCGTGTACTCACAGCTGATGAAGTGAGGGACGTTTGGTATTGGGCGAATACTGAGGAAAACAATTCCAAATTATCACCAGTTAACAGGGTGACACTTGTCATAATGATGGTATTCGGTTGCCGTGGTCGTGAATTGCGGGAGTCGCTCTGGAATGAATGGGACTTTAAAGAGTGGATTTGGACGGTGCCCAAAGAACACAGTAAGAATGGACGCGAAATTATTCGCCCAATCCCCCCGCAAATCCGTCAATGGCTTGTAAACCTTCGTGCAATTGCAGAGGAGGAGGGCACCGAGCGCCTACTTAATGGTGAATTTGCAAAACAGACAGTTATGAGCACGGTTGGTAGCCGTTTCTGGCGTAAGTTCAGGCATGAAAAATCATGGTGCCTGCATGACCTTCGTCGAGTTCTAGCAACCAATCTAAATGACATGGGGGTTGATCCCCATGTTGTCGAACAGCTCTTGGGGCATACGCTACCAGGGGTTATGGGAATTTACAATCGTAGCCAATATCTGGCGGCAAAACTTGATGCACTGACGAGATGGGTAGACTACCTGAATTCGTTGATCCGTTCAGATGCTAAGGGGCTTTGTTGAATAAATCGAACTTTTGCT
>NZ_KV792553.1:0-2611 GCF_001808265.1 Klebsiella sp. HMSC16A12
CGCCCTGAGGCCGTTTTAGCGGTGCGTACAATTAAGGGATTATGGTAAATGGTGACTTGGTTAATCATAAACATCCTGGGGGATGGCATACACCAGCTGGATATCCGGTGCATCGTTGAGCCATCGACCTGATTTTTTCATCAGGTAGCCACCAATTTCTTCGGTAGTCAGCCGAGCATGAAACAATGCTTCATCATTGAACCAGCAGTCAGGGTGATAGATGAGATCCAGTGGGTTTGCCCTGAAATTAATCTCCAGTAACTGGAGTGCATAGCTGTGGTCAGATGCACTACCTTCTGCTTTGCGTATAAAGTTGATAACGTCGTTCAGTTCTGTCCATGTAAAGTCATCAAGGTATTTTTCCTGATTAAGCGCCATCCTGGTGAAATCTAGTGCACTTGTCCAGGATGAAAAATCACGAAAATCAGAGAACCCGCAGGGCATGACGACCTGTGCATTCCAGTCTGCCATCATCTGTTTTAGTTCTTCATTGTTTTCGTCCATCCCGTTATCGATGTGATCGAGAATGCCATTCAGCTGACTGACCAGTTCTTTCATCTGTTTACGGGTGACCCGTGCGGGTTTCATTCGCTCAGGTAATGGCATCAGAAATACTCTCTTTTTTATCGTGCACTCGGGGGAACTAAGTAATCTATCGGGCTATGAATCAGAGCTCAAATCGTTTTTTTTTCTTTCTGATGATCCGCATTCAGCGCTTTTGTGGCTGTAGGCCCATCAGAAGCAGAAAAAGCTGCACGAGCGGAGAAGGTAGCTAAGGAAAAACAGCAAGCAGAAGAGGCTGCAAAAGCATTCGCAGCGAAAACAGCAGCGGCATCCGCCGCTGCGGAAAAAGAACGTCAGAATGCGATTTCTGCTGCGGCTGCTGCAGGTCAACATCAAACTGTTCCTGATGCGCGTAATAATCTGAATCAGGCGACTGCTGAAGCATCACGCCTGAAAACAGTGGCAGATAATGCCCTTAATACAGCGAAGAATAAGCGAAAGGAAGCTATCGATGCCGTACCAGTAGCAACTCAGGCTGAGAAAAAATATCAGGATCTGCAGCAAAGCATTAAAGGCCTCACGCTGAATAATAACGGCCAATACGGTACCCAAAAATGGGAGGTTATCAGTTCGAATAAAGAGCATGACCACTGGGGATACCGGTTCTATCCATCTGGGATCACAAAAGCTCAGGTTGATGCAGCGCAGAATGATGCGGTGAACAAACGAAATGCTGCCTCCAGTCTTGCCAGCCAGGCAACGGCCGCTGAGCAGGCCAGTCTGCAGGCATCAGCTGCCTATAATGCTGCAGAAACGCGCCGTCAGGCTGCCCAGGTTGCATTAGCGTCCGCAGAACAAGCCGCCGCTGCGGCAGAAAAAAACGACAGGCTGATGCAGCAGCGAAAGCCGCTGAGGAGGCCAGAACCATTGCCGAAAAAGCAAAAGCGCTGCTGGCCCGTCGTACAGCCGCAGATAAACTGAAATCTTCAGAGATTCAGGCTGTCAGGGGTATCCCGGCTACAGCGGCACCTTTTGCTATTCCTCTGACCTGGTCAACTGCGTCACGTGGAGGTTTTACTCTGTCGGCTGATGCTGCGGCCAGCCTGGGAGCTTTCATCAGCGAGGCTCTGGCGACGTTACGTGTCGCTGTGGTGGCTAACCCGGTAGCATTAACCATTGCCGGTCTTGTGTTATCGAAATCAGTTGGCGTCGGTAGTGATATGGTGCCCGGTCGGGATATCAGTTCGATGATGCCTGGCGATGCGTTTGGTCTGCCTGATACCGCGGCATTGAATAAAGCAGCAGATCAGAAAACATCTGTCAGTATGCCGGTTCGTGGCCGTCTGGTTATGAATGATAGCGGCATTCTGGATGTTCAGCTGGTCAAAACCAATACTGCCGGTGCCGTGAAGGTCGCTCGTGCTGTACTGGATAAGGAAACCGGCTACTGGGGCTATACTCTTCCCGCTGTCGCAGATGTTCCGGCGCAAACTATTTTTGTCAGCCCGGCTGACGCACCTGGTGCAAACGGACCACTGACGCTAAGCGGGCCGGTACCACTACCGGAGCGTATTCTGCATACCGGTGATCAGATTTCGGCGCCACAGGCTACAGATAAAACCGTGACGCCGGTAGCGGATGACCTCGATTTTGAAGATATTATTCTGGTGTTTCCACCGGAGTCCGGCCTAAAACCGCTGTATATGATGTACCGTAGCCCTCGTAACATGCCCGGTACAGTAAGCGGCAAAGGGCAGAACGTTGGCAATAACTGGATGGGGGGGGCCAGTACCGGGGATGGTGCTCCTGTTCCTTCCCAGATTGCGGATAAATTACGCGGGAAGACTTTCGGTAGTTTTGATTCTTTCCGTCGGGCGTTCTGGAAAGCGGTTGCTGACGATTCTGCACTAAGCAAGCAATTTAGTGAAGCTGATATTAATCAGATGAAAGCTGGAAGGGCACCTACTGCGGACTTTTTAGAATCAGTAGGGAAACGTGTTAAAATTGAATTACACCACGAAAAAGAAATATCTCAAGGAGGGGCTGTTATGGATGTCGATAACATTAAGGCGCTAACACGGCTTTGTTGAATAAATCGAACTTTTGC
>NZ_KV792554.1:0-1414 GCF_001808265.1 Klebsiella sp. HMSC16A12
AGCCAGGGTAAGTCCTGTTTCCGGCGTTCTTCCTATCCGAAAACGGTGAACGGGGACGCAATTTATTGCGTGGCCGTGAAGCGTTGCCGGCGCAGCCGGAAAACCGGTTTTCAGCACGTTCAGGAATCGGGTTCGTCGACGGCCGGCAATCACGTTATGGCAAGTCGCCGGACGACTCACCACACGATTCCCCGGCGACTCTTCACTAGAGTCGTACCCAGAGTCGCCGCGTCTAAAAAACAACCAAACGGGGAGTCGTGTCTAGAGTCGGGTCGTTATTAACTTATTGTTTTTATAGTCCTGAGTCGTTACAGACTCTATGACGACTCGCCGGGGACTCTATGACGAGTCGTCATAGAGTCTGATCTATATAAATAAAATTTAAAAAACGAAATTCAAGGAAAGTAACCCACTGATATTAAATACAAATCTGCAAAATATTAATTTTGCGTGGGGTGTGGGTATTTTTAGTGGTGAGGAGCGTTCAGAGATCTGACGATTTTTGGGAAGGTTCAGGAACTCCCCGGGATGGCCGGAGAGGAAAACGGAAGCATGACGGAGTCAGGATTTTTTCCAGAATTTCCACCACGGGGAATCGGGTGGTGAAGAAGGTTCGTGCTTGTGCTCCAGAAGCTGCATAGCCTGACGAAGGGAATCAATATGCTCATCTCGAGCCTTAACAGCCCCTTTAAGACCATCGTTTTCAGCTTCTAGTAAAGCAATTCTATGTTGTAAATCATGTAAACCAACGCTGTTAACACCTGTAGATCCTGCGTCACTTTTTACAGTATCGATGACACCATCAAGAGAACCAAAAACTCTAATAAGCTCTGAAGTATCAATAACTTTAATGATCTTCCCGTGCTTTACAACAGAGGTGTAACTTAACTTCCCACTGTTAATCATCTTGTAAATTGTGGGGCGACTAACCTTAACAAGCCGTGCCGCTTCACTAATAGACACTCTGGCCATCAGTTACCATCCTGTAATTCATCCAGTCTCGAGGACAGTGTACGGAAAAGATGCTCCGCATCATCGTGGAGTTTCTCACAAAGGTCGGCCTCTGCATCAAGATCAAGCTCGTTAAGCTTCTCCAGCAGGAGCAGAGACTGATTCTGGATGAATTTAGCCATGTTCAGCGCTGTTTTCTGTTGTTTCGTCATAAGAAGCCTCAGAGCGTCAGTGCTCAGTGTAAAACCAGTCTCTTTTCCGCTTCCTCGCTCACTCAGTCGCTACGCTCCTGCCGTTCGGCTGCGGCGAGCGGTAGGACTATGCGTATAAATGCTCGAGAAAACCGAGCGGACGCGTGATGGTCAGAAGGAAAGGCCGCTTAGCGGCCGTTTTTCCATAGGCTCCGCCCCCCTGACAAGCATCATAGAAATTGACGCTCAAATCAGTGGTGGCGAAACCCGAC
>NZ_KV792555.1:0-3977 GCF_001808265.1 Klebsiella sp. HMSC16A12
TTCCTCAGCAAGGTGCTGTAAACCGGGCGGGCCGGAACAATGTCATCTGTGAGGCGTTCTATAGGCTATGACATAGAGAGTAGAAGGGAAGAGAGTTAAAACACGCTGAGAATAGCGAGGGAGAGAGTTTAGGACATAAGAAAGGCCGCTCTTTGGCGGCCTATATGATTTAATGTAAATATGCTGTTAGAGTCTGGGTTATTACTGGGTTTATTGTGCTTCAGAGCGTGGCCATTACCGTAGTCCATATAACCACATGAGCTGCCATCAAGCTAATTTTCATTGCACTCTCACTAATTCACCATGCCGGATGTTCTCTTTACGATCTGCAAAGAATTCAGCCACCAGGCTGCACACTGATATTACCCAGCAATAAGGGCTAGCAAAAGAGGCTATCATCAGCAGCGCCAGAAGCATCCACGTAGAATTGAAAAGGGTTCATCTTAATCGCCTAGCGTGATTGCGTTAAATTCAGGACCATGCCATGAATCTTCTGGGCCACGCTTACGAAAGCGAGGATGATTAAATACAGCACCTACTTTACGTTCATGCGCAATCCGTCTATCACGCTGTTCTTTGGTTTCCAGTTCATTAACTGGCGTTACTACGTATTCTTCATATGGTGTAGTCATTACTTAAATCACCCCAGCCATTAAACAGCAAAGCGCGATAAAGCCGAACACTGAAAGGATAATGTTTAGCGTCTGCTTACTTTGCTGGCGCTCTCTGAATGCCTCCAGTGTGGTGATCTCAATATCTCGCCAATCCTGATATGTATCAAAAATCGCCATATTCTTACCCTGATACATTCCCTCCGCTACTACGTATCCCTGCTTTAGCATCACTTCATAGTAACTTACATGGGGATTCATCACGCCGGGTACAATGTTAGCCTCTGCTACTGCTTTAGCTTCCCGGATTTTTTCTAAATCTTCCTGCATGATCAGGCCTTATTGTTCACTGTATTGTTGATAGTGATAGGCGCTTGTGTAGGAGCTACCACATGCATTGTATTACTTGCGTTAGCGTCTGGATGTGTTGGATCTGGCTGTGTATTCACTGTAACCGCTGTGTCTAAATCCCACGCAGCGCCAGTGATAAGATCAACGCCACCACATACAATCAACCCGCAAGCAATATCACCCCAGAGCCAGCCGTTCAGATTGTCTGTTACTGTGCCAGAGGTTATAGGGGCTGAGTCTGTACGCTGGAGTGTCACAGAATAGGGCGCATCGCCACGCTTGAGGTTTACCGTTGTAGGTGCAACGCCTGTACTCACTACTTCACCATCACCATTTCTAATCGTGTACATTGCCGGGGCATTAGTCTTAATGGCTACAGGCTGTGTTTTACCATCTACTATTAGCGCACAGCCAGAAAGTGACATAGCAGCAACAATAGCAGACAGCGCTACACAGATAGATTTGGTTTTCATTACAAGTGCATTCCTATTGATTGGATTAAATTGCTTTCTTAAAAAGTTTTGACTGATAATTACTACGTGCTTTTAGTAGCGCTTGAGTGTCTCTACTTTTCCATTCGCTTAGCTTAGCCGCTAGGGTAATACCCGCATTAAGTTCCATTTGATATTTAGTCTCGAACCAGAGCGGGGGATAATGATTAATAGCAAATACCCCCTTTATGGTGAGATCCGTAGCCACCGTGGATATGTTCGCCCCTCGGACAAGCAAAGGCACCAGTAGCCACACAGAACAGAAGAACAGCTAATAAAGTTTTCATTGCCACACGCTACCGTCTTTATTAAGAGAGATCAGGGGGGTGCATTCTAGTTTTGCCGTTCTCCCGTCCTTCATAATGATCTCATAGCGGAATATATAATAGTTAACTGTCCAATCACCGATCTTTTCATCATAGGCCGCTGCTTTATCTTCTGGAGTCTGGTCAACATTAATCAGGCGCGCCCTGTGCTCTGTATCCCATCCATTAGGGTTAGCATCAGGCTTGTTAGCGTCTTGTGTCCAAGTGAGAACACCTATTTGTTGCCATCCATCGCCCTGAGCCATTCCGCTAGTCATAAGGCCATTGCCTAATTCTTTAATATCGGTTTTGCTGTCAACGCTGCATTGCATTGTGTCAGTGTGAGCGCTGGCACCAAAGGAAGCTAAAAGGGCTACAGCCAATAAAATCTTTTTCATCTTAAACACCTCTAACATAATGGGTTAGATAATCTGTATCGCTAAAATCTGGTGAACGTTTACCATCACGTAAATATTCATCTACCTGAGTAGAGCTAATTACCTTTATGCAATCCGTTTGATCAACGTATTTTTCTTTTCTGCAATAAATATTTTTCGTTTTAGTGTGATAAAACGTTTCTATTTCTGGATCGTTGTATAAACCCTTTAGCTGGTAATCAGCGCCAACTTTTATAAAATCGTAGTCATTATCACCGTCTACATGAGAATGATAATGAAGCTCCGGTATAATATTTATTTGCCTCTCCTGCTGCTGTACTGGCGCTGAGTATTCAGGAGGAGGCGTATAGCCACCGGGACGCATAGAAGCCGCCCTAGCTCCACACAGAGAGCCATCTTTAGCTACCTGATCTGGATAGTCGCAACGGTTAGCCTGTGCGCCAAAAGAAGCCAGCACAGCAAGAGCAATGATCAGCTTTTTCATTATTCGCCAGCCTTGAAGGAGTTCACAGAGCAAAGGTGATTACCACGGCTATCAAGCAAGCGGAAAGTAGCAGCACCATCAACGCCCGTTTGCATCAGGGTTAATCTGTCTTGAGCATCTACAGGGAGAATCTCATCAGAGGAAGTTTTAATACCAGTCAAATAACGGTTAAAAACACTAACGCCAGTTTGAGCGGTTTCTTGTACTCCCCCTGAGAAAAGATAAGTTTCCCTCCCTTTTATTAAATAGAAAGCATCTTTAGTGTCTATTAAAGACAGATTAACTCCAGCGCAATTTAAGCTATAGACATTAGCGTTAACTACCACAGGCGCAAATAGAGCCAGTGCAATAAATAATTTTTTCATTTCTCAACATCCACCGATACGAGTAGCACACAGGAATAATACTGCGTTAGTTGTACGTTGCAGTGTAGCTTCTTCACTAGCCGCTTAAAGTGTGAGCAGCCAAAGCTGTAATAAACAGCCTATTCATTTTAACTTTCTCCGAATTAAATCAATTACGCCAAGCGCTAACCATATTAAATTGAACCATAACACTATGAACAACTTGCTTTTGCTTGCCCTGCACAGTGCTATAGGCCAACCTTTGATCTGCAAAGATTACCCACATAGCAGCGTTAAAAGTGATTTTAAAGTAGCAAGGGAAATCATCTCCTTTAATCACTGTCTATACGTCTGAAGCGTTAGTAGGACATACAACATTATCAACTGCTTTAATTATCGATTTCTTATTGTTCAGCAGAGTATTGTACATTTCTTTAACGCTGTTGATCAAAGCATGGGCATTCAAGTTAGTGATAGTAGAAAATTCTATTGACCTCATGTTTGTTGTTCGTCATTACTGCTGTGTGATGAATTATCCTAGGGACATTCTAATAGGGCCACTACTATTGAGATGATTCTTATGTAATGCGCACAAATACATTAAGAATTTATATTTATGATCAGGCCTGCCCATCATTTCATATTGATATATTCATGTCGTTTATGAAATTAACATAACAGTAAAGTTAAGGGTATTTAACGTTTACATTCAAAGCATTTAATGTAGTGTACACATGTGATTACTCAGCATGCATGTAATACATGCGTAGAAGTAAATGAGATGTGATTAATGCGCCGCAGTTATTTACTTTACTCTGTAAAAAACGATGAAAAGGAAAGAAAAGTAAAAAACAGCTATTGCTAGCTAATACATACACTCAATAGCTTTACATCACATAGCTGTATAAATTTCTGCAAAACGAACCATTCACTTTTCCTGCGCTGCATGAACGCCCTGGAAACGGTCAGCGAAGGCGAGGTGGTGGTTAACGG
>NZ_KV792556.1:0-823 GCF_001808265.1 Klebsiella sp. HMSC16A12
GGCTGCCTCATCGCTAACTTTGCAACAGTGCCATAGCTGCCCGGATCGTTCTTGAAGCAAAACGAATGCTGGCGCATACCGGTTTACCCGTAGGGACCATTGCACAGACGCTCGGATTTGAAGAAACCACACATTTCTCAAAGTTCTTTAAACGCGTTGCAGACCTTACCCTTGGCGAGTTCCGCCTGAAGCAGACAGAGAGCTGAACGGGGCCGGTGAGAGTGATTGCCCTGTACAGGAGAGACTGCACCCTGGTCCGGTATCTGACCGGATTTTTCACCTGCACCGCATTGTTTTACAACGTTATCTTACCCAGTCTTCCAGCACCAGATCCGGCACCCGCTCAAACTCCCGCACATTATTTGTCACCAGTACGGCGCCGGCCGCAATGGCATGCCCGGCGATCGCCGTGTCGTTCGGGCCTATCGGCGTTCCGGCGAGGCGCAGCGCCACCTTAATCTCCGTGGTGGCGTCCACCGCAGCGCGATCCCAGGGCAGGATGGCATCGAGGCGGGCGCAGAACGCGTCGACCAGCTCGACGTGGCGCGGGGAGGCCTTCGGGCCGGTGGCCCCGAAGCGCATTTCAGAATAAGTGATGGCCGAGACAACGATGCGCTGGCCGCGCAGCACCGCCTGCTCCAGGCGCTTCAGGACGGCTTCCGGCTGCTCGCGCATGATGAACGAGCAGATACAGGTGTCGAGCATATAGGTCTTGTTCACAGGTTAAATCGTCCTTCGTCGCTGACAACGTCCTCGCGCTCCGCCATAAAGTCCGGGTCTGCCTTCTCGAACTGCGCGAACGAGCCCCAGGTCGGCCGGACGG
>NZ_KV792557.1:0-792 GCF_001808265.1 Klebsiella sp. HMSC16A12
GTTTATCACCACCGACTATTTGCAACAGTGCCGTCTTGACTGCCAGCATGCGCAGATTTTCTACGGGAAACTCAGTATCGTGGTAAGCCCCTGCGGAAGGGAAAAGGAAATCGGGTTTTTTATTACCTTCTGTGATGGCCTGCGTCGCAAAGTGTCGCAGGCCGTGCTCAATGAATAGATGCTCCAGGTGCAGTTCCAGCGACTTCCCGGCTCTGGATTTACGGCGATTGCTGACAGAATTGGCCAGCGCAATAAATTCATCCACAGAGCCAAATCCTTTCCGGATGATATCCAGAACATGCAGTTCCTCAACCAATAGAAATATGTCGTACTCCACGCGCCGGCGGTCAAGAAGTTGCTCATCCGGATCAAGGGAATTTTTCACATAATGGCTGGCTGCATACTGAATAATTTCACTTCCCGACGGAAAGCGCAGGTGCCAGTCTTCAGGTAGAATATATTTATGATTTACTGGCGCTTGCTGTAGAGATAGTCCGCCTAGAATCTGTCCTGCGGGGCCGGATATTAGCGCTCCGGGTATAACTTCACCAATAGCGGTCTCAATGACGTCCTCTTCATCAGTGCTGGCGCATACCCAAATATTTACTTCCTTACAGTCCCCCCCTTGCTCATCAAGCTTGAAAGCCAGGAGCGTCAGAGCCCCTGTATTTTCAGGATTCTGAAGTGGGCTGCCTCTACCCCAGCGGGTAATCCTTTTTTCATTCCGGGTTTTACCAAAATGACGGCTGTTATAATAAATTGGGCACTGTTGCAAAGTTAGCGATGAGGCAG
>NZ_KV792558.1:0-2323 GCF_001808265.1 Klebsiella sp. HMSC16A12
CTGCCTCATCGCTAACTTTGCAACAGTGCCGTGAAAAGTTGCTGCTAGAGGACAACACCCAGTTCATCCTTTCTTCAGAGGATGGTGGGCGGCTGGTAGTGGTACAACTCGTGGTGAATTAACTGATATTCATCACCAGCAAAAGGTGGAGGGAGGTAAAACGTTATCAGGCGTTTTGGTATGTAAATCAGATAAGCCCTGCTGCACGAGCGGGGCTTATTCCAGGAGTATTTGTGGGGTAATGGATGTCTTTGTTGGTATGAAATTTAGCTTTACATTAACCCTGACCTGACATTGTTGCAGCGCAGAGCTCAACTTCACCTGACAGGCCACTCTGGGCCAGAAACGGAATTTTGGTGGTTGTCTGGCGAAAGATACCTCTGCAGAATGAGACAATCACCTTTAAACATGACCTTAATTTTAGCCATCACAGGCTACTGAACCCGGATCCGGTGAGCGCTCTGGCTCACATAAGAAAGAAGCATATAGAAGACCAGGCTATGCGTACTCATAAACTGAACAAGTCACGTAAACTATATCGCAGTGACAATACAACTACGCGGCATTATTCAATTAATCCGGGGGGGGAGTATCGCTGGGGGCGAAACCGTAAAAAAGCCGAAGACGAGCTGCTGGCAAAGCGCGAGACAATGCATGGCAGGCAAAAGAGAGGCCGTGACTATACCCCATTGTTTTACTTTCTCGTCAAACAGATTGGCCAACCGTGGGATAAGGTATTCAGCGAAGTATGTGGTCGTCTTGATACAACAGAGCCTGTTTTCTGGTTGGTCGCGCTGCATGAGCATCAGAAAAGAGATTTGGTACGTATCGGTGACAGCAGCTTTTATCCGGGCCTGTTTGTTGATGGAAATGGAATCTTACAACAGGTAAACCCTTCGATTACGGGAAAGGACGTTAAGGTAATTTGCCGTTGCTGTACCCACACTTATATGGGGGAGCCAGTCCCAGGGAAGTATGAGTAACATCACCTGCTATCCTGCCCCGGACGAGCCTTCCATCAGCGCCGAGCAGTTTTCATACTTTGACCGGGAACAATAATGTCAGTGCATTGACTGCAGAGGTCTCGAATCCAAACTTTGTGTAAAACGCCACGACTTCGTCATTTAAGGCATGAAAGAGAAGCGGGCATTTGGATACCTGGTTTATCATTTGAAAGTCCATGAAATCGTCCGGTCTCTTCAGGGCGACATTTTCACTTTTGATAAAGAAAAGCGGCAGGCGTTAAGCCCACCGTAACTCACCGGAAAAAGTCATCCACCGAATCGCTCCATTCATGGCCGGACACAGACCAAACCTTGTTAATCGGGGGTGGGTATCCGCTTCTGCAGTACCCATTTTTCCCCACGAAATCGAACGCTGCATGCGGATATCCGTTGATAAGGAGCACGCACTTCTGACTGTCTTCAGACCAGCCGATTTTAACGTCAGAAGGAATGTGGGCGTCTGATATATCCTCGACATTGTAGATATGCACTGCATCAAGAATCGGGTTTCCTTCAAGGGACTCATCGAGCGCATAGAAATACCCGGTCCGGCCGTCGTCTTCAAATACGGCCGCCAGCATCCCCTCCGGTGCCAGGCTTTTTATCACCTGCTCTTCTCCCACAATGAGCTGAGCCTGTAGCGTCACTAAAATTGTCATACCGATGACTCTCCTTTCCCTGAATGTTTGATAAGGCTACTTTCAAACTGGCAAGCAATCTACCATAACATCCCTGCGATGAATTCCCCCCTGACCTGCAGGCATTTTGTTGAAAAACGACTATTTTATAAAAGTCTGCATCTGGTACAAAGCATACAGTCCAGCTGAGAACACAGTGTCAATACTGTCCGGGCTTTACGCAGAGAATGGTTTGCCTGTTTGTATTAAATTCCAAGCGATGACGCAGATGCTGATCCCGCTTAATCTGTGCAATCACCGTAGTTTCTGTTCTTCATTCAGTACTGAAGGACGTCCAACCCGCTTTCCGGCATCCCTCTTCCCTATACATGTCACTGTTTTCATAAAAGCCCGATCTACCCGGGAGGATAAGCACAGGAGCAGGAGTGGTCGATGGCAAGCCGTCCCAGGACAATGATCGGAATGACATCAGGTGCGTTGCGTCGGTTTGTCCCAGGCACTGTCTTATGGCGGAAGCTACCCGAAGATAAACAATAATAACCGATGATCCGGTTCGTGTTTTCTGCGCAAACGGCATAGACACGGGAAATGCCGGTACTGTGGTTTCTGAGAGCCTTTGTCTTTAACCACTTATTAAGGGGGCCGCTTGGAAAACGGAATCTATGGTCACTCCCGTTTTTG
>NZ_KV792559.1:0-1384 GCF_001808265.1 Klebsiella sp. HMSC16A12
GACACATAGAGTGTAAAGCCTGGGGTGCCTAATAAGTGAGCTGACTCACAGTAATTGCGTTGCGCTCACTGCCCGCTTTCAAGTCGGGAAACTTGTCGTGCCAGCTGCATTAAGGAATCTGCCAACGTGCGGGGAGAGGTGGTTTGCGTATTGGGCGCCAGGGTGGTTTTTCTTTTCACCAGTGAGACGGGCAACAGCTGATTGCTCTTCACCGCCTGGCCCTGAGAGAGTTTCAGCAAGCGGTCCACGCTGGTTTGCCCCAGCAGGCGAAAATCCTGTTTGATGGTGGTTAACGGCGGGATATAACACGAGCTGTCTTCGGTATCGTCGTATCCCACTACCGAGATATCCGCACCAACGCGCAACCCGGACTCGGTAATGGCGCGCATTGCGCCCAGCGCCATCTGATCGTTGGCAACCAGCATCGCAGTGGGAACGATGCCCTCATTTAGCATTTGCATGGTTTGTTGAAAACCGGACATGGCACTCCAGTCGCCTTCCCGTTCCGCTATCGGCTGAATTTGATTGCGAGTGAGATATTTATGCCAGCCCGCCAGACGCAGACGCGCCGAGACAGAACTTAATGGGCCCGCTAACAGCGCGATTTGCTGGTGACCCAATGCGACCAGATGCTCCACGCCCAGTCGCGTACCGTCTTCATGGGAGAAAATAATACTGTTGATGGGAGTCTGGTCAGAGACATCAAGAAATAACGCCGGAACATTAGCGCAGGCAGCTTCCACAGCAATGGCATCCTGGTCATCCAGCGGATAGTTAATGATCAGCCCACTGACGCGTTGCGCGAGAAGATTGTGCACCGCCGCTTTACAGGCTTCGACGCCGCTTCGTTCTACCATCGACACCACCACGCTGGCACCCAGTTGATCGGCGCGAGATTTAATCGCCGCGACAATTTGCGACGGCGCGTGCAGGGCCAGACTGGAGGTGGCAACGCCAATCAGCAACGACTGTTTCCCCGCCAGTTGTTGTGCCACGCGGTTGGGAATGTAGTTCAGCTGCGCCATCGCCGCTTCCACCTTTTCCCGCGTTTTCGCAGAGACGTGGCTGGCCTGGTTCACCACGCGGGAAACGGTCTGATAAGAGACACCGGCATACTCTGCGACATCGTATAGCGTTACTGGTTTCACATTTACCACCCTGAATTGACTCTCTTCGGGTGCTATCATGCCATACCACGAAATGTTTTGCGCCATTCGGAGGGGGCACGCCGAAGTGAGATTCAAAATGCCGACGTCAGTTCACAGGTGGGTAATGATACCAACGTGTTGATTTCGTATTTTCACTGACACCAGGATCATCCTGATGTTACAAGGATTGAATGACTACAGATTAAAATAGTCATCAACAGGTTGACAGCATTACC
>NZ_KV792560.1:0-623 GCF_001808265.1 Klebsiella sp. HMSC16A12
CAGCAAAAGTTCGATTTATTCAACAAAGCCGTCTGAAGAAGAAGTTATTCGTTGCGCCAACAATACTGAATATGGTCTAGTCTCTTATGCTTGGACCCGAGATGTGGGCCGAGCTTTCCGCCTTTCCAGAAAACTGGAGTCGGGAATGGTGATTCTAAATTCCGGTTCTGTCGGGACGGCATCGGTACCCTTTGGCGGTATCAAAGCTTCCGGTCACGGGCGTGAAGGCAGTTATTATGGTATTGAAGAATATATACACGTGAAATATGTGTTGATGGCTGGCCAGAACCGCTAAGTAATAGGGCGAACTACTTGGCATAATGTTGCATTAATGTAAGTTTCCATTTTAACCTCTTGTTTAATTAGTATGAATAAACATTTTCAGGAAAGTATTTTTTAAACCGGGCTATGCCAGATAACTTACCCGGTAGCGATAATAGTGAAGACTTGACGGAGGACTCCACTTTTGCTGCGAGATCGGCGTTTTGCGCTGCTGGCGCTGGAGTCGTAGCGTTTAGTGATATTTTCGCACTCATCCTGTTTCCGCAGGATGAGTGATTTTACGCAACCGGCTCGCGCGGATGACGACCGATGGTGATGCTGCCAACTTACTGATTTAGTGT
>NZ_KV792561.1:0-103131 GCF_001808265.1 Klebsiella sp. HMSC16A12
AAGCCCGGTCGAAAGACCGGGCTTTTTGTTTTTGCGTTTAAAAAGAACCCCGTCCCGAAAGGTGCGGGGTTTTTTGCTGTGTGGGGTATATCTCCCCCGGTGGCGCTGCGCTTACCGGGGCTACAAAACCGTACCCCGGACAAAGTGCGCAGCACCGCCTCCGGCGAAAATTACGCCATGTTCGCTCCATTATCTCCTTTCAACGCAAAATAAAACCCCGTCATGGCAATCCCTTCGCCATAATCCACTTTTTCCCTGCCCCTGCGCTGGCGATGATCGCGAAAACCGTGCTTGCGAAAAAAAATGTGAATCCAATCACATATAAAAATATAACAATTATATAACATTTAGTTTACTAATTAATTTGTCTGCGTGACGTGGTACGCCCGACAAGACAGATTGCAGTCTTTGCTGGAGCAATATAACAATGACAGAAAGTAGCATTACCGAACGGGGCGCGCCGGAACTGGCCGATACCCGTCGTCGTATTTGGGCAATTGTTGGCGCTTCCTCGGGGAATCTGGTTGAATGGTTTGATTTTTACGTTTACTCATTCTGCTCGCTCTATTTCGCGCACATCTTCTTTCCATCCGGAAATACCACCACCCAACTGCTGCAAACGGCAGGCGTATTTGCCGCCGGATTTCTGATGCGTCCTATCGGTGGATGGCTGTTTGGTCGGATCGCTGACCGCCGGGGACGTAAAACGTCCATGCTTATCTCGGTCTGCATGATGTGCTTTGGCTCACTGGTGATTGCCTGTCTGCCGGGTTATGCGGTGATCGGCACCTGGGCCCCGGCGCTGCTGCTGCTGGCGCGTCTGTTCCAGGGGCTGTCTGTTGGCGGAGAATACGGCACCAGTGCGACCTATATGAGTGAAGTCGCGGTGGAGGGTAAGAAAGGCTTCTATGCCTCCTTCCAGTACGTTACGCTGATTGGTGGTCAACTGCTGGCTGTATTAGTGGTTGTGGCGCTCCAGCAGGTGCTTAGCGATGAAGATCTCCATGCCTGGGGATGGCGTATTCCTTTTGCCCTCGGGGCGGTACTGGCTATCGTCGCGCTGTGGCTGCGTCGCCAGCTGGACGAAACCTCGAAGCAAGAGACCCGGGCGCTGAAAGAGGCTGGCTCATTTAAAGGGTTGTGGCGCAATCGCCGGGCCTTTGCGATGGTGTTAGGCTTTACCGCCGCCGGATCGCTGACCTTCTACACCTTCACCACCTATATGCAAAAGTATCTGGTCAACACGGCGGGCATGACGGCCAGCACCGCCAGCGTGATCATGACCGCGGCGCTGTTCGTTTATATGCTGGTTCAGCCGCTATTCGGCGCCTTCTCGGATAAAGTTGGCCGCCGGACCTCCATGCTGTGCTTTGGCGTGCTGGCGACGTTATTTACCGTGCCTATTCTCAGCGCCTTGCAAAAAGTGAGCTCACCCTATGCCGCCTTCGGCCTGGTGATCTGCGCCTTACTGATTGTCAGTTTCTATACCTCGATCAGCGGCATCCTGAAAGCAGAGATGTTCCCGGCTCAGGTTCGCGCGCTTGGGGTCGGGTTGTCCTATGCCGTCGCGAACGCATTGTTCGGCGGCTCTGCGGAGTACGTCGCGCTGTCGCTTAAGTCGGCAGGGATAGAGCACGCGTTCTACTGGTATGTGACGGTGATGGCCGCCATTGCCTTCCTTGTCTCCCTGATGTTGCATCGCAAAGGGAAGGGGTTGCGTCTGTAACGCTTACTGATGAGCCAACTGCCATACAGCGTAGCCGGTGGTCGCGCCGGCGACATCCCAGGCAAAATCCTTCCAGCTCCAGCCGCTCCCAGCCGGGCGGCTGTCCCAAAGCTCTTTTGAGGCGCCAAGGCTGACGGAAAACATCAGGCCGATAGCGGCGCTGCGGTCCCGGCTGTAACCCTGATGTTGCGCATATTCATTGCCAGCGGCAGAGAGCATCGCTGAGGCCAGAAAATGCTGGGCTTTGTCCTGACCGGACCATGCATCATTTGCCATGTGGCTGCAGCCGGTTAACAGCAGCGAAGCAATCACTATTATCGTACGCATAGCGCTTCCAGAAAAAAGCCCCGTCGAGGCGGGGCTGATAGTCAGAGAATACGGCTGATCAGCCGGTCAATGCGGATCCGCCGCAGGCGGCGGATCAGTTTTCGCACTTTCACCGGATAGTCGGCGATACTTTGCAGATCCCGATAATGTTTCACTACCGTGGTGTGGGTGCGGATGAGCTTCAGCTCTTTCTCCCGCATGGCCCCCAACTGCCGCTTTGGATCGTGGATCAGAATGGCGTTTTCCAGATCGAGCCGCCAGGCGCGCGGGTTCAGGTTGTTGCCAGTGAGCAGCATCCACTCATCGTCAACCCACATGCCTTTCAGGTGGTAGCTGTTATCATCATCCTTCCACAGGCGGACGATCAGCTGATCGGTATTGACATAATACTGCAGCCGGCTGAGGAAACGCCGCAGGTTGATCTCATACAGATAGGGAAGGGCGCCGATGATTTTAAACGGCTGATCTTCAGGAATGTAGAAATCGTTAGCCGTTTTATCGCCGACAATAATCTCCACCTGTTTTCCGTCGCGCAGCAGCTGGATGATATTTCTTACCAGTACGGCAGGGAGGTTGAAGTAGGGGGTGCAGATCGTCAGCTTGTGTTCGGCACAGGGCATCAGGTGAAAGATGGTTTTATTCAGCAGGCTCGATTTACCCAGGCCTACCAGCGGGGTGACGGAGAGTTCTTCGTCACCAGCGGTGCCGACAAAATGGTAGCTGCGGTCGCGGAGCTCCTGACGGTACTGGCGAATGTCGTTTTTGATTTCCGGGCTTTTTGGCCGATCCGGTCTGTCGAGACGGTTAACGCCGCGCCCCTGAACCAGATTGTTGTCGACCCAGTCGAACATGATGTCCGCCATTTTGCCGTTACGGATGCACTGATAGCGATCATAGCGATACTTATCATGCTGATGCAGATAAACATCATTCAGGCTGGCGCCGCTGTAGAGGACGCAGTCATCAATAATAAAGCCTTTGAAATGGAGAACGCCGAGCGCCTCCCGAGTGTTAATCGGCACGCCGTAAACGGGGATATCTACCCCTGGATTTTCATTGGCCATCCGACAATACCAGTCGGCATTGGTATTAGAGGCGGCGGCGCCGATACGGCCACGCTGAGCGCGGTGCCAGTCCACCAGAACGCGGACATCCAGTTCCGGACGCTGGCGTTTGGCGTCATAAAGGGCCTGCAAAATTCCTTTTCCGCCATCATCTTGCTCCAGATAGAGCGCAATAATGCATATACGCTGAGTGGCGTGGGCAATCCGGGTCAGTAACGCTTCCCTGAATTCCGCAGGGGCGTAAAAGAACTCTACATCATCAACTGACTGAGAAAGCTTAGGGAGTTGGGCAAGGTGTTGTTGATGTTTATTACGCTTAAATTTTGACAACATCACAGTGCGTTTCTTCTCTGTTTATTGAAGGGTCTTCTGTACCATGCAGACGACGTAAGCGGGCAATAATACCATTACTACCCGCTAATGTGGTCAACAATTGCGGTCAGCGTCGCGCGATTATCCCTGATTCAGGGGCAGCGACAGGCTGACAATCCCATCTTCCAGCTGAATATCGACGGTGAATCCCAGCTTTCTGGCGAGGCCTATCATGCCTCGGTTATTTGGCATCGTAATACCATTAAGGCGCTGCAGGCCATGGCTTTGCGTATAGGCGATCAGCTTTTCCAGCAACCTTCGCCCCAGGCCTAACCCTTTTAAATCTGAACGGACCAGAACGGCAAACTCGGCGTCAATATTATCGGGATCGGAGATCGCCCGCGTCACGCCGAGGATCTCGCTCTTCTCTGCGCTGGTCCTGACGGCAACGAACGCCATTTCTCGATCGTAGTCGATCTGGGTCATATTGGCTAAGTCGTCATGGGTAAATTCGTTGATCTCACTAAAATAGCGATAATAGAGATCTTCTTTGGTGACCTGGGCGATAAATGCGAGCAACTGTGGCTCATCTTCCGGGAGGATCGGCCGGAACAGACAGCGATCGCCATTTTTCATCACCACCCACTCCTCCAGTTGGTGCGGATAGGGACGAATAGCGAGACGGCTTTCACTGTCGCCGCTGAAGGGAGCAAGCCCCAGGGTAACGTCAAGCGCCGTAAACTCGTTGCCGGAGGCGAGCAGGGGATGAATATCCAGGCGCTGGATCTCCGGGCAGTCGACGATCAGGTTCGAGACCTGAACCAGCAGCTGGCTTAAGCCAGCGATATCCAGCGGGCGCAAGGCGCTGCGGCCGCGGATCTTCTTATTTTTGATCGCCTGGATCACCAGATAACGCGCCAGGTTCATATTCAGCGGCGGCAGCGCCACGGCGGCCTGGTCCTCGGCCCGCCACTCCACGCCGCCCTCGCCCAGCATAATCAACGGGCCGAAGACGGGATCGTGCTCAACCACTACTCTTAGCTCCTGGGCGCCAGCGCGATTGGCCATGCTTTGCACCAGCAATCCATGGATGCGCGCCTGGGGCCAGGCCAGTTTGACGCGATCGATCATCGCATCTGCAGCCTGCTGCACCTCGGCGGCGGTACGCAAATAGAGCATGACCCCCTGTACTTCCGATTTGTGCGGGATATCCGGAGAACGCAGCTTCAGCGCAACCGGATAGCCTATCTGCTCAGCGATATGCACCGCTTCCGCGCTGTCAGCGGCAATCCAGGTTGGCAGCGTGTGGATGCCATAGGCCCGAAGCACCGGGCTGACCTCGTGAGTATCCAGCGTGGTGGCGCCGTCTTCTATCGCTTGCTGCAGCAGAGCATGCGCCTCGCTGGTATTGGCGGTTAAGGAGTCTGGTAGCACCGGCGTCTCGCGCAGTTGTTTCTGGTTGCGACGGTATTCCACCATATGCATAAAAGCGGTGATCGTGCCCTCTGGCGTACGGTAGGTAGGGAGGCCGGCATCGCTGAATAAACGTCGCGCTTCCTGCGAGGAAAATTCGCCGCACCAGTTGGTCAGCACGGTGACATATTTACCGCGTGGGTGATGCTTCAGAGCGTCAATCAGGGCCAGGGCACTCTCGGTGCCCGGCGCGGCGGCGCTGGGAGAGTGGATCACCAGCAGCGCGTCATAGTCCTGACTGTTGAGCAAAACATTCACCGCCCGCTGATAGTGTTCGCTACTGGCGTCATCGCGTAGATCCAGCGGGTTGGCGATCTCCACGCCAACCGGCAACGCCTGGCGCAGGGCGTCGCGCGTCTCCTCGCTGAGAGCCGCCAGCTTACCGTTTCGCAACCAAAGCTCATCCAGCGCCAGCGCCGCCGGCGCCGCACCGTTGCTGACGATCATCAGTTTTTCACCGCGCAGCGGGCGCATGTGGCTGAGGGTTTCCACCGCAGAGAACAGCTCATGGGTATCCTGCACCCGCAGCAGACCAGCGCGCTGAATGGCCGCATCCCATGCCGGGTCCATCCCGGAATTGGCGTGCAATAGCTTCTGCGCCGCCGGACTACGGCCGCTTTTAATCACCAGGATAGGTTTGTTTCGCGAAGCGCTGCGCGCGGCGGAGACAAAGCGGCGCGCGTCGCTGAGATGCTCGAGGTACAGCAAAATGGCGCTGGTCTTGCTGTCGCGGGCCAGAAAGTCCAGCAGGTCATCGACATCAATATCCAGGCTATCACCCAGGGCGATGAAGTAGGAAAAACCCATCTCGCGCTGTTGCGCCCAGTCAAGGATAGTATTGGAGACGGCGGCCGACTGCGAGATAAAGGCCAGTTTACCGCGATGGATCGGCACCGGTGAAAAGCTGGCGTTCAGCCCTTGCCATGGGGCCAGCAGTCCGAGACTGTTGGGGCCGAGCAGACGCATCTGATAGCGCGCGGCGCATTCGAGCAGCGCCGGGTACTGTTCCGGCTGCGAAGAGAGGATGATGCAGGTCTTGCAGCCTTTTTGCCCTAAGGCTTCGAGCAATTCGAGATTACGCCTGGCGTTAGTACAGAGCACCGCCAGATCCGGGGTAAACGGCAGGCTCTCGATGGTAGGCCATGCCAGTACCCCAAGAACCGCCTTCCAGGCGGGGGTGACCGGCATCACCGGGCCATTGAAGCCGCCGGCTAACAGGTTGCGCATCATGAGATAGCCAGCGCGCTGCGGCTTCATTGATGCGCCAATAACGGCGATGGACTTTGGTCGCAGCAGCGCTTCCAGGCCTCGTTGGCTCATACCGGTCTCCTTTCATCCCAGTGACCGAATGATTTTAAACGTTTTCCACCTGGCCCGCTGTGATACTGCCCTTATGCTGGGTTTTTCCCGCCAGATAGCGGGTCCGGAAGCGGGTGAAGTGCTCGCCAAGCGCAGCGGCGGCCGGGGCATCGCCCGCCAGATCCAGCAGGGCGATGGCCACTTCCGCGGTACAATATTGTCCGTCGGCGTGCGCCTCGCGCAGATGGTAGGCAGAGATGCGCGACAGATCGACGGAGATAATCGGCAGCGCGTCGAGATAAGGACTCTTACGGAACATTTTGCGCGCTTCGGTCCAGGTGCCGTCGAGCATGATAAACAGCGGCGGTTTACCGGACGGCGGCGCGCTCAGGACCTGGCGATCCGGCCCGGCATAGGAGGCCGGAAATACGACCATGGGCTGATAATCAGGATGGGCGACCAGATCGAGCAGCGCCTGCGGCGGTTCGGTACGCGACCACTGAAACGCTTCGGTATCTGGCAGAATATCGGCGATGAGCCGGCCAGTGTTGCTGGGCTTCATCGGTTCCGTATCAAACATCACCAGGCAGAAGCGGCTGGCGGCCTGCGCTGAGGTTAACGTGGCGCACAGGCACTGCTTGAGCGGCAGCAGACAGCGCTGGCAGCGGCGGATGCGATTGCCGCGAGCAAGGAAAGGGCGGGTAGCTCGCGCGAGACGTTCGGCGCGCAGGCGAAGGACAGCGTTATCAGTCATGGGAGTCGCTAGTGAAAAACGCTATTGTCGCAGAGGTGAAAACGGGGCACAAGCGGTGCCCCGGAAGGGTTATTGTTGGCCGGCTTCGTTAAGCCAGCTATCGAATGGCGCTTTTGGCACTGCGCCATTGAGCATGTCGATCACTTCGCCATTTTTGAACATCATAATGGTCGGGATGCTGCGGATACGAAACCGGGCGCTAAGCTCACGTTCCGCTTCGGTGTTGACTTTCACAAAACGCATCTTCCCGCTACGCTCTTCCGCGACGTCTTCAAAGATCGGCGCGAAGCTACGGCAGGGTCCGCACCATGGCGCCCAGAAATCGACAACGACCGGCAGATCGTCCTTCAAGAGTTTATCCAGCGTTGCCCCGGTCGCGTTGATGACGTCGCCGTCAAAAAGATCGTGACCGCAGCGTCCGCACTTTGCGCCATCCGCGCTACGATCGTCCGGGAGGCGGTTCAGAGCCTGACAACTGGCACAAACGGTATTCATAACTAACCTCTGGTTATGGGTTGCAACGTGGCACGTGGCCGATATGTTTCTGTGATGTTACATATTATCGATGAAGTGTTATTTGAGGACAATGCGTTTTGTTCGATGAGTGCAATAGAGGCCGGCTTTTAAACGAAATCATGGCGAAGCGATGGCACATCGGGTAATCTGCGCGCTTCGCGCAGCGCAGGTGGAGAAAATTGATGAGCGACGAACTGAAAAATAAAAGCGGCAAGGTCAAAGTGATGTATGTCCGCAGTGATGATGATTCTGACAAACGCACCCATAACCCACGTACCGGGAAAGGGGGAGGTCGTCCAGGAAAATCTCGTGTTGACGGCCGCAGCCGCCCTGCGCGTGACGAACGAAACAGCCGCGGCGACGATCGCAAACGTGACGACCGTAAGCGTGACGATCGCAAACGCGATGATTTTCATCGCGACGATGCGTCTCCGTGGCGTACCGTTTCCCGCGCTCCTGGCGATGAGACGCCGGTAAAAGAAGATCACGGCGGGATCAGCGGGAAGAGCTTTATCGATCCGGAAGTGCTGCGTCGTCAGCGTGCGGAAGAGACCCGCGTATATGGCGAAAACGCCTGCCAGGCGCTGTTCCAGAGCCGTCCGGAAGCTATCGTTCGCGCCTGGTTTATTCAGAGCGTGACGCCGCGCTTTAAAGAGGCGCTGCGCTGGATGGCGGCCAACCGTAAGGCCTATCACGTGGTGGACGAAGCCGAGCTGGCGAAAGCCTCCGGCACCGAGCACCACGGCGGCGTCTGCTTCCTGATCAAAAAACGCCACGGCACTTCTGTTGCTCAATGGGTCGCGAAGGCCGGGGAAGAAGATTGCGTTCTGGCGCTGGAAGATGTGGGTAACCCACATAATCTCGGGGCGATCATGCGCAGCTGCGCGCACTTTGGCGTGAAGGGCGTGGTGGTTCAGGATGCTGGCGTGCTGGAGTCCGGGGCGGCGATCCGTACGGCGGAGGGCGGTGCGGAGCATGTTGAACCGATCACTGGCGACAGCTTTATCGATACCCTCGATCAGTTCCGCAAAGCGGGCTACGCGATTGTCTCAACGTCCAGCCATAATGGTACCCCGCTGTTTAAAGCCGAGCTGCCGAAGAAAATGGTGCTGGCGTTAGGCCAGGAACGTGATGGTCTGTCCGATGCGGCGATTTCCAGCGCCGATCTCAGCGTTGCCATCGACGGTACCGGTAATGTCGAAAGCCTGAACGTCTCTGTGGCGACCGGCGTCCTGCTGGCGGAATGGTGGCGTCAGAATAAGGCCTGATATCGGCCTTTGAATGCAAAAAAGCCAGCTGATGCTGGCTTTTTTTTATGGCTGTCAATCACTCGCTTTCAGCGGGAAGGACCGGCATCCAGTCGATCGGCGTTTCGCTGCGGTCAACCAGCCACTGGTTGGTCTGTACGAAATGATTGCAGCCAAAGAAGCCGCGATGCGCAGAGAGCGGTGATGGATGCGGCGCCTTCAGCACGCAGTGGCGCTGACGATCGATAATCGCGCCTTTCTTCTGCGCATGAGAGCCCCACAGCAGAAAAACTACTCCCTCGCAATGCTCATTGATTAAAGCGATAACCTTATCGGTAAAGGTCTCCCAGCCCAGACTGGCGTGCGAGTGCGCCTGTCCGGCGCGGACGGTCAGGACCGTATTCAGCAGCAGCACGCCCTGTCGTGCCCAGCTTTCGAGATAACCGTGGGTGGGGCGGGTAAAGCCGGGGATCGTGGCCTCCAGCTCTTTATACATATTCAGCAACGAAGGCGGGATCGCGACGCCCGGACGAACTGAGAACGCCAGACCATGGGCCTGACCCGGGCCGTGATAGGGGTCCTGGCCGAGAATGACGACTTTGACATCGCCCAGTTCAGTAAAGCGAAACGCATTGAAGACGTCTTTTTGCGGTGGATAGATGGTGATCCCCGACTGGCGCTCTTCGGCGACGGTCTTCAGAGTATTGAGAAAATAGGGTTGTTGCTTTTCATCCGCCAGCACGTCATGCCAGGTTAAAGGGGTGGTCATCTTGCTCTCCTGCAAAAGGGTCATCGCTATAGCTTAACGGCTTCTTTCTATAGAACAAAATCGGTACGGCCTGATGCCGGCTTTTATGCAAAAAAAAATTGAAAATTTACAAAATTATTTATAGCTCACAATGGCGTAACTTGATGTAAAACAATAAAAACCTCCTATACCCACGTTGGGTGAGTGGTTTTTATTGATTTATATCAAGGAATGCCGAGGGTGCGGCTGATATATATACACTCATACAACAATGGTTTTACCAATTGGCCGCGAAGAGGCCAAAATCGAATAAACACTGCCTGGGAGGCATCAAATGATTACTGGTATCCAAATTACAAAAGCGGCAAACGACGACCTGCTCAACTCTTTCTGGCTGCTGGATAGCGAAAAAGGCGAAGCGCGCTGCCTGTGCGCCAAAGGTGGTTTTGCGGAAGATGATGTGGTTGCGGTAAGCAAACTGGGTGAAATCGAATACCGTGAAATCCCGGTGGACGTGAAACCGGAAGTGCGCGTCGAAGGCGGTCAGCACCTGAACGTTAACGTGCTGCGTCGCGAAACCCTGCTGGACGCGGTTGAGCATCCGGAAAAATATCCGCAGCTGACCATTCGTGTTTCCGGCTACGCGGTACGCTTCAACTCTCTGACGCCGGAACAGCAGCGCGACGTTATCGCCCGTACCTTTACCGAAAGCCTGTAAGGCTAACGCCAGATGTGAAAACGCCGGGATATCCCGGCGTTTTTTTTACTCATCGCTGGACGCTGATGGCGTCCCGGCCGCGCTTGGCTTCCGGCGCTTACCGATATTTTTCGTATCGCGGTGGCGCTTCTTCACCCGCGGTTTCTCTTTTTCATCTTTTTTCTTCTGCGCACGCTTCGCCAGCACTTTCTTCGATGGCTTACCCGTCAGCTTCTCGCTCGGCGCACGGGTCGTCGGGCGCAGTTCATCGATAACTCTGGCTTTCAACGGCTCTTCAATATAGCGACCAATCTTACCCAGCAGCAGGTGGTCATGAGCCTCGACCAGAGAAATGGCGGTCCCTTTTTTACCGGCGCGGCCGGTACGACCGATACGGTGCAGGTAGGTATCCGCGGTACGCGGCATATCGAAGTTAAAGACGTGGCTGACGTCCGGAATATCGATACCGCGGGCAGCGACGTCGGTGGCGATCAGCACGTTGACGCGGCCGTCGGTCAGGCGCTTGATAGCTTCGTTTCGCTTGGCCTGCACCATCTCGCCTTCCAGCCAGCAGGTGTTAATCCCGGCCTCACGCAGCCAGTTAGCCAGCTCATGCACGCGCTCACGCTTACGCACAAACACGATAGCGCGGGTGGCTTCCGGCTGTTGCAGCAGATTCACCAGCAGTTTGGTTTTATGTTCGATATCGTCGGCGCGGTAGTACCACTGATGGATTTTCTTACGCTCGCGGGTTGACGGATTGGCGGAAACTTCAACCGGCTCCTCCAGCAGACGCTCAGCAAAGTCTTTGATCGCATCGCCTTCCAGCGTCGCGGAGAACAGCATAGTCTGCTTGCGCCAGCGAGTTTCACCGGCGATGGTTTCGATATCCTGGGCAAAACCCATATCCAGCATGCGGTCGGCTTCATCGAGGATTAGGGTCTCGACGGCGCGGCAGTCGAAATTCTCTTCTTTAATATATTGCAGCAGGCGACCGGTGGTGGCGACTACGATGTCCTGGTTTTCGCTGAACACTTCCGCGTGGTTCATGTACGCCACGCCGCCGGTAATGGTAGCAATGTCCAGATGGGTATGCTTCGCCAGCTCGCGGGCGTGGTCGGCCACCTGCATCGCCAGCTCACGGGTCGGCGTCAGGATAAGAATGCGCGGCGGGCCGGATTTCTTACGCGGGAAATCGAGCAGGTGCTGCAACGCTGGCAGCAGATACGCCGCCGTTTTACCGGTGCCGGTCGGCGCTGAACCGAGAATGTCACGGCCATCGAGCGCAGGCGGAATAGCGGCGGCCTGAATGGCTGTCGGGCGAGTGAAACCTTTATCCTGGAGGGCTTCCAGCAGGTTTTCGTCGAGTTCAAGTTCGGAAAAAGTCGTTACAGTCATGTTCTACCTCTGAGTGGGCCGCCGATTATAGACGTTACTGACGTAATGTTCATCTGTTTGTAAGGCTATCTGTTCTCCGGTATTGTGCATAGCCTTAGGTTCAGGAGTTTTTGTCGGCAAGGTTATTGAGGATGTCTCAGTCGAAGTTTGCGCTGCCGCGCAATGGTTTTACCTTCAAACGGTTCTTTGTCGCTCACGATCGCTGCGCCATGAAGGTGGGTACCGACGGTATTTTGCTGGGCGCCTGGGCGCCGATTGCCGGAGTGAAGCATGTGCTGGATATTGGCGCGGGCAGCGGC
Organism: Klebsiella sp. HMSC16A12; assembly: GCF_001808265.1. Classification (NCBI taxonomy): domain Bacteria; kingdom Pseudomonadati; phylum Pseudomonadota; class Gammaproteobacteria; order Enterobacterales; family Enterobacteriaceae; genus Klebsiella; species Klebsiella sp. HMSC16A12. The sequence continues at coordinate 11,861 of NZ_KV792561.1, forward strand.
TTGCTGGCGCTGATGCTCGCGCAGCGTACCGGAGATGATGTGCATGTCGAGGCGGTAGAACTGGACGAAGAGGCCGCCGCTCAGGCGCGGGAAAACGCCCTCGCGTCGCCGTGGGCTTCGCGGATTGAGGTCTGGCAGGCCGATATTCATCAGTGGCAGCCGTCGCAAACTCGACGCTATGAACTGATAATCAGTAATCCGCCCTTTTTTGCCGAAGGCGTGCCATGCGCGACCTCGCAGCGAGAGCAGGCGCGGTACACCACTACGCTCGATCACGCCTCCCTGCTGACCTGTGCCGCAGAGCATATTACCGAAGAAGGTTTTTTTTGCGTGGTGTTGCCGGTGGATATTGGTAATGCGTTCATCGAACGGGCAAGGGCGATGGGCTGGCATCTGCGACTGCGTACTGACGTGGCGGAGACCGAGCTGCGACCGCCGCATCGGGTGCTGCTGGCTTTCTCCCCGACGGCAGGGGAGTGTTTCAGCGACAGGCTGGCGATCCGCGGGCCAGAGCAGCAATATTCGGAAGGCTTTACCGCTCTGACCGAGGACTTTTATCTCTTTATGTGAGCCAGGGGCGAGAGTATCGACGGGCCGCTGTCAGGCAGCGGCTGCGGATAGTCGAGGGTATAATGCAGACCGCGGCTCTCCTTACGCAACATCGCGCAGCGTACGATAAGCTCCGCCACCTGCACCAGATTGCGCAGTTCCAGCAAATTATTCGAGACGCGGAAGCGGGCGTAATACTCATCCAGCTCCTGCTGGAGCATGGTAATGCGCCGCAGGGCGCGCTCCAGCCTGCGGGTGGTGCGCACAATCCCCACGTAATCCCACATCAGCAGGCGCAGTTCGTGCCAGTTGTGCTGGATAACCACCAGTTCATCCGGGATCTCCACCTGACTTTCATCCCAAGCTGGCAGCGTGGCGACCTTCTGGGCGAGCGGCAGGCGCCGGGTAATATCCTCCGCGGCGGACCAGCCATAGACCAGGCACTCCAGCAACGAGTTCGACGCCATACGATTCGCGCCGTGCAGCCCGGTGTAGCTAACTTCGCCGATGGCGTATAAACCATCGACGTCGGTGCGGCCATTATCATCCACCATCACGCCGCCGCAGGTGTAATGCGCGGCGGGGACGACCGGCACCGGATCTTTGGTTAAATCAATTCCCAGGCCGAGCAGCTTTTCATAAATCATCGGGAAATGCTGGCGAACAAACGCCTCGGGTTTATGGCTGATATCAAGGAACATACAGTCTACGCCCAGGCGCTTCATTTCATGGTCGATGGCGCGGGCGACGATATCGCGCGGGGCCAGCTCGCCGCGCTCGTCAAAGTCCGGCATAAAGCGGGTGCCATCCGGGCGTTTAAGGTGGGCGCCTTCGCCGCGCAGCGCTTCAGTAAGCAGGAAATTACGCGCCTGGGGGTGATATAGCGCGGTGGGGTGGAACTGGTTAAACTCCAGATTCGCCACCCGACATCCCGCCCGCCAGGCCATCGCAATCCCGTCTCCGGAAGAGACGTCGGGGTTAGTGGTATATTGATAAACCTTCGCGGCCCCGCCGGTAGCGAGTACTACGGCTTTCGCGCTGCAGGTTTCCACCCGCTCTTTATTACGATTCCAGATCCATGCCCCGACCACCCGGCGGGTGCCCGGCAGGCCAATCTTATCCGATACGATTAAATCGACGGCATTGCTGCGCTCAAGGATGCGGATATTAGGATGGGCAAGCGCTTTATCGACCAGCGTCGTCTCTACCGCTTTGCCGGTGGCGTCGGCGGCGTGAAGAATGCGCCGATGGCTGTGCCCCCCTTCGCGCGTGAGATGATAGCTCTCTTCGCCATTGGCCTGGACCTGGGTGTCAAACAGCACTCCCTGATCGATAAGCCACTGGACGCATGATCGGGCGTTGCTGGCGACGAAGGTGACCGCATGACGATCGCAGAGTCCCGCGCCGGCGATGAGGGTATCTTCGACATGGGATTCAATACTGTCCGTCTCATCGAAGACGGCGGCAATCCCTCCCTGGGCGTAGAACGTCGAACCTTCGCTGATCGGCCCTTTACTCAGCACGGTCACCGAACTGTGCTCAGCCAGGCGCAGGGCAAGGGAAAGACCGGCAGCGCCGCTGCCGATAATCAACACATCACAAGAGAAGTCAGGAGTGGTATTCATTGTCTTTGTTTAATTTACTAAACACGTTTAGCTCACAATAGCACCGGTCCGTGAGGAATCGTACAATTTTTTTGTCTGCTGTTGTGACGGCTAAACAAAAGGCGAACGGAAACGGCGTCTTGCGCGCTGAAAATGAGATGCGGGGAAGGTTGATGGCATTGGATTTTATAGTGAAATAAACGGCGTGTTACGATACCCTTCAGACGGGCCTGCGCTTTTTCTTATTGACTTACCTATCGTTTAGCAACCTGGGCATATAATGATTGATAACGATCTGCCGCCGTTGCCAGACAAAAAACAAAAAGCGTAACGGAACTTTATTGTTTTCATGCACTCCAACAGTCAGCTTGCTCATAATGCAGATTTTGGGTGGTGTTTTGAAGACGCATGGGAATTGGGTTTGGGGAGACATTACCTCGGATGAGCGAGCAGTTAACGGATCAGGTCCTTGTTGAACGGGTCCAGAAAGGAGATCAGAAAGCGTTTAATTTGCTGGTAGTGCGCTATCAGCATAAGGTCGCGAGCCTGGTTTCCCGCTATGTACCGCCGGGCGATATCGCTGACGTTGTTCAGGAATCGTTCGTTAAGGCATGGCGTGCGCTGGACTCTTTCCGGGGAGATAGCGCTTTTTACACCTGGTTATACCGTATCGCCGTCAACACGGCGAAGAATTATCTGGTTGCTCAGGGGCGCCGTCCGCCGTCCAGCGATGTTGACGCCAACGAGGCGGAAAACTTCGAAAGCGGCGGGGCGTTGAAAGAAATTTCGAACCCTGAGAACTTAATGTTGTCAGAAGAACTGAGACAAATAGTTTTTCGTACCATTGAATCGCTCCCGGAAGATTTACGCATGGCAATTACGTTACGGGAGCTGGATGGCCTGAGCTATGAAGAGATAGCCGCTATCATGGATTGTCCGGTTGGGACGGTGCGTTCGCGTATCTTCCGGGCGCGAGAAGCTATTGATAATAAAGTTCAACCGCTTATCAGGCGTTGACGATAGCGGAATACTGGAAAAGGGTATCAGGCATGCAGAAAGAAAAACTTTCGGCTTTAATGGATGGTGAAACGCTGGATAACGAACTGCTCAACGAGCTGAGTCGTTCTTCTGAGATGCAAAAAACCTGGGAGAGTTATCACCTTATCCGCGATACGCTGCGTGGCGATACCGCTGAGGTGCTGCAATTTGATATCTCCGCCCGGGTGATGGCCGCCATTGAAAATGAGCCCGTTCGTCAGACGGCGCCGCTTATTCCTGAATCTCAGCCCGCACCGCATCAGTGGCGGCAGATGCCGTTCTGGAACAAGGTGCGTCCGTGGGCCAGCTCCCTGACTCAAATGGGCGTTGCCGCCTGCGTATCGCTTGCGGTTATCGTCGGCGTCCAGCACTATAATGGTCAGTCTGATTCCGCTCAGCAGCCAGAAGCGCCGGTGTTCAATACGCTGCCCATGATGGGTAAAGCAAGCCCGGTAAGTCTTGGCGTGCCGGCTGACGCGTCAGCGGGAAGCGGCCAGCAGGCGCAGGTCCAGGAACAGCGCCGCCGAATTAACGCCATGCTGCAGGACTACGAACTGCAGCGCCGCCTGCACGCTGAGCAGCTTCAGTTTGGCCAGGCCCAGACTCAGCAGGCCGCAGTCCAGGTACCGGGCTATCAAACTTTAGGAACGCAATCGCAGTAATGAAGCAACTTTGGTGTGCCATGTCGCTCATGGCAGGCAGCCTGTTGTTCTCTGTCAACGCCTCGGCTGATACATCGTCCGGGGCGTTGTTGCAGCAGATGAACCTGGCCAGCCAGTCTCTCAATTATGAGCTGTCTTTTGTTAGCATCAGCAAACAAGGCGTTGAGTCGCTGCGCTATCGTCACGCGCGACTGAACAACCAACCGCTGGCGCAGTTGCTGCAGCTGGACGGTCCGCGCCGGGAAGTGGTCCTGCGCGGCACGGAAATCAGCTATTTTGAACCCGGTCTCGATCCGTTCACCCTGAACGGGGACTATATCGTCGATTCGCTGCCATCGCTGGTATATAGCGATTTCAAACGCCTCTCCGCGGCGTATGATTTTATCTCCGTGGGCCGTACCCGTATCGCTGACCGCCTCTGCGACGTGATCCGCGTCGTGGCTCGCGACGGCACGCGCTACAGCTTTATCGCCTGGCTGGATGCTGAAACCAAGCTGCCGCTGCGCGTCGATTTGCTCGACCGCGACGGGGAAACGCTGGAGCAGTTCCGGGTCGTCTCCTTCAACGTTGGCGATAACGTCAGCGCCAGCATGGAGACGCTGGCAAAAGCGAATTTGCCGCCGCAGCTGTCGGTGCCTGAAGGAGGCGACAAAGCCAACTTCAACTGGGCGCCGACGTGGCTCCCGCAGGGCGTGACTGAGGTTTCCAGCAGCCAGCGCCGTCTTCCCACCTTTGACGGTCCGGTAGAATCACGTCTCTATTCCGACGGCTTGTTCAGCTTCTCGATCAATATCAACCGCGCCACGGCGGCCAGCAGCGACCAGCTGTTGCGCACCGGCCGACGCACCGTCAGCACGACGGTGCGCGATAACGCGGAGATAACCGTAGTGGGCGAGCTGCCGCCGCAGACGGCGAAGCGTATCTCTGACAGTATTAAATTCAAGGCAGTACAATGATTAAAGAGTGGGCTACCGTGGTTTCCTGGCATAACGGCGTGGCGCAGGTGCACTGCGACGTTAAAGCCTCCTGCAGCAGCTGCGCCTCCCGTGCCGGCTGTGGTAGCCGGGTGCTAAACAAGCTGGGGCCGCAGACCAGCCATACCATTAGCGTGCCCTGCGAGCAGCCGTTGGCCGCGGGGCAAAAAGTGGAGCTGGGGATCGCTGAAAGCAGCCTGCTGGGCTCAGCGATGCTGGTGTATATGGCGCCGCTGGCGGGGCTGTTTGTAATGGCGTCTATTTTTCAGGTGCTGTTTGCCAGCGATATTGCGTCACTTTGCGGCGCGCTGCTGGGCGGCGTCGGCGGCTTCCTGGTGGCGCGCGGTCTGTCGCCGCGACTGGCGGCACGTCAGTCCTGGCAGCCGGTGATTTTGAACGTCGCACTGCCGCCGGATCTGCTGCGTGTTGATACGCCTTCCTCCGACATGGGCCAGTGATTTCACTGGCCCTTATCTTTATTTACCTTTCCTGTTACAACGCCACAATTTCTGCGGGTATGCTGGATCTAACAGCATTTCCTGGTTTCGCGGATGTAGTGTAGAATGCGGCGTTTTCGGATTAAAAAACGTCAGGCACAGTACAGCGGCCTCATGATACTCGTAAGGCATAATTAACTCTAAATATGAAGAATATACGTAACTTTTCGATCATCGCTCACATCGACCACGGTAAGTCGACGCTGTCTGACCGTATCATCCAGATTTGCGGTGGCCTTTCTGATCGTGAAATGGAAGCCCAGGTTCTGGACTCCATGGATCTTGAGCGCGAACGCGGGATCACCATCAAGGCGCAGAGCGTCACCCTGGACTATAAGGCCAGCGACGGTGAGACCTACCAGCTGAACTTTATCGACACCCCGGGCCACGTGGACTTCTCTTATGAAGTTTCCCGTTCTCTTGCCGCGTGCGAAGGCGCGCTGCTGGTGGTAGACGCCGGGCAGGGGGTAGAAGCCCAGACCTTGGCCAACTGCTACACCGCCATGGAGATGGATCTCGAAGTGGTTCCGGTACTCAACAAGATCGACCTGCCTGCGGCCGACCCTGAGCGCGTAGCGGACGAGATTGAAGATATCGTCGGGATCGACGCCCACGACGCGGTGCGCTGCTCAGCGAAAACCGGCGTCGGCGTGACCGACGTGCTGGAGCGTCTGGTGCGCGATATCCCACCGCCGGAAGGCGATCCGGACGCGCCGCTGCAGGCGCTGATTATCGACTCCTGGTTCGATAACTACCTCGGCGTGGTTTCGCTGGTGCGGATTAAAAACGGCACCATGCGCAAGGGCGACAAGATCAAGGTCATGAGCACCGGCCAGGTGTATAACGCTGATCGTCTGGGCATCTTCACCCCGAAACAGGTTGACCGTACCGAGCTGAAATGCGGCGAGGTAGGCTGGCTGGTCTGCGCGATCAAAGACATCCTCGGCGCGCCGGTGGGCGATACCCTGACCGCCGCCCGCAACCCGGCAGACAAAGCGCTGCCTGGCTTTAAGAAGGTGAAACCGCAGGTGTATGCCGGCCTGTTCCCGGTGAGCTCCGATGATTATGAAGCTTTCCGCGACGCGCTGGGCAAACTGAGCCTTAACGATGCCTCTCTGTTCTACGAGCCGGAAAGCTCTACCGCGCTGGGCTTCGGCTTCCGCTGCGGCTTCCTCGGCCTGCTGCACATGGAGATCATTCAGGAGCGTCTGGAGCGTGAATACGATCTCGACCTGATCACCACCGCGCCGACGGTAGTCTACGAAGTAGAGACCACCTCCAAAGAAGTTATCTACGTCGACAGCCCGTCCAAGCTGCCGCCGCTGAATAATATTCAGGAGCTGCGCGAGCCGATCGCCGAGTGTCACATGCTGCTGCCGCAGGAGTTCCTCGGCAACGTGATTACCTTGTGTGTCGAGAAGCGTGGGGTGCAGACCAACATGGTTTACCACGGTAAACAGGTGGCGCTGACCTATGAAATTCCGATGGCGGAAGTGGTTCTCGACTTCTTCGACCGCCTGAAGTCCACCTCCCGCGGCTATGCGTCGCTGGACTACAACTTCAAACGCTTCCAGGCGTCGAACATGGTACGCGTCGATGTGCTGATCAACGGTGAGCGCGTCGATGCGCTGGCGCTGATCACCCACAACGATAACGCGCCGTATCGCGGCCGCGAGCTGGTGGAAAAGATGAAAGATCTGATTCCGCGTCAGCAGTTCGATATCGCGATTCAGGCGGCCATCGGTAACCACATTATCGCGCGCTCTACGGTGAAACAGCTGCGTAAAAACGTCCTGGCGAAATGCTACGGCGGCGACGTCAGCCGTAAGAAAAAGCTGCTGCAGAAGCAGAAAGAAGGTAAGAAGCGTATGAAGCAGGTCGGTAACGTTGAGCTGCCGCAGGAAGCGTTCCTCGCCATTCTGCACGTTGGTAAAGACGGCAAATAACCCTAAGGAGTTGGCATGGCGAACATGTTTGCCCTGATCCTGGTGATTGCAACCCTGGTGACGGGCGTTTTATGGTGCCTGGACAAGTTCATTTTTGCACCGAAACGTCGTGAACGTCAGGCCGCTGCTCAGGCAGCGACCGGCGAGCAACTGGACAAGAAGACGCTGAAGAAAGTCGGCCCGAAACCGGGCTGGCTGGAAACCGGCGCATCGGTTTTCCCGGTGCTGGCGATCGTTCTGGTGGTACGTTCATTTATTTATGAGCCTTTCCAGATCCCTTCAGGTTCGATGATGCCAACGCTGCTCATCGGCGATTTTATTCTGGTGGAGAAATTTGCCTACGGCATTAAAGATCCTATCTACCAGAAAACGCTGATCGAGACCGGCCATCCGAAGCGCGGCGACGTCGTGGTGTTTAAATATCCGGAAGACCCGCGTCTGGACTACATTAAGCGCGCGGTGGGGTTACCGGGTGATAAGGTCACCTACGATCCGGTTGCCAAACAGGTCACTATTCAGCCGGGCTGCAGTTCCGGACAGGCCTGCGGCAACGCGCTGCCGGTGACCTATTCCAACGTGGAGCCGAGCGATTTTGTTCAGACCTTCTCCCGCAGCAACGGCGGCGAAGCGAGCAGCGGTTTCTGGCAGTTGCCGAAGGGCGAAACCAAAGCCGACGGCATTCGTCTTACCGAGCGTCAGGAGACATTGGGCGACGTGACGCACCGAATTCTGATGGTGCCGATTGCCCAGGATCAGGTTGGGATGTACTACCATCAGTCCGGTCTGCCGCTGGCCACCTGGATTGTGCCGCCCGGTCAGTACTTCATGATGGGCGACAACCGGGATAACAGCGCCGACAGCCGGTACTGGGGCTTTGTGCCGGAAGCCAACCTGGTCGGAAAAGCAACCGCTATCTGGATGAGTTTTGAAAAGCAGGAAGGTGAATGGCCGACCGGCGTGCGGTTATCGCGCATTGGTGGAATTCATTAATTTCCTCTGCTGAATTCACGTCGCTGCTGTTATCGCAGCGGCGTGAATTATTTAGTATTTAAATCCATTCAAACTAACGACATCCCGTGTCGTTGCGTATAGAATATCCCCCCGAAGTTTTTGGTTGTCGCTCTGCCGGGTGACACTGCACACGAAAGCGTATTGGTCTGTTTCAAATTACTGTTTGAAGCGAATGCTCAGGTCGGTTTCGTGTGCTGCATCTTTGACGCATTCATTTATTGGTAACGCATGAACCCCATCGTAATTAATCGGCTTCAACGAAAGCTGGGCTACACTTTTCATCATCAGGAGCTGTTGCAACAGGCATTAACTCACCGCAGTGCCAGCAGCAAACATAATGAGCGCCTGGAATTTTTAGGTGACTCCATTTTAAGTTTCGTGATCGCGAATGCGCTGTATCATCGCTTTCCTCGTGTCGATGAAGGCGATATGAGCCGTATGCGCGCGACGCTGGTGCGCGGCAACACGCTGGCGGAGATCGCCCGCGAGTTTGAGCTGGGCGAGTGTCTGCGCCTCGGGCCGGGAGAGCTGAAAAGCGGCGGTTTCCGTCGCGAATCGATTCTCGCGGATACCGTTGAAGCGTTAATTGGCGGGGTTTTCCTCGACAGTGATATTCAGAACGTTGAACGCTTAATCCTCTCCTGGTACCAGACCCGTCTGGACGAAATCAGTCCGGGCGATAAGCAAAAGGATCCGAAGACGCGTCTGCAGGAATATCTGCAGGGACGTCATCTGCCGCTGCCGTCTTACCTGGTGGTCCAGGTTCGCGGCGAAGCGCACGATCAGGAATTTACTATCCACTGCCAGGTCAGTGGCCTGAGTGAACCGGTGGTTGGCACAGGTTCCAGCCGTCGTAAGGCGGAGCAGGCTGCCGCCGAACAGGCGCTGAAAAAGCTGGAGCTGGAATGAGCGAAGAAAAAAGTTATTGTGGGTTTGTCGCCATCGTGGGTCGTCCAAACGTTGGCAAATCCACGCTGTTGAACAAGCTGCTTGGGCAGAAGATCTCGATCACCTCCCGTAAAGCGCAGACCACCCGTCACCGCATCGTCGGTATCCATACCGAAGGGCCGTATCAGGCGATTTACGTTGATACTCCGGGCCTGCATATGGAAGAGAAGCGCGCCATTAACCGCTTAATGAACAAAGCGGCCAGCAGTTCGATTGGCGACGTGGAACTGGTCATCTTCGTGGTGGAAGGCACTCGCTGGACGCAGGACGACGAGATGGTGCTCAACAAGCTGCGCGACGCGAAAGCGCCGGTGATCCTCGCGGTCAACAAGGTGGATAACGTGCAGGAAAAAGCGGATCTGTTACCGCACCTGCAGTTCCTCGCCAGCCAGATGAATTTCCTCGATATCGTACCGATCTCAGCGGAAACCGGCACCAACGTTGATACCATCGCGGCGATCGTGCGTAAGCATCTGCCGGAAGCGATCCATCACTTCCCGGAAGATTATATTACCGATCGCTCACAACGCTTTATGGCCTCCGAAATCATCCGTGAAAAACTGATGCGTTTCCTCGGCGCTGAGCTGCCGTACTCCGTCACCGTGGAAATCGAACGTTTCGTCAGCAACGAGCGCGGCGGTTACGATATCAACGGCCTGATCCTCGTCGAGCGCGAAGGGCAGAAAAAGATGGTGATTGGCAACAAAGGCGCCAAAATTAAAACCATCGGTATCGAAGCGCGTAAGGACATGCAGGAGATGTTTGAAGCGCCGGTGCACCTCGAGCTGTGGGTGAAAGTGAAATCCGGCTGGGCCGATGACGAGCGCGCCCTGCGCAGTCTCGGTTACGTTGACGACCTCTGAGTTAACGCAACGTGGATGGATGGCAGCGCGCCTTTGTCCTGCATAGCCGTCCGTGGAGCGAAACCAGCCTGATGCTGGACGTCTTCACGGAAGAATCCGGTCGCGTGCGCCTGGTTGCCAAGGGCGCACGCTCCAAACGCTCTAATCTCAAAGGCGCTTTACAGCCCTTTACCCCCTTGTTGGTTCGCTTCGGCGGGCGCGGCGAAGTCAAAACCCTGCGCAGCGCGGAAGCCGTTTCGCTGGCGCTGCCGCTCAGCGGCATCACCCTCTACAGCGGTCTCTACGTTAACGAGCTTATCTCCCGCGTGCTGGAGCACGAAACACGCTTCTCCGAACTCTTTTTCGACTACCTGCACTGCATTCAGGCGCTCGCCGGGGCCAGCGGCTCGCCGGAGCCCGCGCTGCGGCGTTTTGAGCTGGCGCTGCTCGGGCACCTGGGGTATGGCGTGGATTTTCTCCACTGCGCCGGGAGCGGCGAGCCGGTAGACGACACCATGACCTACCGCTATCGTGAAGAAAAAGGCTTTATTGCCAGCCTGGTGATTGATAACAACACGTTTACCGGGCACCATTTGAAAGCATTGGCGAGTCGCGAGTTTCCTGATGTTGATACGCTGCGCGCCGCGAAGCGCTTTACCCGTATCGCCCTGAAGCCCTATCTCGGCGGCAAACCGCTCAAGAGCCGGGAGTTGTTTCGCCAGTTTATGCCCGCGCGAAAGGCGCGAGCCGATAATACGAATAATGATTAACGAGGATTGTCATGGCTGAATTATTGTTAGGGGTCAATATTGACCATATCGCGACCTTGCGTAACGCCCGCGGCACCGCTTACCCGGATCCGGTTCAGGCGGCTTTCATTGCCGAACAGGCCGGCGCCGACGGCATTACCGTGCATCTGCGCGAAGACCGTCGCCATATCACCGATCGCGATGTGCGTATCCTGCGCCAGACGCTGCACACCCGCATGAATCTTGAAATGGCGGTCACCGAAGAGATGCTGACGATCGCCTGCGAAACCAAACCGCACTTCTGCTGCCTGGTGCCGGAGAAGCGTCAGGAAGTGACCACCGAAGGCGGGCTGGACGTCGCCGGCCAGCGCGACAAGATGCGCGATGCCTGTCAACGCCTGGCGGATGCCGGCATCCTGGTCTCCCTGTTTATCGATGCGGATGAAGCGCAGATCAAAGCGGCGGCAGACGTTGGCGCGCCCTATATCGAAATCCACACCGGCTGCTATGCCGATGCCAAAACCGACGCCGAGCAGGCCAGGGAGCTGGAACGTATTGCCAAAGCGGCCACCTACGCCGCCAGCCTCGGCCTGAAGGTGAATGCCGGCCACGGTCTGACCTACCACAACGTGAAAGCGATTGCTGCGCTGCCGGAAATGCATGAGCTGAATATCGGTCACGCGATTATTGGCCGTGCGGTGATGAGCGGCCTGAAAGAGGCGGTGGCGGAAATGAAGCGTCTGATGCTGGAAGCGCGCGGCTAATGGCCATTCTCGGGTTGGGTACCGACATCGTCGAGATCGCCCGCATCGAAGCAGTGATCGCCCGCAGCGGCGATCGCCTTGCCCGCCGGGTGCTGAGCGACCATGAATGGAGCATATGGGAGCAGCACCAGCAGCCGGTGCGTTTCCTGGCGAAACGCTTTGCGGTCAAGGAAGCGGCGGCGAAAGCGCTGGGAACCGGGATCCGTAACGGGCTGGCGTTTAACCAGTTCGAGGTTTACAACGACGAGCTGGGCAAGCCGAAGCTGCGGCTATGGGGTGAAGCAAACCTTTTAGCTGAACGCATGGGAGTAAGCGCTATTCACGTTACTCTCGCTGATGAACGCCACTACGCCTGCGCCACGGTGATTGTCGAAAGCTAGCCAGGAGGGCGGTTAAATTTTATCCGCGTGGTGCATCAGCACGAATTTATCCCACAGCTGTTCTTCACTCTCGACGTGTGCCGGATCTTTCAGGATCGTATTCGGGATCGGGCACACTTTCTGGCAGGTTGGCGTGTCGTAATGACCCACGCACTCGGTGCAGCGGTCGTTGTTAATCTCATAAATGCTCTCACCCATCGAAATGGCCTCATTCGGGCACTCCGGCTCGCACATATCGCAGTTGATGCATTTTTTGGTAATTAACAGCGCCATCAGGAAAGTCTCAGAAACAACACAAACAGGGCGGGCATTATACGCCCATTTTCTGCTCAGACCAGCTTTTTCACCAGCGCTTCGCTATGGCGAATGCGCTCCGGCGCCCGCTCCAGATCCTGCTGCACCAGCCCCATAAACAGCAGATCGGTGAGCATCATTTGCGCGCTGGTGGAGGAGATGGCCGCGCTGCGCGTCGCCTGTTCTTCGGCGATAGTATACAGGCAGTGGGTCGCCTGCTGTTGCAGGGCGTTCGGGCTAAACCCGGTGATCGCCAGGATCTTACAGCCGACGCGCAGCACTTCACCGGCCGCCATATTGATCTCCCGGCGCTCGCCGGAGTAAGAGATCGCCAGCAGAAGATCGTCGCTGGACATGGCCTGCACCGTCGCCAGCAGGGCATGCATATCCTGCTCAGAAACAGCGTTGATGCCGATCTTCATCAGCTTCCAGCTAAAGTTACGCGCCACCAGGCCGGAGGCGCCAATCCCGGTGACGATCACTCGCCGGGCGTTGCGCAGCAGCGTGACGGCTTCCCGTAGCGTCTCTTCAGTGTTGACGTCCAGCGAGGCATGCATGGCGGCGACATTGTCTTTAATGAGTTTCTCGCCGACCAGACGCAGCGGATCGTCACCGCGAATGTGGTTATGCACCGGGACGGAGTGCGGATCCGGGCTACTCGCCAGCGCTTCACTAAGGGCCAGCTTCAGCGCCGGAAAGCCTTTGAATCCCAGCTTCTGGGCAAATTTAACCACGCTGGACTGACTCACACCGGCTTCCGCCGCCAGCTGCTGCGAGCTGAGGTGCCGGGTCTCATCGGGCTGGCTCAGAATATAATCGGCCAACTTTTTGTCGCTCGCCGCCAGGGTGGGATAGCGCTGACGAATACGCGTTAAACAGTTCATTGGAGCTCCGCTGGAGCCGTCCGGCTCGTGACTGACAGAATTTTTATTCGATTATAAGGGGTATACCATGAATTAAAAATTCTTAAGCCACAATTTTTCCTTCGCCTGCTACTTTAATTCTTCCTTAACGGCAGGGATGTTTTCCCTCGACATGGCGTCAGGCTGTTAAGCTTACCCTAACGAGAAGCGAGTTCTGAGATAAAGGAGGCAGTTTGCAGCACACTGAACGGAGAGTGGTGTTTTTCGATCTGGACGGAACCTTACACCAACAGGATATGTTCGGCAGTTTTCTGCGCTATCTGCTGCGCCATTTGCCGCTGAACCTGTTGCTGGTGGTGCCGATGGGGCCGGTGATCCTTGCCGGACTGGCAGTGAGCGGACGGGCGGCGCGCTGGCCGATGAGCCTCCTGCTGTGGGCGACAACCTTTGGCCGCCGCGAGGCGGTGCTGAAGCGGCTGGAAGCGGAGTTTGTCGGCTGGTTTCGCCATCATGTGACGGCGTTTCCGGTAGTTCATGCGCGGCTTACCGCCTACCTGACCAGCACCGATGCCGACGTCTGGTTGATCACCGGCTCGCCGCAGTCGCTGGTGGAGCAGGTCTATCGCGATACCCTCTGGTTGCCGCGGGTGAATCTGATAGCCAGCCGCACCGCGCGCCGCTGGGGCGGCTGGGTATTGACCCTGCGCTGCCTGGGGCATGAAAAGGTGGTACAGCTGGAGAAAAAGATTGGCGCCCCGCTGCGGCTGTATAGCGGCTATAGCGATAGTGAGCAGGATAATCCATTGCTCGGCTTTTGCCAGCATCGCTGGCGGGTAACCCCTCAGGGAGAGCTTCAGCAGCTGGAGTAATAGTGTGTAATTGATAGCGCCCATGTATAATGCGCCCCGCTTTTTCTGCTGGAGTGGCCGCTGTGTCTGACCTCGAACTCAATGATGAATACTGGATGCGTCATGCCCTGACGCTGGCGAAACGCGCCTGGGAAGAGGGCGAGGTGCCGGTGGGCGCGGTGCTGGTGCATAACAATCAGGTCATTGGCGAGGGCTGGAACCGGCCGATAGGCCGTCACGACCCCACCGCCCATGCGGAGATCATGGCCTTACGCCAGGGCGGACTGGTGCTGCAAAACTACCGCCTGATCGACGCCACGCTGTACGTGACCCTCGAGCCCTGCGTCATGTGCGCGGGCGCGATGGTGCACAGCCGTATCGCCCGCCTGGTGTTTGGCGCCAGGGATGCCAAGACCGGCGCCGCCGGCTCGCTGATGGATGTTCTGCACCACCCGGGAATGAACCATCGGGTTGAGATTAGCGAAGGCGTGCTGGCAGAGTCCTGCTCTGCCATGCTGAGCGACTTCTTCCGCTGGCGGCGGGAAGAGAAAAAAGCGCTGAAGAAAGCCCGGGCGCAGACCGGGGAAAGTTAATACAGGTGGCCGGGGAGTTTCATCCGGGCATTATCCATCTGCTTATCGGCGCGAAACTTGAAAAAGGGCAGGGTGGTCTCCTGCGGCTGTTCGAGCTCATTGGGCAGCACGGCCGGGTAATCCTCCGCCAGGGCCAGCGTTTGCTGCTGCTGACGCTCCTTCTCTGACAAATAGCCGACAAGGCTTATCTGATATTTGCGGATGTTTTCCACATAGGCGTAGGCCTCATGGCCGCGGGCATAGCCGTATTTTAGTTTGCTGTAATAGGGTTTCTGGCTCAACAACGGTAAACGCAGCTTAACGTCCGCCCAGCTGTTAGGATTGCCTTTCTGTTTGCGGGTGAGCGCCATGGCGTCCAGCATATGGGCATAACCCATATTATAAGCGGCCAGCGCAAACCAGATGCGTTCATCTTTCGGGATCGAATCCGGCACTTTATCCATCATATCCTGCAGGTAGCGCATGCCGCCGTCGATACTCTGCGCCGCATCGGTGCGGTCGGTTAGACCCAGGCTTTGCGCCGTATTGCGTGTGAGCATCATCATACCGCGCACGCCGGTGGGGGAGGTGGCCTGCGGATCCCAGTGGGATTCCTGCCAGGCGATGGCGGCCAGCAGGCGCCAGTCAATCTCGCGGGCGTATTTTTCAAACAGCGGCTGCACCTCCGGAAGAATATTTTCCACCGCGCGCAGGAAGGTGCGGGTATCGACATAATCGAAATCGTTGCCGTGGCCGAGGTACTTCTCCTCGAGGCGCGCCAGGGTGCCGTCTTCATTGATGTTGTTGAAGAAATCAAGCATTGCCGCCGACAGCGAATTATCGTCGTCCCGGGCGCTAAACCAGGTGACCGGCTGTTCGTCGGTGATATCGAGGGCCACCGCCAGCTCCGGATGGACGCGCTGAAACAGGCTGACGGCCACCGAGTCAGCGATGGTGTAATCAAGTTTACCGTCAATCACCGCCTGCATCAGCGCCGTGGTACCGCGTTTTTCGTCCACGCGCCAGGCAAGATCCGGGTATTTCTCGGCTTTTAAGGTCTGCAGGTCGTTGATCGCCACGTGGCCCGGAGCGATAGTGAGCTGCTCGGCGGTCAGCGCCGCGAGGGTGCGCGGCCGGGTATTGCCGACGCGGTAGACCAGCTGTTGCGAAACAGAATAGTAGGTGGGGCCGGCCTGATAGTTTTTCACTCGCTCCTGGTTATAGACCAGTCCGGCGGCCAGCATATCGGCCTGACCGTCGTCGAGGTCGTCAAACAGCTGGCTGATGTTTTGCCGGACGGTTATCTTAAGCGTTACGCCAAGGTAGTCGGCAAACTGCTTCGCCAGTTCATAATCCAGACCGAACGCTTTATTGTTCATGGTGGCGAAGGTCATTGGCGAGTTGATAGTGCTGATGCGCAGCTCGCCGCGAGCGATAATGCCCGCCACCCGGTTCTCGGGTTTACCAGACCAGGGGATCGACGGCCACAGGGCCGCCGCCAGCAAAAGGGTGACAATGCCGATCAGCAGATAATTAATCTTTAATTTTTTCAGAGAGTTAATCTTCTGCAGCTTCAGGTTCCTCAGCAGGCGATGTCCGGAAAAAACGCAAGGTTGTCGTCGAATGTGCGGCATTCTGCTTAATAATGCGCCAGTTGGCAACTTATTCGCGATGGTCGTCACATTTATTGATAAACAGCATCAATGATTTTATTTCTACGCAAACGGTTTCGTCGGGGCGCAGGATTCACTATAATGACGCCCGTTTCCCCCCCTGGCTCACCCTGAAAGCTTCGAAGACGAGAGACTTATGATGGAAATTTTGCGTGGTTCACCTGCACTGTCGGCATTCCGTATTAATAAACTGCTGGCACGATTTCAGGCGGCCAACCTTCCGGTAAGCGCCATATATGCCGAATATATTCATTTTGCCGATCTGAATGCCCCGCTGAGCGCTGACGATCGCGAGCGCCTGGCGCGACTGCTTCAGTATGGCCCGAGCTTAAGCAGCCATACCCCGACCGGTAAATTACTGCTCGTGACCCCTCGCCCTGGCACCATCTCTCCCTGGTCTTCTAAAGCTACCGATATCGCTCACAACTGCGGTCTGGCGCAGGTTGTGCGTCTTGAGCGCGGCGTGGCGTATTACGTTGAAGCCTCAACCCTGACCGAAGCGCAGTGGGCCGCGGTGGCGGCGGAGCTGCACGACCGCATGATGGAGAGCGTCTTCGACGAGCTGGAAGCGGGCGAGAAGCTGTTTGCTCACCATCAGCCGACGCCGGTCACCAGCGTCGACCTGCTGGGCGAAGGGCGTCAGGCGCTGATTGACGCCAACCTCCGTCTGGGTCTGGCGCTGGCCGACGACGAAATTGACTACCTGCAGGATGCGTTTACCCGCCTGGGACGCAACCCGAACGATATCGAGCTGTATATGTTCGCCCAGGCGAACTCAGAGCACTGTCGCCACAAGATTTTCAACGCCGACTGGATCATCGACGGCGAACAGCAGCCGAAGTCGCTGTTCAAAATGATCAAAAACACCTTTGAAAAAACGCCGGACTACGTGCTGTCGGCCTATAAAGATAATGCCGCGGTGATGGAAGGGTCTGAAGTCGGGCGCTATTTCGCCGACCATCAGACCGGACGCTACGACTTCCATCAGGAGCCGGCGCACATTCTGATGAAGGTGGAAACCCATAACCACCCGACGGCCATCTCTCCATGGCCGGGCGCGGCAACCGGCTCCGGCGGCGAAATCCGTGATGAAGGCGCCACCGGCCGCGGCGCGAAGCCGAAAGCGGGCCTGGTGGGCTTCTCGGTTTCCAACCTGCGTATCCCGGGCTTCGAACAGCCGTGGGAAGAAGATTTCGGTAAACCGGATCGTATTGTCACCGCCCTGGACATCATGACCGAAGGCCCGTTGGGCGGCGCGGCGTTTAACAACGAATTTGGTCGTCCGGCGCTGAACGGCTACTTCCGCACCTATGAAGAGAAAGTCACCAGCCACAATGGCGAAGAGCTGCGTGGCTACCACAAACCGATCATGCTGGCCGGCGGTATCGGCAACATCCGCGGTGAGCACGTGCAGAAGGGCGAGATTACCGTCGGCGCGAAGCTGATCGTGCTGGGCGGCCCGGCGATGAACATCGGCCTCGGCGGCGGCGCGGCGTCTTCTATGGCCTCCGGCCAGTCTGATGCCGATCTCGATTTCGCCTCCGTACAGCGTGACAACCCGGAAATGGAGCGCCGCTGTCAGGAAGTGATCGACCGCTGCTGGCAGTTGGGCGACGCCAACCCGATCCTCTTTATCCACGACGTTGGCGCCGGCGGTCTCTCCAACGCCATGCCGGAGCTGGTGAGCGACGGCGGCCGCGGCGGTAAATTCCAGCTGCGCGATATTCTCAGCGATGAGCCAGGGATGAGTCCGCTGGAGATCTGGTGTAACGAATCGCAGGAACGTTATGTTCTGGCGGTCGCCCCGGAGCAGCTGCCGCTGTTCGACGAACTGTGCCGCCGCGAGCGCGCGCCTTATGCCGTTATCGGCGAAGCCACCGCTGAGCAGCATCTGAGCCTGAGCGACAGCCACTTTAACGATCAGCCGATCGACCTGCCGCTGGACGTCCTGCTCGGCAAAACGCCGAAAATGACCCGCGACGTGCAGACTCTGAAAGCTCAGGGTAGCGCGCTGGATCGCCAACCGATTACCCTTGCCGATGCGGTTAACCGCGTTCTGCATCTGCCGACGGTGGCCGAGAAAACCTTCCTCGTCACCATCGGCGACCGCACCGTGACCGGTATGGTCGCCCGCGACCAGATGGTTGGCCCGTGGCAGATCCCGGTGGCCAACTGCGCGGTGACCACCGCCAGCCTCGACAGCTACTATGGCGAAGCGATGGCGATGGGCGAGCGCGCCCCGGTCGCCCTGCTGGACTTCGCGGCCTCTGGCCGTCTGGCGGTCGGCGAAGCGCTGACCAACATCGCCGCCACGCAGATTGGCGAGCTGAACCGCGTGAAGCTGTCGGCTAACTGGATGGCCGCCGCCGGCCACCCGGGTGAAGACGCTGGCCTGTATGAGGCGGTGAAAGCGGTAGGCGAAGAGCTGTGCCCGGCGCTGGGCCTGACCATTCCGGTCGGTAAAGACTCGATGTCGATGAAAACCCGCTGGCAGGAAGGCAGCGAGCAGCGCGAGATGACCTCTCCGCTGTCGCTGGTCATCTCTGCCTTCGCCCGTGTCGAAGATGTCCGTCATACCGTCACGCCGCAGCTTTCGACGGAAGATAACGCCCTGCTGCTGATCGACCTCGGTAAAGGGCACAACGCGCTGGGCGCGACGGCGCTGGCGCAGGTCTATCGCCAGCTCGGCGACAAGCCGGCTGACGTGCGCGATGTCGCGCAACTGAAAGGCTTCTGGAATGCGATGCAGGCCCTGGTGGCGCAGCGTAAACTGCTGGCCTACCACGACCGCTCCGACGGCGGTCTGCTTGTCACGCTGGCGGAAATGGCCTTTACCGGCCACTGCGGCGTGGAAGCGGATATCGCCGCGCTGGGCGACGACCATCTGGCCGCGCTGTTCAACGAAGAGCTGGGGGCGGTGATTCAGGTCCGCGCCGCAGACCGTGAGGCGGTGGAAGCCATTCTGGCGGTTAACGGCCTGGCGGACTGCGTGCATTACCTCGGTAAAGCGGTTGAGGGCGATCGCTTCGTGCTGACCGCCGGCGGTCAGACGGTGTTCAGCGAAAGCCGCACCACGCTGCGCATGTGGTGGGCGGAAACCACCTGGCAGATGCAGCGTCTGCGCGACAACCCGGCCTGCGCCGATCAGGAGCATGAGGCGAAAGCCAATGATGCCGACCCGGGCCTCAATGTGAAGCTCTCGTTTGATATTAACGACGACGTCGCCGCCCCGTACATTGCCACCGGCGCGCGGCCGAAAGTGGCCGTCCTGCGCGAGCAGGGGGTGAACTCCCACGTTGAAATGGCGGCCGCCTTCCATCGTGCCGGCTTTGACGCCATCGACGTGCATATGAGCGACCTGCTGGCCGGCCGGACCGGTCTGGGCGATTTCCATGCCCTGGTAGCCTGCGGTGGCTTCTCCTACGGCGACGTGTTGGGCGCGGGCGAGGGCTGGGCGAAGTCGATTCTGTTCAACGAGCGCGTGCGCGATGAGTTCGCGACCTTCTTCCATCGTCCGCAGACGCTGGCGCTCGGCGTGTGCAACGGCTGTCAGATGATGTCCAACCTGCGCGAGCTGATCCCGGGCAGCGACCTGTGGCCGCGCTTTGTGCGCAACCAGTCTGACCGCTTTGAAGCGCGCTTTAGCCTGGTGGAAGTGACGCAAAGCCCATCCCTGCTGCTGGAAGGCATGGTTGGCTCACGGATGCCGATTGCGGTCTCCCACGGCGAAGGTCAGGTGGAAGTGCGCGACAGCGCGCATCTGGCTCAGCTTGAGAGCAAAGGTCTGGTGGCGCTGCGCTTCGTGGATAACTTCGGCAAAGTGACCGAAACCTATCCGGCGAACCCGAACGGTTCCCCGAACGGTATCACCGCGGTGACCAGCGAAAGCGGGCGCGCGACCATCATGATGCCTCACCCGGAACGCGTCTTCCGCACCGTAAGCAACTCCTGGCACCCGGAGAACTGGGGCGAGGATAGCCCGTGGATGCGTATCTTCCGTAACGCGCGTAAACAGCTGGGTTAATCTTCCCGCCGCGCTTCACGCGAACGTATCAGCCCCCTGCCTGACAGGGGGCTTTTTTTATCTGTGATGGTCGGCACGCCAGGGTGTCGGGAATTGCCGACAACTGCGATATTGCAGTGTCGTCAATAGGCGACACTTAAGTCATTGATTTAAATGATGAGTAATCGGTAGCCTATTTGGTGTCGCTAAATAGCGACAATGCGGGTGAAAAATAAACAGTGGTGGTTCGACTGTTTCTGCGGTTAAAGTCATATATATCAGTATGTTAATAAAATGTTTTGAGAGCTGGCATAGTTCATGCATAATATTAACCAGTGGCTCATTCACCTTCTTATGTCAGCCCCTTCGGGACGCGCTACATAAACTTCGAATGACGCACAAACAGGTGCCTGCCGTCCAACTCCTGATAACAGCCTGGCTTTATCAGACATCGGGCGAAACGTCGAGTAAGGCACCGCCTCATTCCTGAACAAAGCCAGGCCTTGCGCCTGGCTTTGTTGTTTCTGCGGCGCAGCACTCAGCGGTAGCGCTTTTCTCCGGCGCGCTCCTCAGTTAGCATCGACCAGAGCTAATGATTGAGACAACATCCTTGAAGCGACTCTCTCTTTTCCCCCGTTCGCTGCGTCAGCTGGTGACGCTCTCTTTTGTGCTGATCCTGCTGCCATTGCTGGTGCTGGCCTGGCAGGCCTGGCAGAGCCTGAACGCCCTCAGCGCCCAGGCGGCGCATATTAACCGTACCACCCTGGTCGACGCCCGACGCAGCGAGGCGATGATCAATGCCGCACTGGAGATGGAGCGCAGCTATCGCCAGTACTGCGTGCTGGACGATCCGACGCTGGCGCGCGTCTATCAAAACCAGCGGCAGCGCTACAGCCAGATGCTGGACGCCCACGCCGGCGTGCTGCCGGACGAGAAGCTCTGGCAGGCGCTGCGTCAGGATGTCAGCGATCTGGCGCAGCTGCAGTGTAAAAATAGCGGCCCCGATGCCCAGGCAGCCGCCAGACTGGAAGTTTTCGCCAGTAATAACAGCGATATGGTGCAGGCGACCCGGGCGGTCGTCTATTCTCGTGGCCAACAGCTGCAGCAGGAGATAGCCGAACGCGGCCAGTTTTTCGGCTGGCAGGCGCTGGTGCTGTTTCTGCTGAGCCTGGCGCTGGTGCTACTCTTCACCCGCATGATTATCGGCCCGGTGAAAGGCATCGAAAGAATGATCAATCAGCTGGGGGCAGGGAAGTCGCTGGACGACGCCGCATTGTTTACCGGCCCGCGCGAGCTGCGATCGGTGGGCAAGCGCATCATCTGGCTCAGCGAGCGCCTGGCGTGGCTGGAGTCGCAGCGGCATCAATTTCTTCGCCATCTGTCGCATGAGCTGAAAACCCCGTTGGCCAGTATGCGTGAAGGTACCGAGCTGTTGGCCGACCGGGTCGCGGGGCCCCTGACCCCTGAGCAGCAGGAGATTGTCGAGATCCTCGACAGCAGTAGCCGTAACCTGCAAAAGCTGATTGAACAGCTGCTGGACTATAACCGAAAACAGGCCGACGGCCCGGTGGCTCGCGAAGCGGTGGATCTGGTGGAACTGGTGGAAAACGTCGTGGCGGCGCACAGCCTGCCCGCGCGGGCTAAACTGATGCATACCGAACTGACGCTGCAGGCGCGGCGTTGCCTGGCAGAGCCTGCGCTATTGATAAGCGTAATGGATAATCTCTACTCCAATGCGGTGCACTATGGCGCTGAATCCGGTAACATCCGTATCCATAGCTACCGGCACGGAGAGCAGGTGCGTATTGATGTCGCCAACAGCGGCGAACCGATCCCGGCCGCGGAAAAAAACATGATATTCGAGCCTTTTTACCAGGGGAGTCACCAGCGTAAAGGGGCCGTTAAGGGCAGTGGACTGGGGTTGAGTATCGCCCGCGACTGCGTCCGGCAGATGCAAGGGGAGCTCAGCTTAGTTGATGCGCCCGCCGGGCAGGTCTGTTTTCGCATTACGCTTCCCTCAGCGCCGGAATAATCCAACTTATGAATCGATATCGGGGAACTATGTCCCAATTCCTGGCCTGGCGCCGTTCCCTCAGTGGATGGCTGCTTTCAGGCATTGCTTGTCTTACGCTGGCGGGGTGTTCCGCCGGCTTTTCACCGCATACCGCGGAAGGTACCGCCGCCCCCGGGCAGGCGCAGCATCAGGTGGCCGATTTTGTCGCGGTAGACTGCGCGGATATCTGGGCGCACAGCAGCGATGCCAGCGACAAAAATCCCCTCTACTGGCTGCGGGGCATTGACTGTGCCGATCGCCTCGCGCCGGCGCAGGCGCGGGCGGAGGCGAAACGCCATACCGACGACAGTTGGCAGGACGCGTTTCGTCGCGGCATCCTGCTTGCTGATGCTAAAATTACCCCTGAGGAGCGCCGCGACCTGGTGGCGCGTCTCGATACCTTCAGCCCGCAAATCGCCGTTCAGGTCCGCCCGCTGTATCAGCTCTGGCGCGACGGCCAGACCCGTCAGCTGCAGCTGGTGGAAGAGCGTGCCCGTTACGCTAAGCTTCAGCAGTCCAGCGATAGCGAACTGGAGACACTGCGTCAGCAGGAGCTGGCGCTGCGCGAGCAGCTGGAGCTGACCACCCGCAAGCTGGAGAACCTGACGGATATCGAACGCCAGCTCTCCAGCCGCAAGCCGGGCGGCAATTTCGGCAGCGAAAAAGTGCCGGAGGTGATCCATGACGATCCGTAAACCGGCGCGTTTACTGCTGGTGGATGACGATCCGGGACTGTTGAAGCTACTGGGCATGCGCCTGGTCAGCGAAGGCTACAGCGTGGTCACCGCCGAGAGCGGGCCGGAAGCGCTGCGCGTGCTGGGGCGTGAGAAAGTTGATCTGGTGATTAGCGATCTGCGGATGGATGAAATGGACGGCCTGCAGCTGTTTAGCGAGATCCAGAAGGGCCACCCCGGCATGCCGGTGATCATTCTCACCGCTCACGGTTCGATTCCCGACGCCGTGGCGGCTACCCAGCAGGGGGTGTTCAGCTTCCTGACCAAGCCGGTCGATAAAGATGCCTTATATAAAGCCATTGATGAGGCGTTGGAGCAGCGCTCGCCGGCCACCGACGAAGCCTGGCGCCAGGCGATTGTAACCCGCAGCCCGCTGATGCTGCGCCTGCTTGAGCAGGCCGGGATGGTGGCGCAATCGGATGTCAGCGTACTGATTAATGGCCAGAGCGGGACCGGGAAGGAGATCGTCGCCCAGGCGATCCACAACGCCAGCCCGCGTCATGATAAGCCGTTCGTGGCGATCAACTGCGGCGCGCTGCCGGAACAGCTGCTCGAATCCGAACTGTTTGGCCATGCGCGGGGCGCTTTTACCGGCGCGGTCAGTAACCGTGAAGGATTATTCCAGGCCGCTGAGGGTGGTACGCTGTTTCTCGACGAGATCGGTGATATGCCGGTTGCGTTGCAGGTGAAGCTGCTGCGCGTCCTGCAGGAGCGCAAGGTGCGCCCGCTGGGCAGCAACCGCGATATCGAAATCAACGTGCGGATTATCTCCGCCACCCACCGCGACCTGCCGAAGGCGATGGCCCGCGGCGAGTTTCGTGAAGACCTGTTCTACCGCCTCAACGTAGTGAACCTGAAAATACCGCCGCTCTCCGAACGTACGGAAGACATCCCGCTGTTGGCCAACCATCTGCTGCGTCAGTCTGCCGATCGCCATAAGCCGTTCGTGCGGGCGTTTTCCAGCGATGCGATGAAGCGGCTGATGGCCGCCAAGTGGCCGGGCAACGTGCGCCAGCTGGTGAACGTGATCGAGCAGTGCGTGGCCCTGACTTCGTCGCCAGTGATCGGCGACGCGCTGGTTGAGCAAGCGCTGGAGGGCGAGAACACGGCGCTGCCGACCTTCGTGGAGGCGCGCAATCAGTTTGAGCTGAACTACCTGCGCAAGCTGCTGCAAATTACCAAGGGCAACGTCACTCACGCCGCGCGGATGGCAGGGCGCAACCGCACCGAATTCTATAAGCTGCTGTCGCGCCATGAGCTCGACGCCAACGACTTTAAAGAGTAGCTCCGCACTATAGCGCAAGTTATGATACGGTAAGCAACCGGTTACGCGATTAAGACAGGAACCCCATGAAAAAGATTGATGCGATTATTAAACCTTTCAAACTGGATGACGTGCGTGAAGCGCTGGCCGAAGTCGGCATCACCGGGATGACGGTAACGGAAGTGAAAGGCTTTGGCCGCCAGAAAGGGCACACCGAACTGTACCGTGGTGCCGAGTATATGGTCGATTTTCTGCCGAAAGTAAAAATTGAAATTGTGGTGACCGACGATATCGTCGATACCTGTGTGGATACCATCATCCGTACCGCACAGACCGGTAAAATCGGCGACGGTAAAATCTTTGTCTTCGACGTGGCGCGGGTCATTCGTATTCGTACCGGCGAAGAAGACGACGCGGCGATTTAACGCTCGCCGCTCGCTGCAGTATTGCCGGGTGGCGCTGTGCTTACCCGGCCTACAGATCCCCGCATCGTCGGGGCTTACAGCACCTTATGCGGGCCGAAGCATTCGTAATGAATGTTGTCTTTGTTGATCCCTAATTCGACCAGCTGCTTCGCTGCAAACTGCATAAACGCTACCGGGCCGCAGAGATAATACTGCATCTGCGGGTCGCGAATATTGTCCGCCACTGCTGCTAAATCCATCAAACCTTCGCTATCAAAACGTCCAGCCTGACGGTCGGCCTCAGTCGGGGTGCGATACCAGACGTGAGAGGTAAACGCCGGCAGCGCCGCGCCGAGCGCCTTCACTTCATCGGCAAAGGCGTGAACGTCGCCATTTTCCGCCGCATGGAACCAGTTCACCTGACCCTGATGACCGCTCTTCGCCAGCGCATCCAGCATCGCCAGCATCGGCGTTTGCCCGACGCCGCCGGAGAGCAGAGTGACCGGCGTCTGCGGCTTAACGTTAAGGAAGAAATCTCCCGCCGGGGCGGCCAGATAGACCACATCGCCTTCGCTGGCATGGTTATGCAGCCAGCTGGAAACCTGACCGCCTTCCTCGCGTTTAACCGCAATGCGGTAGCCTTTGCCGTCCGCTTTGCGGGTCAGGGAATACTGGCGGATTTCCTGATATTCGAAGCCTTCCGGTTTCAGCCAGATGGCCAGGTACTGGCCAGGCTGGTAATCGGCGACCGGCTGGCCATCAACCGGTTCGAGCTCAAAGCTGGTGATAAGCTGGCTGCGCGGGGTTTTCTTCACGATGCGAAACGCGCGGGTCCCTTCCCAGCCGCCGGTTTTACTGGCGTTTTGCTGATAGATCTCGGCTTCACGGCCGATAAAGACGTTCGCCAGCACGCCGTAGGCTTTACCCCAGGCATCGAGCACTTCCTGGCCCGGACTGAACATTTCATCGAGGGTCGCCAGCAGATGGCTGCCAACAATATTGTACTGCTCCGGTTTGATCTGGAAGCTGGTGTGTTTCTGGGCGATCTTTTCCACCGCCGGCAGCAGGGCAGGCAGGTTATCGATATTGCTGGCGTAGGCGGCAATAGCGTTGAATAACGCTTCACGCTGATCGCCGTTGCGCTGGTTGCTCATGTTGAAGATCTCTTTGAGCTCCGGATTATGCGCGAACATACGATCGTAGAAATGGGCGGTTAATTTCGGGCCGGTCTCTACCAGCAGGGGAATGGTGGCTTTCACCGTGGCGATGGTTTGAGCGTCAAGCATAGCGTGCTTCCTTATGTGTTATCTTAATGATGCATTTTAAATGCATCTTAAAGAAATAACCCTGCGTTGTAAATGGTTCTTTAACACATTCCCCCGATCCAGTTACAACATGAAGAATTTGCATCACAAACCTGAAAAGAAATCCGTTGATACTGAGAGAGGCGTTATTGCTCAAAGCCTTGTGTCATGCGGAGCCAATCGTTTGCGTAAAATCCTTTGTCAAGACCTGTTATCACAGAATGATTCGGTTATACTGTGGGCCGTTGTCCAATCGGACCGCCTTTTTAGGCCGAAATTTTATTGTTAGCTGAGTCAGGAGATGCGGATGTTAAAGCGTGAAATGAACATTGCCGATTATGATGCCGAACTGTGGCAGGCTATGGAGCAGGAAAAAGTACGTCAGGAAGAGCACATCGAACTGATCGCCTCCGAAAACTACACCAGTCCGCGCGTTATGCAGGCGCAGGGCTCTCAGCTGACCAACAAATATGCTGAAGGGTATCCGGGCAAGCGTTACTACGGCGGCTGTGAATACGTCGACGTGGTTGAACAGCTGGCAATCGACCGCGCGAAAGAACTGTTCGGCGCTGACTATGCTAACGTCCAGCCGCACTCCGGCTCCCAGGCTAACTTTGCCGTCTACACCGCGCTGCTGCAGCCGGGCGACACCGTGCTCGGTATGAACCTGGCGCAGGGCGGCCACCTGACTCACGGCTCCCCGGTTAACTTCTCCGGCAAACTGTACAACATCATCCCTTACGGTATTGATGAGTCCGGTAAAATTGACTATGACGACATGGCGAAGCAGGCTCAGGAACACAAACCGAAGATGATCATCGGTGGTTTCTCCGCTTACTCCGGTATCGTTGACTGGGCGAAAATGCGTGAAATCGCTGACAGCATCGGCGCTTACCTGTTCGTCGATATGGCGCACGTGGCAGGCCTGATTGCCGCTGGCGTGTACCCGAACCCGGTTCCGCATGCTCACGTTGTGACCACCACCACCCACAAAACCCTGGCGGGTCCGCGCGGCGGCCTGATTCTGGCGAAAGGCGGTAGCGAAGAGCTGTACAAAAAACTGAACTCTGCCGTGTTCCCAAGCGCGCAGGGCGGCCCGCTGATGCACGTTATCGCGGCGAAAGCGGTGGCGCTGAAAGAAGCGATGGAGCCAGAGTTTAAAGTTTACCAGCAGCAGGTTGCGAAAAACGCTAAAGCGATGGTGGAAGTGTTCCTGAACCGCGGCTACAAAGTGGTGTCTGGCGGTACTGAGAACCACCTGTTCCTGCTGGATCTGGTGGATAAAAACCTGACCGGTAAAGAAGCTGACGCCGCTCTGGGCCGCGCCAACATCACCGTCAACAAAAACAGCGTGCCGAACGATCCGAAGAGCCCGTTCGTAACCTCCGGTATCCGTATCGGTTCTCCGGCAGTGACTCGCCGCGGCTTTAAAGAAGCGGAAGTCAAAGAGCTGGCTGGCTGGATGTGTGACGTGCTGGACAATATCAATGACGACGCGGTCATTGAGCGCGTGAAAGGTAAAGTGCTGGATATCTGCGCCCGCTTCCCGGTATATGCGTAAGCGTTAGCGTTGACATCAAAAAGGCCGCGTATGCGGCCTTTTTTGCGTCTGGAGATTAGCGGCGGTCGAGGGAGATCGCCCCGGGGCCGGTTATTGCCAGCAGCAGGAAAGCGCCGGCGATGCTGACGTTTTTCCAGAAGTTAATCATGTTCGGCAATACCGCATCGCCAGTCATATCCCAGTAGTGATGGCCAATCACCGCCGTGCCCAGGGTGTAGAAAATAAAGATGACCGCCAGCGGGCGGGTGAAAAAGCCGAGCACAATCAGAATCGCGGCAGGCACTTCCATAATGACGGCGATAATCGCCGCCAGGGTCGGCATCGGCGCGCCGGAGGCGGCCATGTACTGCACCGTACCGTCAAAGCCCAGCAGTTTGGGGTAGCCAAAAAGAATAAACAGAACTACCACGGCGATGCGGGCGATAAGCAGTAGCAGAGAGCGGGAAGCGCCAAAATCAAAATAGCGGAGTGTGTTCATAATCAGCTCGTTATGAGAGACGTGTGATTTAAACGTAATACACAAATTTGCGCTCCGCCACGTTCGTTTATGACTAAACCAGCGTCTGCAATTGCTCCTCAACGTACAGATAACCTATCCCCATCAGCTGCTGGGCGCGTGTCAGCTGGCCAAAGCCAATTTGGGTGGCGTGCGCTCGCGGCGTATCCCGGTGGTCAAAGGGGTTGAAACCCGTTTGTTTGACGATACTTTCCAGCCACTGCTCACCGAAGGCGCAGCTGCGCCCGTAAAGCCAGATTTGATTAATATTTAATATATTCAGGAAATTATAGAGGCTTAAGCCAATCGCGTTGGCAGCGTTATCAACCCATGCGCGAATTTGCACATCTCCCTCTTTCCAGGCCTCAATGAGCGACGCCGTGGTTAACTGCTCGGGGGCGAGCGTTGCTTCAGGCTGCGTTTTGAGCCACATTCGGGCCTGTTTTTTCAGCGCGCTGAGAGAGGCGACGGTTTCGAGGCAACCGTATCTTCCGCAGTCGCAGGCTTTGCCGTCAGGATTGACAATCGTATGCCCTATCTGCCCGCTGCCGTACAGACTGCCGCGATAAATATGATCGTTAATCACAAATGACGAGCCGATACCGTAGTCGACGTTGATCACGCAAAAATCCTGCTGTGTACCCTGATGCTGCCACTTCTCCGCCAGCGCCAGCATCACGCAGTCGTTATCCACCCGAACCTGCACGCCAAGCCGCTCCTCAAGCAGATACTTTATTTCGATCGGTGTTTTCCAGCGTGCCTGGGGCATGGTTTGTGAAACGCCGGTAATCGGATCAACCTGTCCATGCACGCCAAGGGCGAGATTGATGCTGTGCTGCGGGTAGCGGCGGTGGATATGCCGCCAGCATTCAACGATGGCCTCAAGCAGGGCCTGAGGAGTGGGCGCGTTGACCGGCAAATGCTGATGGCCATCCACTGCCAGCAGGCGGGCGTCGGCAAGCTGATATTCAATGCTGGTCGGGGTGATATTCATGCACAGTGTCCAGGCGCCGTGCTCGGGGATCTGGTAGCTGCCGCTGTTCACGCCCCGTTTGCTCAAGTGTTCCGTTGAGTGACCGATCAATCCCTCGCTAAGCAGCTCGGCCAGAATATTGCTCACCGCCGGAATGGAGAGACCGGTGAGTTGAGAGAGCTGTGATTTACTGAGCTGCTTTTCCCGCCACAGATGGGAAAGAAAAATCGACTTATTGGCCTGCCGAACCCGGGCGTTATTAAAGCCAGTACGCTGCATACACTTAACTCCCTTAACTATATTGCGTGAGCATTGCGCATTTTAACAGCGAATTGGCGATATAGACTCCTGTTATTGCAACTTTTACTTCGTTTTGTTTAGTGGAGGCATCATGTACGGTTCGGTTAAGGTCTGGCAGGAAATCATTTCATTACCAACGTGGACGACGGGAGCGGAAGATCCGAACCCTATGTTTCTGGAAAAACGTGTTTATCAAGGATCTTCCGGCAGCGTCTATCCCTACGGCGTGATTGATACCCTGACCGGCGAACGCGAAATGCGCGATTATCAGGCAGTGTGGATGGAGAATGATTTCCTTCGGGTCATGCTGCTACCGGAGCTTGGCGGCCGTATTCACCGGGCATATGATAAAGTCAAACAACGTGATTTCGTCTATTACAATGAGGTGGTTAAGCCAGCCCTGGTAGGGCTGCTCGGGCCCTGGATCTCCGGCGGAATCGAATTTAACTGGCCGCAACATCACCGGCCGACGACCTTTAAGCCGGTCGATTTTTCTATTCAGCAGGGAGAAAACGGCGCGCAGACCGTATGGATGGGGGAAGCGGAGCCCATGCGCGGTTTGCAGGTTATGGCCGGGTTTACGCTCTATCCTGACCGCGCGCTGATTGAAATCACTGGCAAGATCTTCAATGGTAACGCCACGCCGCGCCATTTCCTGTGGTGGGCCAACCCTGCAGTAAAAGGCGGCGATGCCCACCAGAGTGTATTCCCACCCGATGTCACCGCTGTATTCGACCATGGTAAGCGTGATGTTTCCGCTTTCCCGATTGCCACCGGTACCTACTACAAAGTGGACTATTCTGCGGGGGTTGATATCTCCCGTTATAAAAACGTCCCGGTACCCACTTCGTATATGGCGGAGAAGTCGGATTACGATTTTGTCGGCGCTTATCATCATGACGAGCGAGGCGGGTTACTGCATGTTGCCGATCACCATGTCTCTCCTGGCAAGAAACAGTGGAGCTGGGGGTACGGGGATTTTGGCCAGGCCTGGGATCGAAATCTGACCGATGAAAATGGCCCTTATATTGAGCTGATGACCGGCGTCTTCACCGATAACCAGCCTGACTTTACGTGGCTTGCGCCTTATGAAGAGAAGGTGTTTGTGCAAAATTTCCTTCCCTACAGCGAGTTAGGGATGGTGCAAAATGCTAATACACAGCTGGCACTGAAGCTGGTTCGCGAGTCTGGGCAACTGCAGCTTGGCGTATATGCCATTGCTCCGCTAAATCATATCGTGGTTGAACTCAGCGCTGACCATCAGCCATTGTACGAAACTCAGCTGACGCTGAAGCCCGGTGAGAGCTGGCAGCAGACGCTGCCGGAAAATGGCGTCGGGCGCTTAACCCTCAAAGTGAAAACCGCCGAGAACCAGCCGCTGCTGGATTATCAGGAACATATAACCCAACAGACGCCGCTGCCCGAACCAGCTATAGCGCCCGCGTTACCGGAAGCGATCCACAATGGCGACGAGCTCTATTTTATCGGCCAGCACCTTGAACAATACAACCACGCAAGCCGCTACGCCGGGGATTACTATCGTCGGGCGGTTGAGCTCGATCCGCAGGATTATCGCAATAATGTTGCCCTCGGTACCCTGGCGTTCAACAGTGCCGACTGGGCGCTGGCGGAACAGTGTGCCCGTGCTGCGCTACAGCGCGCGCATCGTTTGAATAAGAACCCGCGAGATGGCGAAGCCAGTATGCTGCTTGCCAGCGTGCTGGAAAGGATGGGGGATGATGCAGGCGCCTGGGATCACTATTACAAAGCCTCCTGGAGCGGTAACTGCCGTGACGCCGCCTGGTGGTCGCTGGCGCGGCTGGCGATGAAGCGCGGTGATGTTGCCGATGCGCTGGAAAAAGTAAACACCAGTCTGCGGTTCAACGCCAGCAATCCTCTGGCGATGGGGTTGAAAGCGCTGGCATTAGCCAACAGTGGGCAGAAGAAAGCAGCGCTGGAGTTTATTTTCGCCTCTCTTGAGCAATACCCATTGAGCTATCCGCTGCACTGCGCGCGCTGGATGATTGAGCGGAGCGACGACGCGCGAGAAACCCTGCTGCGCATCACGGGGCGCAGAGGGGTCAACGCCAGCCTGCTGGCGGGCTGGCTGCTCTCTATCGGACAGACGTCGGCGGTGAAAGAGGTTCTTGCGGTTCTGGACAGTCAGGAAGCGCTGCCGATGCTCTGGCGTGCGTCGCTAAGTGATGATGCCAATGAACGCCAACAGTTTATTGCCGCCGCCGAGCACTGCCATGCGCACAATGTTCGTTTCCCTAACTCGCTCGATGAAGTTCAGATGCTCCAGTCGCTGGGCGACAGCGCTTTTGCCCGCTATCTACTCGGTTGCTTCTGGTACAGCAAACGTCGCTATGACGAGGCGGTGAGCTGCTGGCGCGAGACGCTCGAAAAATCTCCCGATTATGCGCCCGCTCATCGTCTGCTGGGCGTTTACTCCTGGAATAAACAGCAGGATGCAACGCAGGCGCTGGCTTATCTGCAGCGCGCCGTAGCGCTGGAGCCGGACAATGCGCGCTTCCTGTTTGAACTCGATTTTTTGCAAAAATTACTGGCCAGGCCGGTACATGAGCGACTGACGACGCTGGTGGAACGTAAAGCCGTGGTGCTGAAGCGGGACGACCTGACCGCTGAGCTGCTAAGCCTGTGGAACGCGTCCGGTCATTATGCCGATGCCGCCGCGATTCTGGATACGCGCGTATTCCATCCCTGGGAAGGAGGAGAAGGGAAAATCACCGGCCAGTATTTGCTCAATCAGCTCCATCGGGCATTACAGTTCATCGAGCGTGGGGCGTTTAAACAGGCCACGGACTGTCTGAAAGCCGCATTACGCTATCCCGACAATCTGGGGGGGGGGCGACTGCCTGGGCAAACGGATAACGATATCTGGTATTTGCTGGGCTACTGCGCAGAACAGGCTGGGGATGCGCAGCAGGCGGCGGAATATTACCAGCTTGCCCGGCAAGGGGGCTCAACGCTGGACGCCGGGCGGTACTACAACGATCAACCCGCCGATTACCTTTTCTGGCAGGGCATTGCGCTGCGTAAGAGCGGTAACCCAGCGCAGGCCGAGCAGCACTTCCGCCATTTTATCGACTGGGCCGCGCAGCATCGGGATGACGTTCCGCAAGTCGATTTTTTTGCCGTCTCTCTTCCGGACCTGGTGGTTCTCGATGTATCAGCGCAGCAGAGACATCAGCAGCACTGCTTGTTTATTGAAGCGTTGGGCCATCTGGGGCTGGGCAACGTATCCGCCTGCCAGCAGAGGATGCAGCAGCTTCTGCAAATAAATCCGGCTCATGATAAGGCGCATCTGATTCGCCATGCCCTGCAAAGCGGCATTTTTTCCTGAACCTCAATGGGCGGGCTCGGCCCGCCTGAACCCTACTGTTCCCTGCGTTTCCCTTATAGAGGAATCATTATGAACAACGCGCAGACACATCTGAAAATGGGCTACGTCTGGACGATTTGTCTGGTCGCCGCCTGCGGTGGTTTACTGTTTGGCTATGACTGGGTGGTGATTGGCGGCGCTAAGCCATTTTATGAAGCCTGGTTTTCAATTACGGACCCGGCGCAGTCCGGCTGGGCGATGAGCTCAGCGCTGTTGGGCTGTATTTTCGGCGCATTAATTTCGGGATGGTGCGCAGACAAACTGGGGCGCAAGCTGCCATTAATTCTTTCCGCCGTGCTGTTCAGCGCGTCGGCCTGGGGGACGGCGGTCGCCAGTCATTTCGATATGTTTGTGGTTTACCGCATTGTGGGCGGCGTAGGGATTGGTCTGGCTTCCGCTCTCAGCCCGCTTTACATTGCCGAAGTCAGCCCGGCAGAGAAAAGAGGACGTTTTGTCGCGGTCAATCAGCTCACCATCGTGATTGGCGTGCTGGCCGCTCAGTTAATCAATCTGATGATTGCTGAACCGGTGGAGCCGGGGGCGACGCAGCAGATGATTGTGGACAGCTGGAATGGGCAGATGGGCTGGCGCTGGATGTTCGGTGCGGAACTGGTGCCGGCACTGGCATTTCTGGTCCTGATGTTTTTTGTCCCCGAGTCGCCGCGCTGGCTCATGAAGGCCGGTAAACCGGAGCGCGCCCGGGCTGCGCTGGAACGCATTGGTTCTGCCGACTATGCCGACAGGATCCTGCGTGAAATCGCGCATACCCTGGAAAAGGATAACAATAAAGTCTCCTACGGCGCGCTGTTGGCTCCCCAGGTGAAACCGATTGTGATCATTGGCATGGTGCTCGCCATATTCCAGCAGTGGTGTGGGATTAACGTCATCTTTAACTACGCGCAGGAGATTTTTGCCTCGGCGGGGTTCGATATTAACAGCACGCTGAAATCGATCGTCGCGACGGGCGTCGTTAATCTGGTCTTTACCATTGCGGCGCTGCCGCTGGTGGATAAAATCGGTCGCCGTAAATTAATGCTGCTTGGCGCTTCGGGATTGACGCTGATCTATGTGCTGATCGCCGGCGCTTACGCCATGGGCATTATGGGGTGGCCGGTACTGTTGCTGGTGCTGGCGGCGATTGCTATTTATGCGTTGACCCTGGCGCCGGTGACCTGGGTGCTGCTGGCGGAGATTTTTCCCAACCGCGTACGTGGACTCGCGATGTCTTTAGGTACCCTGGCGCTGTGGATCGCCTGTTTCCTGTTAACCTATACTTTCCCGCTGCTTAATGCCGGTCTGGGCGCGGCAGGAAGCTTCCTGCTGTATGGTGTTATTTGCGCTGCCGGCTACCTCTATATCCTGCGCAACGTCCCGGAAACGAAAGGTATCACCCTCGAAGCGCTGGAAGAGCAGCTGGCGCAGCGTCATACGGGCGTGAATGCGGCGAAGCAGGAGCAGATGCGCTAATGGCGGAAGAGTGGATTCTGGAGAACGCGCATCTGCGGATGTGCGTCTCTTCTCTGGGCGGCAAAGTGCAAAGTTTATTCTCGCGGCAATATCAAGCGCCGGTGCTATATGAAAATCCCGCCGGCGGCATGTTTCCGATGCTGCCATTGGCCAATCGCGTCGCCGGCAACCGTTTTATTTTTCATGGGCAGGAGATTGTCCTGCCTCGCCACCATGCCGACGAGTATTTCTTTCTTCACGGTGACGGCTGGTTACAGCGCTGGGATATTATTGAGTACGGCGCCGAGTATTGTGTATTACAGCTGCGTCGGCAGCATGCCTGCGGTTTCGATTATCTGGCGCAGCTCCGCTACCAGTTGCTGCGTAACCAGCTGATAGCGGAGCTAACGCTTACCCACTATGGGGAGGTCCCTGCGCTTTACGGCTGCGGCTTTCATCCCTTTTTCCCTTTCGATGAACGCAGCAAGGTTCAGTTCCAGGTCAGCGGTTACTGGCCGGAAGGGGAGAATCACTTACCTCTCAACTGGCAAGGAAACTTGCCCGACTATGCCAATTTCAGCGTGGCTCAGTTCGGTGAAGATCGTTGGCTGAACGTGGGTTATTCCGGCTGGGGCGGGCGGGCGAGGGTAAGCAATGACGTGATGAGTATCACAATTCTATCGCAAACTCCGTGGTTGATGCTGTTCAGAATGCAAGGTGAATCATTCCTTTGCCTCGAGCCGCAAAGCCATCCGGTAAACGCCCACAACATGGACGGGCAGCCGGGGCTGCGAGTTTTAGGCGCGGGAGAGAAGCTGAATTTTTCGCTGAAAATCATCATCGAGGGGGCATAAATAACGAGCTATCGGCAGACAAGAGCATCTTGCGCCCGCCGGGGTTTATCGCCAGACTATCGCCACCATTCGGGAGGAAATCATGGTCTTGCACTCCACGCGCTGGCTGGCGCTCAGTTATTTCACCTACTTTTTTAGCTACGGTATTTTTCTGCCCTTCTGGAGCGTCTGGCTGGCCGGAAACGGGCTGACTCCGGAAACCATCGGCATTTTGCTTGGCGCCGGTCTGGTGGCCCGTTTTCTCGGCAGTCTGCTGATTGCCCCGCGGGTGAGCGATCCCTCCCGGCTGATCGCCGCGCTGCGCGTGCTGGCGCTGTTAACCTTGCTCTTCGCGCTGGCCTTTTGGGCCGGCAGCCACGTAGCATGGCTGCTGGCGATCATCATCGGCTTCAACCTGTTCTTTTCGCCGCTGGTGCCGCTGACGGATGCTCTGGCCAATACCTGGCAAAAGCAGATCACCATGGACTATGGCCGGGTGCGGCTATGGGGCTCTATTGCCTTTGTGATTGGTTCGGCGCTGACCGGCAAGCTGGTGAGCCTGTTCGATTACCGGGCGATCCTGCTGATGCTAAGCCTGGGGGTCGCCTCGATGCTGCTCGGCATGCTGCTTAAGCCGTCGGTGATGCCCCAGGGGGAGTCGCGCCAGCAGCAGGGGGCCGGAATGGCGGCCTGGCTGACGCTGGTGCGCCAAAGCTGGCGCTTTCTCGCCTGCGTTTGTCTGCTGCAGGGAGCGCATGCCGCCTACTATGGCTTTAGCGCCATCTACTGGCAGCAGGCCGGCTATTCCGCCTCGGCGGTCGGTTATCTGTGGTCGTTAGGCGTGGTGGCGGAAGTGGTGATCTTCGCGTTGAGTAAAAAGGTGTTCCGCCGCTTCAGCGCCCGCGACCTGCTGTTGCTCTCCGCCGTCTGCGGGCTGATTCGCTGGGGACTGATGGGCTGGACCACGGCGCTGCCGGGACTCATCCTTGCGCAGATCCTTCACTGTGGCACCTTCACGGTGTGTCATCTGGCGGCGATGCGGTATATCGCCGCCCGTCAGGGTAGCGAAGTGATCCGTCTGCAGGCCGTCTACTCCGCGGTGGCGATGGGCGGCAGTATTGCCATCATGACCGTCTTCGCCGGTTTCCTCTATCAGCACCTGCACCAGGGCGTATTCTGGGTGATGGCCCTGCTGACGCTCCCGGCGATGGCTATACGGCCAAAAGCGGTGGCGGCCTAGTCCTCGAGCATGGCGCAGATATGCTGCTGCTGGCGTTCAGTGAAGTAGTTCTCCGCGTGGATCAGCGGCGGCGAAAACAGCGGCAGCGCCGTCGCATAGGGGGTGACGATAAGCGTCACCCCTTTGGGCGCACCTTCCTTCTGAAAGCGCTCTACGCTCTGGTATTTGATATTCAGCGGCAGCAGCGTTAGTTCGCGCAGCTGTTGTTCCAGGGCCTCTTCAATTGCTGGGTTGTCATCGGTTAGCAACAGCACCTGTTTCTCGTGCAGGTCGCTTTTCTGCATCAGCCAGGCGCCAAAGATCACCGCGATTAAACCGGTCTCTTCCTCATTAAAACGGATGTGCCAGGCCTCCTCGAATTCGCTCAATGCCGCCTGGGTGGTACGCAGTAAGCGAGGGTAGAGCCGGGTCACTTCCTCTGTGAGCGTGCTGTCGATGCCGATAGCAAACACGCTGCGGATCAACGCCTGCGACAAATGAATATAGAGTTGATCGCTGAGCCCCTGCTCATCACTGAACGCTCTGCCAGCGAGGATCTGGAAGCGGTGGATCAGGCCGGAGATAGCCAGCCGCAGGCGGCGATCGTGCGGGTGACCGTCGCGGACCGGGTCGGGGGTTTTGAGCAACATAAACAGCAGCGAGAGGAAAAAAGGTTCTCCGACATGGGGCGGAGCGCCGACCCGACGCTGCCAGTGGCGGACAATCTCCTGCGCCAGGGTGAACTCGGCGGCGGTTTGAGCCCAGCGTTGCTGTTCCTCATTGAAGTCCGGAGAGTATCCCCGGTGATGTTCGAGCAGACAGTACTGCAGGTACAAGCGCAGAAACTGCACGTCGCGGCAGTCAAACTGGCGATTGAGCGCCCGCGCGCAGCGGTTCACCAGCGCCTGCAGATTGGTATCATCGTATAAGGTGCGGGCAATGCCTTCCTGTTTAAGCTGCGTTTTCAGCGCCGGGGTAAAATGATGATTAACGAACTGTGGGCAGAGGCGCAGCCCCCGCCGCAGCGCATGCAGCAGACATAAACGTTGGTCGAGCGCGGCGCCTTCAATCCGATAGCTGCCGTCCACCTGTGACTGGAGGGTCAAACGGTGGTAACGCTGAATTTCGCGTCCGGTCTCCTCAATATCCTGCCGGGCCGTGGTCTCATCAACGAGGTTGATCCTGCCAAGCCGTTCAGTCGTCACCGACTGTCCGGGCAGATAAAACATCAGGAGCACCTGGCTACGGCGCTGTGGACTGGAAAGCGCAGATGGTGGTTCAATGACGGTCATCATCTGGTAAGTTCCAGTTAGGGTTTCCGCTAAGGATAGACAATGACCGCGGCGTGGGCAGGGAAGAGCGTCCGCTTTTACTCAGGATTGCTGGCGAAGTTCACAGAATTTTTCACGTGAGGAACAGATGAACAGAGTGAAACAATGCACAAGCGCGGCGTTTTTCATGGTTTTATCATGGTCGGCCGCTGCGCATCCGCATAGCTTCATCAGCCTGCAAAGCGAGCCGGTGGTCAAGGACGGTCTGCTGAGCGCCTTTAAAATGCGCTGGACGATGGATGAAATTACCTCATCGGATCTGCTCTATGATGCCGGAAACGCCAAACCGGGCAGCGAAGTCTGGAAAAAGCTGGCGGCGGAGGTGATGGCCAACGTGCTCGGTCAGCACTATTTCAGCGAGCTGTGGCATAACGGTCAGCGGGTTAAATTTGACAATCGTCCCGACGGTTACGGCCTCGAACGTGACGGACTGCAGGCGGTACTCACCTTTACTCTGCCGCTGGCGACGCCGCAACCCGTTGCCGGGCAGACGTTTACCTTTTCCACCTTCGACCCGACCTACTACGTCGATATGTTTTATGACAAGGATAGCGATTTTTCCCTCCCCGCAGGGCTGCGGGCCGCCTGTAAGGCAACGGTGATGACGCCAAAACCGAACGACAAAATGCTCTCATACGCCCAGTCGCTGGATAAAGCGGATGCGCCGCCGGAGGATATGGCGCTGGGCAGCTATTTTGCCCAGAAGGTGACCCTGACATGTCAGTAATTTTTACTCCGCGCGCGCGATTTTCGCGCTGGAAAGCGCTGTGGCCGCTGGCGCTGTTGCTGGCGGTGAGCATCATCGGCGGCATTTGGCTGTGGCGGGCGTGGCCGCAGGTGCTGATGCAGAGCGCAGTCTGGCAGCGTTCGCTCAACCTGGAACTCAGCCGCCTGCTGCAGGCGGTGGCGGAGAACCCGGCGGCGGCAGGGCTGTCGCTGCTGGGGTTTAGCTTCGTTTACGGGGTGCTCCATGCCTTAGGGCCCGGACACGGTAAAATTGTCATTACGACCTGGCTTGCCACCCATCCCGCGAAACTGAAATCAAGCATTGGCCTGACGCTGGCCGCCTCTTTATTACAGGGGCTGGTGGCCATCGCGCTGGTGGTCGTGGTGCTGGCGCTGCTGCAGCTGCCGGCGCGCCAGCTGCACCTCAGCAGTTTCTGGCTGGAGAAGGGGAGCTATTTGCTGGTGGGTGCGTTAGGGCTGCTGCTGTGCTGGCGGGCGTTAAAAAAGCTGCGTCTGCTGCTGCGCCGGCCAACGTTTACCGCTTTTACCCCGCACCATGTTCATAACGAACACTGCGGCTGCGGGCATCAGCATCTCCCGGCCCCGGAGCAGCTGCAGGCCGGCGACGACTGGCGGGCTCGCGCCGCGATTGTCCTGTCGATGGGCATGCGTCCCTGCTCGGGGGCGATCATGGTTCTGCTGTTCAGCAAGGTAATCGGCGTTTTTGGCTGGGGGATGGCGGCGGCGCTGGCGATGGCGGCGGGAACCTCGTTGACTATCACGGCGCTGGCGCTGTTGGTGCATGGGTTCCGCCAACTGGCGATCCGCCTCAGTCGCCATCAGGCGCCAGCGTTATGGAAGCAGGTTAGTTGGGCGACGCTGGCGCTGGCCGGCGGCGTCATATTGCTGGCGGCGGCAGGGGTGATGTGGCTCAGCGCCGTCCCTGCCGGCGGTGGGATCCGTCCGTTTTAGACAGACGCCGGGCGCAAATCCTAAAGTGGGCGCCAGCGCTTGCCGCTGGCGAAGCGATGCTCTAGTTTTCCGCTTTTCGGCGGATGACAAGGAGTCGCTATGGCCGCAAATATCGTTTCTCCCGCGCAGAGCGGGCGGTTCTATTATGGCTGCGCCGGCGCCGCCGGGCTGCTGGCGGGCCTGGCGATCGTATTCTGGTTTCCAGCCCTGGCCAGCTGGTGGCCGTCAGATCTGGTGCGTGTCTACCACGCCATGCCGTATGTTATGCGATTAGGGGTGGCGAGTGTCGCGGATATTCCGCTGGTGGCCTACGCCACCCTAACGCTGTCGGGCTTCGTGCTGGCCTTTTGTCATCCCGGTCACAGTAAACTGCCCATTGTTGCCTGGGCTGTGCATAACCAGCCCTCGCCGCGGGAGATGGTCGACTGGATCCTGCGCAGCTGGGTGTTGCAGTTCGGTTTTCTGGTGATCATTTTCTGGCGTTTCGCGTTTATGGGTAAGCTAAGCAGCGACAGGCTAATGCAGATCGTGGGCATCTTTAACGACGTATGCTATCTGGCCACGCTGGTGCTGGCTGGAATACTGCTGCGCGACGGCTGGCGCGACTTTCAGGGCGTTGCCGCACCGGCAGGCAATATTCGCATTCCGCTGATCTTTGCCCTGAGCTTTTATCTGCCGTTTCAGCTGGTATGGATTTTACTCAGTGCGCAGCAGTATGAGCTGCCTCTGTGGGGATGGCTGCTGCTGGTTCCGGCGATGGTCGGCGTGCTGTTAGCCCGCCTGGCGACGGTAGGGATAGCGCTGTGTTTCCGGCGCTGGCTGGGGACGCAGGGCTGTCTGCACTGGCGCGGACCGCTGGCCTTATTTAGCGGCCTGACGGTGCTCTGTATTGGCGGTAATGCGGTGATTCGCCAGATCCTCAACATGATAAAATGACATAAAAAAAGGAAGCCGCGGCTTCCTTTTTGACATCAGTAAGAGATTAACGCTTCAGCGCGTCGCTCAGCTGCTCGCGCATGTTCGCCAGCATCGCTTTCACCACGCGCGGGTTACCGGCAACGATGTTGCCCGTCAGCATATAGTTATGACCGCCGGTGAAGTCGCAGACAATCGCGCCAGCTTCACGGGCGATCAGTTCGCCTGCGGCGAAATCCCATGGTTTCAGGGCGATCTCAAAGTAACCGTCAACGCGGCCGGCGGCCACATAGGCCAGATCCAGCGCGGCAGAGCCGGTGCGACGGAAGTCGGCACATTCGGTAAACATGTTGCCGAGAATATTCATGTAGGTGGTGGCGTGCTGCTTCGCTTTGAACGGGAAGCCGGTCGCGATAATGGTGCCGTCGAGGTCGCGAGCGTTGCTGCCGCGCAGACGGTAGCCGTTCAGCTGCGCGCCCTGGCCGCGGGTCGCGGTAAACAGTTCGTTACGCATCGGATCGTAGACCACCGCGACTTCAGTACGCCCTTTGATGCGTACGGCGATGGAAACAGAGAAGTGCGGCAGACGTTTAACGAAGTTGGTGGTGCCATCCAGTGGATCGATAACCCATTGAACATCCTGCTCTTCGCCAGCGTGTTCACCGCTTTCTTCGGTAATAATGGTGTGCTGCGGGTAAGATTTGCGAATGGTTTCGATAATAATCGCTTCGGCGGCTTTATCGACGTTGGTCACAAAATCATTGCTGCCTTTCTGGCTGGTTTCTACGGTGTCTGGCGTTTCGTAGTGTTTGGCAATTAAATTACCCGCCTTGCGCGCGGCGCGCACGGCGATGTTCAGCATCGGATGCATCGGTCTCTCTCACTGGATGTTAAAGAACGGGAAAAAACGGCGCATATAATAGCAGCCAAATCTGCTTATGTCTCCGTTTTATGGTAGCATGCACGAATAATCTTTAGCCGAAGAACCATAATGCTGCAAAATATTCGAATCGTACTGGTAGAAACTTCCCATACCGGCAACATGGGCTCCGTAGCCCGCGCGATGAAAACCATGGGCTTAACTAACCTGTGGCTGGTCAATCCGCTGGTCAAACCCGATTCGCAGGCGATAGCCCTGGCCGCGGGCGCCAGCGACGTGATCGGCAACGCGCAGATTGTCGATACCCTTGATGAAGCGCTGGCAGGCTGTAGCCTGGTGGTTGGCACCAGCGCGCGCTCCCGCACGCTGCCGTG
The DNA here is from genome assembly GCF_001808265.1 of Klebsiella sp. HMSC16A12. Taxonomy (NCBI): domain Bacteria; kingdom Pseudomonadati; phylum Pseudomonadota; class Gammaproteobacteria; order Enterobacterales; family Enterobacteriaceae; genus Klebsiella; species Klebsiella sp. HMSC16A12. The sequence goes on from NZ_KV792561.1 coordinate 53,269, forward strand.
GCCGATGCTCGACCCGCGCGAATGCGGTCTGAAAAGCGTCGCCGAAGGTCAGCATGCGCCGGTGGCGCTGGTCTTTGGCCGCGAGCGCGTTGGTCTGACCAACGATGAACTGCAGAAGTGCCACTATCACGTGGCGATCGCCGCCAACCCGGAGTACAGCTCGCTGAACCTGGCGATGGCGGTGCAGGTTATCGCCTATGAAGTGCGGATGGCCTGGCTGGCGGCGCAGGAGCAAGCGCAGCCGGCGGTTGAGCATGAAGAGGCGCCGTACCCGCTGGTGGACGATCTGGAGCGATTCTACGACCATCTTGAGCAGACGCTGCTGGCGACCGGCTTTATCCGCCCGAATCATCCGGGGCAGGTGATGAACAAGCTGCGTCGTCTGTTCACCCGCGCGCGTCCGGAAAGCCAGGAGTTGAACATCCTGCGCGGCATGCTGGCGTCTATTGAGCAGCAGAATAAAGGTAAGTAACCGCGTTAACGCCGGATGGCGCTTCGCTTATCCGGGCTACGAATCGGGCTCGCCTGGCGGGATGAAGGTATCAGGCTATGCGGAAGTAAAACGGCACGGAAAGCCAAATACCTGACTAAAACAGTCAAGTAAATAGTTGACCAAATTACTCGGGAATGTCAGACTTGGCCCTGCTATGCAATACCCATATTAATAAAAAGCCCGGCCAGGGGCGAGTTTGAGGTTAAGTAAGACATGAGACTGACATCTAAAGGGCGTTATGCCGTGACCGCGATGCTTGACGTTGCGCTCAACTCTGAAACGGGCCCGGTGCCGTTGGCAGATATTTCAGAGCGTCAGGGAATTTCGCTTTCCTATCTGGAACAGCTGTTCTCTCGCCTGCGTAAAAATGGCCTGGTTTCCAGCGTTCGTGGCCCAGGTGGTGGTTATCTGTTAGGTAAAGATGCCGGCAGTATCGCCGTCGGCGAAGTCATTAGCGCCGTGGACGAATCCGTTGACGCCACCCGTTGCCAGGGCAAGGGCGGCTGTCAGGGCGGCGATAAATGCCTGACTCACGCGCTGTGGCGCGACCTGAGCGAGCGCCTGACCGGCTTCCTGAACAATATCACCCTCGGGGAACTGGTGAATAACCAGGAGATCCTCGATGTTTCCGGTCGTCAGCATCAGCACGAAACCCAGCGCAATGCGCGCACCCAGGACGCGATTGACGTTAAACTGCGCGCCTGAGTGACCCGTCCCGTTTCGGGCTGCGGCTGACAGGGCAAGGCGGCGCGAAACGGCGGGACAACGATTATAAAGAGCTTTCAGAATCAGGCCGGGATGCTCCGACATTCCGTGTACTCGGTCGTACATCAAGCCGGTTGCCTGATTCCTTGCATTGAGTGATGTACGGAGTTTAAGAGCAATGAAATTACCGATTTACCTCGATTACTCCGCAACCACGCCGGTGGACCCGCGTGTTGCCGAGAAAATGATGCAGTTCCTGACCATGGACGGGACCTTTGGTAACCCGGCCTCCCGTTCCCACCGTTTTGGCTGGCAGGCTGAAGAGGCGGTTGATATCGCCCGCAATCAGATTGCCGAGCTGGTCGGCGCCGACCCGCGCGAAATCGTCTTTACCTCTGGTGCGACTGAATCCGACAACCTGGCGATCAAGGGTGCAGCCAACTTTTATCAGAAAAAAGGCAAGCACATCATCACCAGCAAAACCGAGCATAAAGCGGTTCTGGATACCTGCCGTCAGCTGGAGCGCGAAGGCTTCGAAGTGACCTACCTGGCGCCGCAGAGCAACGGGATTATCGATCTGAAAGAGCTGGAAGCAGCGATGCGTGACGACACCATCCTGGTTTCCATCATGCATGTGAATAACGAAATCGGCGTGGTGCAGGATATCGCTACCATCGGCGAGATGTGTCGCGCCCGCGGTATCATTTACCACGTAGACGCCACCCAGAGCGTGGGCAAGCTGCCTATCGATCTGAGCCAGCTGAAAGTTGACCTGATGTCCTTCTCCGGTCACAAAATCTACGGTCCGAAAGGCATCGGCGCGCTGTACGTACGTCGTAAGCCGCGTATTCGTATCGAAGCGCAAATCCACGGCGGCGGCCACGAGCGCGGTATGCGTTCCGGTACTCTGCCTGTTCACCAGATCGTCGGCATGGGTGAAGCTTACCGTATCGCCAAAGAAGAGATGGAAAGCGAGATGGCGCGTCTGCGCACGCTGCGCAACCGTCTGTGGAACGGCGTGAAGGATATGGAAGAAGTGTACCTCAACGGCGACCTCGAGCAGGGCGCGCCGAACATTCTTAACGTCAGCTTCAACTATGTTGAAGGCGAGTCGCTGATTATGGCGCTGAAAGACCTGGCGGTTTCCTCCGGTTCAGCCTGTACTTCCGCGAGCCTTGAGCCATCCTACGTGCTGCGCGCGTTAGGCATGACTGATGAACTGGCGCACAGTTCTATTCGTTTCTCTTTAGGTCGTTTCACTACCGAAGAAGAGATTGACTATGCCATCGATCTGATTCGCAAATCCATTGGCCGTCTGCGCGAGCTTTCTCCGCTGTGGGAAATGTTCAAACAGGGCGTGGATCTGAACAGCATTGAATGGTCACATCACTAATTCGGCACCAATAAGGAGAATTCATCATGGCTTACAGCGAAAAAGTTATCGATCATTACGAGAATCCGCGCAACGTCGGCTCTTTTGACAACAGCGACGAGAACGTCGGCAGCGGCATGGTCGGCGCGCCGGCCTGCGGCGACGTGATGAAGCTGCAGATTAAAGTCAACAATGAAGGTATCATTGAAGACGCGCGCTTCAAGACCTACGGCTGCGGTTCCGCTATCGCTTCCAGCTCCCTGGTTACCGAGTGGGTGAAGGGCAAATCGCTGGACGAAGCGCAGGCGATCAAGAACACCGATATCGCCGATGAACTGGAACTGCCGCCGGTGAAAATCCACTGCTCGATCCTGGCGGAAGACGCGATTAAAGCCGCGATTGCGGATTACAAAAGCAAACGTGAAGCAAAATAATTAGTTGAGGTTTTGTTATGTCGATTACTCTTAGCGACAGTGCAGCAGCGCGAGTCAATGCCTTCCTGGCGAACCGCGGTAAAGGGTTTGGCCTGCGCCTGGGCGTAAGAACCTCCGGCTGCTCGGGTATGGCCTATGTACTGGAGTTTGTTGACGAGCCGGCGGCTGAAGACACCGTGTTTGAAGACAAAGGCGTGAAGGTCGTGATCGACGGCAAAAGTCTGCAATTCCTCGACGGCACTCAGCTGGACTTCGTCAAAGAAGGCCTCAACGAAGGGTTCAAATTCACTAACCCTAACGTCAAAGATGAGTGCGGCTGCGGCGAAAGCTTTAACGTATAATCGGTACTCCTCAACCCCACCGCGGTCACGCCGCGCGTGGGGTTTTAATTTAGATGCATGACCCTGAGGTTACTATGGACTATTTCACCCTCTTCGGGTTACCAGCCAGCTATACCCTCTCGCTTGAACAACTGGCTGTCCGGTATCAGGATCTGCAGCGCCAGTACCATCCGGATAAATTTGCCAGCGCGCCTGCGGCGGAACAGCTTGCGGCGGTTCAGCATTCCGCCACTATAAACCAGGCCTGGCAGACGCTGCGCCATCCGCTGACTCGCGCAGAATATCTCCTTTCGCTGCATGGCTTCGATCTGGCCAGCGAGCAGCATACCGTTCGCGATACCGCGTTCCTGATGGAACAGCTGGAATTGCGCGAAGAGCTGGATGAGATCGGCCAGGCGAAAGACGACGCGCGGCTGGAAGGTTTTATCAAACGGGTGAAAGCGCTGTTTGATACCCGTCAGCAGCTGATGGTTGACCAATTGCATAATGAGAGCTGGGAGGCGGCGGCGGACACGGTTCGTAAGCTCCGTTTCCTCGATAAACTGCGCAGCAGTGCTGAAGAACTCGAAGAAAAACTGCTCGATTTTTAATTTTCGGAAGCAATTATGGCCTTATTACAAATTAGTGAGCCCGGCCTGAGCGCCGCGCCGCACCAGCGTCGTCTGGCGGCCGGTATCGACCTGGGCACCACCAATTCTCTGGTGGCTACCGTGCGTAGCGGCCAGGCCGAGACTCTGCCCGATCATCAAGGCCGCTATCTGCTGCCGTCGGTGGTGAACTACCACGCTTCGGGGCTGACCGTCGGCTATGACGCCCGGCTTAACGCCGCTCAGGATCCTGCCAATACCATCAGCTCCGTGAAGCGGATGATGGGGCGCTCCCTCGCCGATATTCAAAACCGTTACCCGCATCTGCCGTATCAGCTGCAGGCCAGTGAAAACGGCCTGCCGATGATCCAGACGGCCGGCGGCCTGCTGAACCCGATTCGCGTCTCCGCCGATATCCTCAAAGCGCTGGCCGCCCGGGCGACCGAAGCGCTGGCCGGCGAACTCGACGGCGTGGTCATTACCGTTCCCGCTTACTTCGATGACGCTCAACGCCAGGGAACCAAAGACGCGGCGCGTCTGGCGGGCCTGCACGTACTGCGCCTGCTCAATGAGCCGACCGCGGCGGCTATTGCCTACGGCCTCGACTCCGGCCAGGAAGGGGTGATTGCGGTCTACGATCTCGGCGGCGGCACCTTTGATATCTCCATTCTGCGTTTAAGCCGCGGGGTGTTTGAAGTGCTGGCCACCGGCGGCGACTCGGCTCTCGGCGGCGATGATTTCGATCACCTGCTGGCTGACTACCTGCGCGAGCAGGCGGGCTTCAGCGACCGCAGCGATAACCGTCTGCAGCGTGAGCTGCTGGATGCCGCCATCGCGGCGAAAATCGCCTTGAGCGATGCCGAGGCAGCGCACGTCGAGGTCGGCGGCTGGCAGGGCGATATCACCCGCAGCCAGTTTAACGATCTGATTGCCCCGCTGGTAAAACGTACCCTGATGGCCTGCCGTCGGGCGCTAAAAGACGCTGGCGTTGAAGCGCAAGAAGTGCTGGAAGTGGTGATGGTCGGCGGTTCGACCCGCGTGCCGCTGGTGCGTGAGCGCGTTGGCGAGTTCTTTGGTCGCACTCCGCTGACCTCCATTGACCCGGACAAAGTTGTCGCCATCGGCGCGGCGATCCAGGCCGATATCCTGGTGGGCAACAAGCCGGACAGCGAACTGCTGCTGCTCGACGTTATCCCGCTGTCGTTAGGCCTGGAAACCATGGGCGGCCTGGTGGAGAAAGTGATCCCGCGTAATACCACCATTCCGGTGGCCCGCGCGCAGGAGTTTACCACCTTCAAAGATGGCCAGACGGCGATGTCCATTCACGTGATGCAGGGCGAGCGTGAGCTGGTCCAGGATTGCCGTTCGCTGGCGCGCTTTGCGCTGCGCGGTATCCCGGCGCTGCCGGCGGGCGGGGCGCATATTCGCGTTACCTTCCAGGTGGATGCCGATGGCCTGCTGAGCGTTACGGCGATGGAAAAATCGACCGGCGTGGAAGCCTCCATCCAGGTGAAACCGTCTTACGGTCTGACCGATGGCGAAATCGCCACCATGATTAAAGATTCGATGAGCTACGCCGAACAGGATATTCAGGCGCGCATGCTGGCTGAACAGAAAGTGGAAGCCGCGCGCGTACTGGAGAGCCTGACAAGCGCGCTGGCCGCCGACGCCGCGCTGTTAAGCGCCGCGGAGCGTCAGGCCATCGATGCCGCTGCGGAGCAGGTACGCGCCGCCGCGGCAGGCGACGACGCTGACGCGATTAAAGAAGCGATTAAAAATATCGACACACAAACCCAGGAATTCGCCGCTCGCCGTATGGATCAGTCGGTCCGTATCGCGCTGAAAGGCCAATCCGTGGACGAGGTTTAAAATGCCAAAAATTGTATTTCTGCCCCACCAGGACCTGTGTCCGGATGGCATCGTTGTGGAAGCTGAGACCGGTGAAACCATTCTCGATGCCGCGCTGCGTAGCGGTATCGAAATTGAACACGCCTGCGAAAAATCCTGTGCCTGCACCACCTGCCACTGCATCGTGCGTGAAGGCTTTGACTCGCTGGCGGAAAGTAGCGAAGATGAAGACGACATGCTGGATAAAGCCTGGGGGCTGGAACCTGACAGCCGTCTGAGCTGCCAGGCGCGCGTCACCGACGAAGATCTGGTCGTTGAGATCCCGCGTTACACCATCAACCACGCACGCGAGCACTAATATGGCACTGAAATGGACCGACAGCCGTGAAATCGGCGAAGCGCTGTACGACGCTTACCCGGATCTCGACCCGAAAACCGTTCGCTTTACCGACATGCATCAGTGGATTTGCGATTTGGAAGAGTTTGATGATGATCCAAACGCATCCAATGAAAAAATTCTCGAGGCGATTCTGCTAGTCTGGCTAGACGAGGCCGAATAATTTCGCGTTAAGCGAAAACATTTTAACGGGCTGCCATAGGGTGGCCCGTTTGCTAAGAAGGATAATGATAATGACCGAAGCTATGAAGATTACGCTTTCTACTCAGCCAGCCGATGGACGCTGGGGAGAAAAAGCGACCTGGAGCATCAATAACGACGGCATCGCTCTACATCTCAACGGAAAAGACGACCTCGGGCTTATCCAGCGCGCGGCGCGCAAAATTGACGGCATGGGCATCAAGCACGTCGCCCTGAGCGGCGAAGGCTGGAACACCGATCGCGCCTGGGCCTTTTGGGCCGGCTATAAAGGGCCGAAAGGTCAGCGTCAGGTCGAATGGCCATCCCTTGACGACGCGCAGCGCAGCGAGCTGGATAACCGCCTGACGATCATCGACTGGGTGCGCGACACCATCAATGCGCCGGCGGAAGAGCTGGGTCCGGAGCAGCTGGCGCAGCGCGCTGTCGACCTGCTGTGTGGCGTGGCGGGTGAGAAGATAAGCTATCGCATCACCAAAGGCGAAGATCTGCGCGAGCAGGGCTATCTTGGTCTGCATACCGTGGGCCGCGGCTCCGAGCGCCCGCCGGTCCTGCTGGCGCTGGACTATAACCCGACCGGCGATAAAGAGGCGCCGGTATACGCCTGCCTGGTGGGCAAAGGCATCACCTTTGATTCCGGCGGCTACAGCATTAAACAGAGCTCCTTTATGGATTCAATGAAATCCGATATGGGCGGTGCGGCGACTATCACCGGCGCGCTGGCTTTCGCCATTACCCGCGGTCTGAACAAACGTGTGAAGCTGTTCCTGTGCTGCGCCGACAACCTGATCAGCGGTAACGCCTTCAAACTGGGCGATATTATTCATTATCGCAACGGCAAAACCGTTGAAGTTATGAACACTGACGCGGAAGGCCGCCTGGTGCTGGCGGATGGCCTGATTGACGCCTCGGCGCAGAAGCCAAAGCTGATCATCGACGCCGCCACCCTGACCGGCGCGGCGAAAACCGCGTTGGGCAATGATTACCACGCGCTGTTCAGCTTTGACGATGCGCTGGCGAATCGCCTGCTGGCGAGCGCTCAGGCGGAAAACGAAGCCTTCTGGCGTCTGCCGCTGGCCGAGTTCCACCGCAACCAGCTGCCGTCCAACTTTGCTGACCTGAACAACACCGGTAGCGCGGCCTATCCGGCTGGCGCCAGCACCGCGGCGGGCTTCCTGTCCCACTTCGTGGAAAACTACCATCAGGGTTGGCTGCATATCGACTGTTCGGCAACCTACCGCAAATCTGCCGTTGAGCAGTGGTCGGCGGGCGCCACCGGGCTTGGCGTGCGTACCATTGCTAACCTGCTGACAGCTGAGTAATGGCCTTGCCGGGTGGCGCTGCGCTTACCCGGCCAGGAAAACCATATGCCCGCGTGGACGAATGGCCGCCGGGCAATTCATTGTGAAGTAGCCAAACTATGTCAGATACAAAAAATGAATTAGAAACCCTGCTGGAAAAAGCGGCGACTGAGCCCGCCCATCGTCCGGCATTTTTCAGCGCGCTGCTGGAGGCCACCGTCTGGGTGCCGGGCAGGGCAGCCGATGGCGAGCAGATTGTCGAAGATAGCGCGCTGGATCTGCAGCATTGGGAAAAAGACGACGGTACCTCGGTGATCCCATTCTTTACCTCGCTGGAGGCGCTGCAGCAGGCGGTGGCGGATGAACAGGCTTTCGTGATGATGCCGGCCCGCACGCTGATGGCGATGACGCTGGGCGAATCGTTATTCCTCAACCCGAAGCTGCCGAGCGGCAAAGAGTTCACCCCACGGGAAATCAGCCATCTGTTAGGCGAAGAAGGCAGCCCACTGAGCACCCAGACGGTACTGGAAGGCGGCGAAGCGCTGCTGCTGTCTGAAGTCGCCGAACCGCCGGCGCAGATGGTCGATTCGCTGACCACGTTGTTCAAAACGCTGAAGACCGTCAAGCGGGCGTTTCTGTGCTCGATTAAAGAGCGCGCCGACGCGCCGGCAAACTTATTGATCGGGATTGAAGCGGAAGGAGATATTGAAGCCATTATCCACACCACCGGCAGCGTGGCCACCGATACCTTGCCAGGCGACGAACCTATCGATATTTGCCAGGTGGTGGAAGGCGAGAAGGGCATCAGCCATTTTATGATTGCCCATATCACGCCGTTCTATGAAAAGCGCTGGGGCAGCTTCCTGCGCGATTTTAAGCAGAACCGCATTATCTGACAGCGGGGGCGGCAGCCCCCGCTGTTTCTTTCTGCTTCCAGTCGAGGCACAAAAGCGGGGTGGCAAAAGCTAATGCAGGGCGGCAAAGATTCGCGGATAGGCAGACACCATGTGATAGAGGAGAAATCCCGTCACGCACAGTGTGACAATGCCGTTGAAGAGCGCCATATCCCCGCGCCAGGCCCGGCACCTCTCTTCGCCCAGCAGAGAACGTAGCGCTGCCACCAGCCCGCCGACCAGCATAAACGCCAGTAACACCCCTGCCATTTGCGCGATAACAATGTACCAGCCCAGCGGCGTATTCACGCCCCGGGCGCTCATCAGCGCGATCTGCGCCGGCAAAATCGTCTGGAACCCGAGGGTAAGTATCATGAGAAGACGCAGGTCCGCCAGCTGAGCGTCGAACGTGCGGGCCAGGCGCCGGGCGTCACGCAGGAGCAGCACCCCTGACGCCACCGCCGCGGCAACGCTGACGTGCTGGAGAATAAAAATATATAACGCCAGGGTCCCGGATGGGACCCGGGACAAAAAGAACAGATTGCAAAAGACAATGACCAGCAGGCCAAATTTTGTGACCCAGGCACGGAATACCTCGCCGGGCCAGCGACGGCTTGACGCTGGGTTATGCATCATCCACGCGGCAAGGGTCGACTTACCGTAACCGGGCGCGAGCAGCACCATCAGAAAACCCAGCAGCGCCTGATGGCAATAGGTGACTAACGGAACGTCTTCGAGAGTGACCCCGAGAAAGCGGGTATACACGGAGACTGGCGCAGGCACCAGGCTTAGCCATGTCCGGTTCCATTGCGGCCAAAAATAAAGGATCGCGCCGCCTGCCAGCAGGCCAGCTATACCTCCCAGCCAGGGAAGGCGCGGTGAATAAGCCGAATGTGGGTTAGAGACTAATGCCATTTTCACTCCTTGTGGTGACATCAGATTGGGATGGACTGGATGCGCTATCAGCCCTGAGGAATTCTGTACCAGTGCTCTGCCTCCCCATCAGGCAAAGCGAACTCGGCAGGAACAAGCCCTGCGGCAGCACAGAGTAACCGGTTTAGCGAGAAGCAGAAGAAAGTGGGAGAGAAAATCAGAAATTATTTAGTGACCGCGGAACGGGAGGCCCGCGGTCACGCCGTGTTTACGGAGCGGCAGGGGCCGGTTCAATCGGCAGATCGCTCCGCGCGCCCCATTCGCTCCAGGAGCCGTCATACAGGCAGACGCCGTTCACGCCAAGCGTGGTGAGCGCCAGCACGACCACCGCCGCCGTCACCCCCGAGCCGCAGCTGGCGATGATCGGCCGTTCAAAATCGACACCCTGACGTAAAAAGATGTCGTTCAGCTCGTCAACGGTTTTCAGTTCGCCGTTAATCACCAGATCCGTCCACGGTACGTTCAGCGCGCCGGGGATATGCCCGCGGCGCAGGCCCGGGCGCGGTTCGTCGGCCTGGCCGTTAAACCGGGCCGCCGGACGGGCATCGACAATCTGCGCCGATCCTTCATGGCTGACCAACAGGACGTCGGTCAGACGCTTAATTTGCTGAGGATCGAACCGCACGTCGAATTCCCCTTCGGCCACCTCCGGCATCCCTTGTTCCAGCGGCAGTTCGTCGCGCCGCCAGCCCTCCAGTCCGCCGGCCAGAATTGACACCTTCTCTACGCCAAAGGTGCGCAGCATCCACCACGCGCGCGGGGCGGAAAACAGATTGCCTTCGTCATAGACCACCAGATGCTTATCGCTGCAGACGCCCAGTTCGCGCATGGCGACGGCAAACGCTTCGGCCCGCGGCATCATATGCGGCAGCGGACTGGTGTGGTCGGATAGCGCCTCGATATCGAAAAACAGCGCGTTCGGCACATGGCCGGCGCGGTATTCCGCGGCCATATCCCGCAGGGCCTCCTGCCCGGCGGGCGCCATGCGGGCGTCGATAATCTGAATTTCCGGGTCATCAATATGTTCTGCCAGCCAGTCGGCAGCGACAAAAAACGAGGTGGACATAGGTGCCTCCGTTTTATTATTCATGACTGAATTGTCGGCGTTTTAGCTGGCGCTGACAAGTTAAGGACGCCAGAGTGGGGACGGCGTCACGGCACTTTTCTGATTAATCGGCAGAAACCCGCTTCGTCACTGTTGAGAAGCGCCGCCATAACGCATAATAAATGTGACAAATTGCATCAGGCTCATCGGCCGAGGGGTTAGAAGGATGAAACCATTTCGTTTAGCGGCGCTATCACTGGCGCTCCTTACCGCATTTTCATTAACCGGGTGTGATGACAGCGGTACACCGCAGGCCTCGGCCCCGGCGCCAGCCGCGGATAGCAACCCAGGCGCGACGGCAAAACCGGACCGCGCCCAGCTGGCGGCGCTGGCGGAAAAAAGCCAGGGTAAAGCGCTGACGCTCCTCGACGCCTCGGAGGTGCAACTGGATGGCGCCGCGACCCTGGTGCTGACGTTTTCCGTCCCGCTGCAGCCGGACCAGGATTTCTCCCGCAGTGTGCATCTGGTCGACAAGAAAAGCGGTAAGGTGGACGGTGCATGGGAGCTGGCGCCGAATCTGAAAGAGCTGCGTCTGCGTCACCTTGAGCCAAAGCGCGAGCTGATTGTCTCGGTCGACCCGACGCTGACCGCCCTGAACAAGGCGACGCTCGACAAACCGTTTGAGAAGACCCTGACCACCCGCGATATCGCACCGAGCGTTGGGTTTGCCAGCCGCGGCTCGCTGCTGCCGGGCAACGTGGTCGCCGGGCTGCCGGTGATGGCGCTGAACGTCGATAATGTCGACGTTAATTTCTTCCGCATTAAGCCGGAATCGCTCTCCGCCTTTGTCAGTCAGTGGGAATACCGTAATTCGTTAAGCAACTGGGAATCTGATGAACTGTTGAAGATGGCGGATCTGGTCTATACCGGCCGCTTCGATCTCAACCCGGCGCGTAATACTCGCGAAAAGCTGCTGCTGCCGCTGAGCGACATCAAGCCGCTCCAGCAGCCTGGCGTCTACGTGGCGGTCATGAACCCGGCGGGCCGTTATAGCTACAGCAACGCGGCGACGCTGTTTACCCTCAGCGATATCGGCGTCTCGGCGCATCGCTACCATAACCGGCTGGACGTTTTTACCCAGAGTCTGGAAAACGGCGCCGTCCAGTCGGGCATTGAGGTGCAGTTGCTCAATGCCAAAGGGCAGACCCTGGCGGAAGCGAAAAGCGACAGCCAGGGCCACGTCACCCTGCAAACCGATAAAGAAGCCGCGCTGCTGCTGGCGCGCAAAGAGGGGCAGACCACGCTGCTCGACCTCAAGCTGCCGGCGCTGGATCTGGCGGAATTCTCTATCGCAGGGGCGCCAGGCTTTAGCAAACAGTTCTTTATGTTTGGCCCGCGCGATCTCTATCGTCCCGGCGAAACGGTGATCCTTAATGCGCTGTTGCGCGATAGCGACGGCAAGCCGCTGGCGGAGCAGCCGGTGAAACTGGAGGTGGTTCAGCCAGACGGCCAGGTGATCCGCTCGGTGATGAGCAAACCAGTGAATGGCCTGTACCAGTTTACTTATCCGCTCGACAGCGGCGCGGCTACCGGCATGTGGCACATTCGCGCCAGCGCCGGCGACAATCAACCGCGCGAATGGGATTTCCACGTTGAAGACTTTATGCCGGAACGCATGGCCCTGAACCTGACGCCGCAGGCCGCGCCAGTCGCGCCGGATGCCGACGTCACCTTTGGCGTTAGCGGCGCTTATCTCTACGGCGCGCCGGCCAGCGGCAACCAGCTGCAGGGCAAGCTGTTCCTGCGCCCGCTGCGCGACGCCGTCGCTGCGCTGCCGGGCTTCCAGTTCGGCGATATTGCGGAAGAAAACCTCTCCCGTAGTCTGGATGAAGTCCAGCTGACGCTGGACGAAAAAGGCCATGGCGAAGTGACCACCTCAAGCCAGTGGCAGGATAGCCATTCGCCGCTGCAGGTGGTGCTGCAGGCCAGCCTGCTGGAATCCGGCGGTCGCCCGGTGACCCGTACGGTTAAGCAGCCGATCTGGCCCGCCGAGGCGCTGCCGGGGATCCGCCCGCAATTTACGCTGAAGGACGTTTACGATTACCGCACCGATACCACCGTCAAACAGCCGGTGGTGGATGAAAACAGTAACGCCGCGTTTGATATCGTCTATGCCGACGTCAAAGGCGAGAAAAAAGCGATCTCCGGTCTCCAGGTGCGGCTGATCCGCGAGCGGCGCGACTACTACTGGAACTGGTCCGACAGCGAAGGCTGGCAGTCGCAGTTCGATCAAAAAGATCTGCAGGAGAGCGAGGAGTCGCTAGACCTGCAGGCCGGCCAGATCGGCAAAGTGAGCTTCCCGGTGGAGTGGGGATCCTATCGCCTGGAGGTGAAAGGACCGGACGACGTGGTCAGCAGCGTGCGCTTCTGGGCGGGCTACAGCTGGCAGGATAACAGCGAAGGCGCCGGCGCGGCGCGTCCTGATCGCGTAACGATGAAGCTCGACAAACCTGGCTATAAACCGGGCGATACCATCAGGCTGCACATCGCCGCCCCGGCGGCGGGTAAAGGCTACGCGATGGTCGAATCCAGCGAAGGGCCGCTGTGGTGGCAGGAAATTGACGTCCCGGCGGAGGGCATGGATCTGTCTATTCCGGTGGATAAAACCTGGAATCGCCACGACCTCTACCTCAGCACGCTGGTGGTTCGTCCCGGCGATAAATCCCGCTCGGCGACGCCGAAACGCGCGGTGGGCCTGCTGCATCTGCCGCTGGGCGATGAAAACCGTCGCCTGACGCTGGCGCTGGAGGCCCCGGACAAAATACGCCCCAACCAGCCGCTGACGGTGAAAGTGAAAGCCAGCGTCAAAGAGGGCGAGGCGCCGAAACAGGTCAATGTCCTGCTCTCGGCGGTGGATAGCGGGGTACTGAATATCACCGATTACGCTACCCCGGATCCGTGGAACGCCTTCTTTGGCCAGAAGCGTTACGGCGCAGATATCTATGACATCTACGGCCAGGTGATCGAAGGGCAGGGGCGGGTGGCCAGCCTGCGCTTCGGCGGCGATGGCGACGAGTTAAAACGCGGCGGCAAACCGCCGGTCAACCACGTGACGATCGTCGCCCAGCAGGCGCAGCCGGTGGTATTGAACGATCAGGGCGAAGGCACGGTGACGTTACCCATTGGCGATTTTAACGGCGAGCTGCGGGTGATGGCCCAGGCGTGGACGGCGGATGACTTCGGCAGCAGCGAAGATAAAGTGGTGGTGGCCGCCCCGGTCATCGCCGAACTGAACACCCCGCGCTTCCTCGCCAGCGGCGATACCACACGGCTGGCGCTGGATCTCAGCAATCTGACCGATAAACCGCAAACCCTGCAGGTTCATCTTACCGCCAGCGGGCTGGTGACCTTGACCGAGGGTCAACTGCCGCCGGTGCAACTGGCGCCGGGGGCGCGCAGCACGCTGTTTATACCAGTGAGCGCGCTGGCGGGCTTCGGCGATGGTCAGGTTAATGCCACCATCAGCGGCCTGAGCCTGCCGGGCGAAACCTTCGCCCCGCTGCAAAAACAGTGGAAAATCGGCGTGCGTCCGGCGTACCCGGCACAGACCGTCAACAGCGGCGCAGTGCTGCAGCCAGGTGAAAGCTGGCAGCCGCCGGCGGCGCAGAGCCAGGGCTTTGCCCCGCAAACGCTGCAGGGCCAACTGCTGCTCTGCGGTAAACCACCGTTGAATCTCGCCCGCTATATCCGCGAGCTGAAAGCCTATCCTTACGGCTGCCTTGAGCAGACCGCCAGCGGCCTGTTCCCGTCCCTGTATACCAGCGCGGCGCAGCTAAAGGCGCTGGGCATTAGCGGGGACAGCGACGAAAAACGCCGCGCGGCCATTGATGTCGGTATTTCACGCCTGCTGCAGATGCAGCTGGAAAACGGCGGCTTTGCGCTATGGGATAGAGAGGGGCCGGAAGAGTACTGGCTGACCGCCTACGCCATGGACTTCCTCGTGCGCGCCAGCGAGCAGGGCTATAGCGTACCGGTCAACGCCATTAATAAAGGCAACGAGCGCCTGCTGCGCTATCTGCAGGAGCCGGGCCTGATGACCGTGCGCTACAGCGACGACGCCCAGGCTAGCCGCTTTGCCGCTCAGGCCTATGCCGCGCTGGTGCTGGCGCGTCAGCAAAAAGCGCCGCTCGGCGCCTTGCGTGAAATCTGGAGCCGTCACGACCAGGCGCGATCCGGCTTGCCGCTGCTGCAGCTCGGCATTGCGCTGAAAACCATGGGCGATGCGCCGCGCGGCGACGCCGCCCTGAAGCTGGCGATTGCCACCCCGCGCCAGGATGAGAATCGTTGGCTGGGCGATTACGGTAGCCCGCTGCGCGATAACGCCCTGAAGCTGGCGCTGCTGGAAGAGAATAAACTGCTGCCGGAGGTGCAAAATCAGCTGTTGAGCACGCTGTCGGAAGAGGCCTATGGCCAGCGCTGGCTGTCGACCCAGGAAACCAACGCCTTGTTCCTTGCCGGACGTACGCTGGCGGACCTGCCGGGCAGCTGGCAGGCGAAAACCTCGCTGCAGGCGGAGCCGCTGGCCGGCGACAAAGCGCAAACCCGCAACCTCGACGGCGATCGGCTGGCGGCGCTGCAGGTGAGTAATACTGGCAGTCAGCCGTTGTGGCTGCGTCTCGACAGCAGCGGCTATCCACAAAGCGCGCCGCAGCCGGGCGGTAACGTCCTGGGGATTGAACGCACTATTTTCGATACCCAGGGGCAGCAGAAATCGCTGTCTTCACTGCGCAGCGGCGAACTGGTGCTCGTCAAGCTGGAGGTGACCGCCAAACGCAACGTGCCTGACGCGCTGGTGGTTGATCTGTTGCCAGCCGGTCTGGAGCTGGAAAACCAGAATCTGGCCAACAGCAGCGCCAGCCTGCAGGAGAATGGCGACGCGGTGCAAAACCTGCTTAACCAGATGCAGCAGGCGGATATTCAGCATATCGAGTTCCGCGATGACCGTTTCGTCGCTGCCGTTGCTGTCAATGAAGGCCAGCCGGTGACGCTGGTCTATCTGGCGCGGGCGGTGACGCCGGGCACTTATCAGGTCCCGCAGCCGCAGGTGGAATCGATGTATGCGCCGCAGTGGCGGGCGACAGGAGCGGCCAGCGGTCCGCTCACCGTGACGCCGTAAATGCGCGTATTGCCTCGGGTAAAACGCCGCTGGCGCTGGCTGGCGGCGTTTATTTTTCTGCTGTGGCTGGCGGTGCTGGCGGCCGATCGCCTGTGGCCGCTGCCGCTGCATGACGTCACGCCTGCCCGTGTGGTGGTGGCGGAAGACGGGACGCCGTTGTGGCGGTTTGCCGACGCGCAGGGCGTCTGGCGTTATCCGGTCACGCTCGCCGACGTGTCGCCGCGCTATCTGCAGGCGCTCATCCAGTATGAAGACCGCTGGTTCTGGCGCCATCCGGGGGTCAATCCCTTCGCGGTGCTGCGCGCCGCCTGGCAGGATCTTACTTCCGGGCGAGTTATCTCGGGCGGCAGCACGCTTACCATGCAGGTGGCACGCCTGCTTGATCCCCATCCACGCACCTTCGGCGGCAAGCTGCGCCAGCTGTGGCGAGCGCTGCAGCTGGAGTGGCATCTGTCAAAAAGCGACATTCTAACCCTCTATTTGAACCGCGCGCCGTTTGGCGGCACCCTGCAGGGGATCGGCGCGGCCAGCTGGGCCTATCTCGGTAAGCCGCCTGCCCGGCTTAGCTACGGCGAGGCGGCGCTGCTGGCGGTACTTCCCCAGGCGCCCAGTCGTTTACGTCCGGACCGCTGGCCGCAGCGGGCCCAGGCGGCGCGTGATAAAGTGCTTACGCGAATGGTCAGCCAGGGCGTCTGGCCGGAGCAGGCGGTAAAGGAAGCGATGGAGGAGCCAGTATGGCTGTTTCCGCGCCAGATGCCGCAGCTGGCGCCGCTTTTTTCACGCCGGGCGCTGGCGACCAGTCGTGATGAAAAGGTGGTGACGACTCTGGATGCCGGACTGCAGCGGCAACTGGAAGATCTGGCGCTGAACTGGAAATCGCGACTGCCGCCGCGCAGTTCGCTGGCGATGGTCGTCGTCGACCACACGGATATGAAAGTTCGCGGCTGGGTAGGCTCGGCGGATATCACCGACGACAGCCGCTTCGGCCATATTGATATGGTCTCGGCGGTACGCTCGCCGGGGTCGGTGCTGAAACCCTTTATCTACGCGATGGCGATGGATGAGGGGCTGATTCACCCGGCATCGCTATTACAGGATGTGCCACGGCGTTTTAGCGATTATCGCCCCGGTAATTTCGACAGCGGGTTTCATGGCCCGGTGAGCGCCAGCGAGGCGCTGGTTCGGTCGCTGAATCTGCCGGCGGTGCAGGTGCTCGAAGCCTATGGACCAAAACGCTTTGCGGCTAATTTACGCAACGCCGGGCTGCCCCTGACGCTGCCCGCTGGCGCAGAGCCGAATCTGTCGCTAATCCTCGGCGGCGCCGGGGCGCGGCTGGAAGATATTGTCGCGGCGTACAGCGCCTTCGCCCGCCATGGCAAGGCGGCGCGGCTGCGCCTGAAGCCGAGCGATCCATTGACCGAGCGCGCGCTGATGTCGCCCGGGGCGGCATGGATCGTCCGGCATATTTTGGCCGGCGAAGCGCAACCGGTTCCCGATGCCTCGCTGCCGCAGGCGGTGCCGCTGGCGTGGAAAACCGGCACCAGCTACGGCTATCGCGACGCGTGGGCGGTCGGCCTCAATGCGCGATATCTGATAGGCATCTGGACCGGGCGCCCGGACGGTACGCCGGTGGTGGGCCAGTTTGGCTTCGCCAGCGCCGTACCGCTGCTCAACCAGGTCAATAATCTGCTGCTGGCCCGCCCGGCGATGAGCCGCGGCGGGCTGCCGAGCGATCCGCGCCCGGCAACGGTCAGCCAGGGGACAATCTGCTGGCCTGGCGGGCAGGATCTGCCGGCGGGCGACAGCAACTGTCGTCGTCGCCTGGCCAGCTGGCTTTTGGATGCCAGCCAGCCGCCGACTCTGCTGCTGCCGGGGCAGGAGAGCGTACGCGGGATCCGCTTCCCGGTGTGGCGCAATGAACACGGCGAACGGGTGGCGGCGGATTGTCCCGGCGCTCGGGAAAGCCAGGTCGAAGTCTGGCCGCTGCCGCTGGAACCCTGGCTGCCGGCCAGCGAAAGGCGGCGCGCGCGCCTGGGACCGGCATCGGAGTCATGCCCGCCGTTACAGACTCAGGATACCGCGCCGCTGGTGCTGTCCGGCATCCGTGATGGGGCGGTGATAAAACGTCTCCCGGGTGAGGCGCGGGTGATGTTGCCGCTACAAACCAGCGGTGGGGAGGGGCGGCGCTGGTGGTTTATTAATGGCGAACCGTTAGAGGCCGCCGGCGCAAGAACCACGCTAACGCTGGATAAACCCGGCGAGTGGCAGTTGGTAGTGATGGATGAAGCGGGTCAGACGGCGGCCGCCAGCTTCACCCTGCAATAACCAGGGTGAATTTGTTGTTGGCGGTTTGTGTTTTCAATACTCATCTTATTTTAACAAAATGTTACCTTCATCCGTAGGCAGGGGCGGGGATGCTCATTATAATGCGCGCCAGGCCATACAATCGTATGTGCAACAACAGAACATTTAATTAGAGGTAATCATGGCTATTGAACGTACTTTTTCCATCATCAAACCAAACGCGGTGGCAAAAAACGTTATTGGCAGCATCTTTTCCCGCTTTGAAGCTGCAGGGTTCAAAATCGTCGGCACCAAAATGCTGCACCTGACCGTTGAACAGGCTCGTGGTTTCTATGCTGAGCACGAAGGTCGCCCGTTCTTCGACGGTCTGGTTGAGTTCATGACCTCCGGCCCGATCGTGGTTTCCGTTCTGGAAGGCGAAAATGCGGTACAGCGTCACCGTGACCTGCTGGGCGCCACCAATCCGGCAAACGCCCTGGCGGGTACCCTGCGCGCTGACTACGCTGACAGCTTCACCGAGAACGGCACCCACGGTTCCGACTCTGTAGAATCCGCTGCCCGCGAAATCGCGTTCTTCTTTGCTGAAGGCGAGGTTTGCCCGCGCACTCGCTAATCCCCTGCGTCTTTCACGCCACAGCATTGTTGGCTTCCTTCGCGCACCCCGGTCACATAGTTATCTATGCTCGCGGGGATTTGCGAACTCGCCGTCTCGCTGTGACCTGAAATACTTTGGAGATACAAACCTCGTCTTTTCGACCGTCGCGGCGTTGGCTGCGCGCGCTCACCCCGGTCACATAGTTATCTATGCTCCCGGGGATTAATGAGAGGCTCCTGCCTCTCACCGGAGGCCAGCCTACGGCTGGTCAAATTCGTTCCCGACGAATTTGTCACTTGCTTGCCGCCTTGCGACAAACGAAAAGCCTTAGAGGATTGAGCAGTCAGTTACAGATTTTTTTTCATTGCTTTGTGCAAACGTGGCAATGATGCGCCAGAATTTGTAGAATATAGCGCCCCTGGACGAGCAGTCGCTCTCCGGGGCGTTTCTTTTTCAACCCACCTGGGGCCATAACGTGTAATAACGAGGCCGGAAAATATTATGTCTGAACAAATTGTCACGCCTGATACCGCCGCTCTGACGGTGCCGAACAAAGATGCCAAAATCAACCTGCTGGATTTAAACCGTCAGCAGATGCGCGAGTTTTTCAAAAACATGGGCGAGAAGCCTTTCCGCGCCGATCAGGTGATGAAATGGATGTATCACTACTGCTGCGACGACTTTGATGAGATGACCGACATCAACAAAGTCCTGCGCAGTAAACTGAAAGAAGTGGCGGAGATCCGCGCCCCGGAAGTGGTTGAAGAGCAACGCTCAACCGACGGGACCATTAAATGGGCGATTGCCGTTGGCGATCAGCGCGTCGAGACCGTCTATATCCCGGAAGAAGACCGCGCCACCCTGTGCGTCTCCTCCCAGGTAGGCTGCGCGCTGGAGTGCAAATTCTGCTCCACCGCCCAGCAGGGCTTTAACCGCAACCTGCGGGTATCCGAAATTATCGGCCAGGTCTGGCGCGCGGCGAAGATCGTCGGCGCGGTGAAGACCACCGGCGTGCGTCCCATTACCAACGTAGTAATGATGGGCATGGGCGAGCCGCTGCTGAACCTCAACAATGTCGTTCCGGCGATGGAAATCATGCTCGACGATTTCGGCTTTGGCCTTTCCAAGCGTCGTGTAACCTTGTCTACCTCCGGCGTGGTGCCGGCGCTGGATAAACTCGGCGATATGATCGACGTTGCGCTGGCGATCTCCTTGCACGCGCCGAACGACACCATTCGCGACGAAATCGTCCCGATCAACAAAAAGTACAACATCGAGACGTTCCTCAACTCGGTGCGCGGCTATATTTCGAAGTCCAACGCCAACCAGGGCCGGGTGACCATCGAGTACGTGATGCTGGATCACGTCAACGACGGCACCGAGCACGCCCATGAACTGGCGGCGCTGCTGAAAGATACGCCGTGCAAGATCAACCTGATCCCATGGAACCCGTTCCCGGGCGCGCCGTATGGCCGCAGCTCCAACAGCCGCATCGACCGTTTCTCCAAAGTCCTGATGGAGTACGGCTTTACGACCATCGTGCGTAAAACGCGCGGCGACGATATCGATGCCGCCTGCGGCCAGCTGGCGGGCGACGTCATTGACCGTACCAAGCGTACGCTGCGTAAGCGGATGCAGGGCGAAGCGATTGACGTAAAAGCGGTCTGACAAATGATGACCCGTGCAGCGCAGGCGGCACGGGTCATATTTATGGCCGATAGCCAGGCGAAATACGCTGATTCGGTTAATAATTACGGTGCGTTTTTGTCGACTTTGAGGCAGTATGTAGCGGCACAACAACCGCTTAGCATTCAATTTTGATTCGTCTCTGTGATCGCGCGGCTGACAGTCCTATACTGTGAGGCTGACGTAGCACAGATGTCTCGCGGCGCCGGCTTTTTCCCGCGCTGAACTTTAAATTTCACGTACCAGTAGTTGTAGCGAATGAATACTGAAGCCACTCAAGATCATCAAGAAGCAAACACCACGGGCGCGCGTCTGCGTCACGCCCGCGAACAACTCGGACTTAGCCAGCAAGCGGTGGCCGAACGCTTATGCCTGAAGGTGTCCACGGTTCGTGATATTGAAGACGATAAGGCCCCCGCCGACCTCGCCTCCACCTTCCTGCGCGGGTACATCCGCTCCTACGCTCGCCTCGTACATATTCCAGAAGACGAGCTGCTGCCGATGATGGCCAAGCAGGCGCCCATCCGCGCGGCGAAAGTCGCGCCAATGCAGAGTTTCTCTTTAGGCAAGCGCCGCAAAAAGCGCGACGGCTGGCTGATGAGCTTCACCTGGCTGGTGCTGTTTGTGGTTATCGGTCTGAGCGGCGCCTGGTGGTGGCAAGACCATAAGGCGCAGCAGGAAGAGATTTCGACTATGGCCGATCAGTCTTCCGCAGAGCTGAACGGCGGCGACGCCAACAGCCAGAACGTGCCGCTGGATACCAGCGCCCCTGCAGCCCCGACCGCCGATAGCGCCGCGAACAGCGCGCCAACCGATACCGCCAGCGCACCGACCACCAGCGCGCCGGCCCAGACGCCAGCAGATAATAACGCTGTCGTGGCGCCTTCCCAGGCCAATGTCGATACCGCGGGGACGACGCCGGCAGCTCCGGCTACCACCCCAGCCTCGCCGTTGCCGACCGATCAGGCGAACGTCACGACTCCGGCGGCGTCGGCGCAGGATCTGGTGATGAACTTTTCCGCCGACTGCTGGCTGGAAGTGAGCGATGCCACCGGTAAAAAACTGTTCAGCGGCCTGCAGCGTAAAGGCGGTAACCTGAACCTGAGCGGTCAGGCGCCGTATAAGCTGAAAATTGGCGCCCCGGCCGCGGTACAGATCCAGTATCTGGGCAAGCCTGTCGATTTAAGTCGTTTTATCAGAACTAACCAGGTTGCGCGTCTGACCCTCAATGCCGAATCATCACCGGCGCAGTAACAGACGGGTAACGCGGGAGATTTTTCATGCATAACCAGGCTCCGATTCAACGTAGAAAATCTAAACGTATTTACGTTGGTAATGTGCCAATTGGCGATGGGGCTCCCATCGCCGTTCAGTCAATGACCAATACGCGCACCACCGATGTGGCGGCGACCGTAAATCAAATCAAAGCGTTAGAGCGCGTAGGCGCGGACATTGTCCGTGTCTCTGTTCCGACGATGGACGCTGCTGAAGCGTTCAAACTTATCAAACAGCAGGTTAACGTCCCGCTGGTCGCCGATATCCACTTTGACTACCGTATTGCGCTGAAAGTGGCGGAATATGGCGTCGACTGCCTGCGTATCAACCCGGGCAACATCGGCAACGAAGAGCGCATCCGCATGGTTGTAGATTGCGCTCGCGATAAAAACATCCCGATCCGCATCGGCGTCAACGCCGGCTCGCTGGAAAAAGATCTGCAGGAAAAATATGGCGAGCCGACGCCGCAGGCGCTGCTCGAATCCGCCATGCGTCATGTCGATCATCTCGATCGTCTGAACTTCGATCAGTTTAAAGTCAGCGTTAAAGCCTCCGATGTCTTCCTGGCGGTGGAATCCTATCGTCTGCTGGCGAAACAGATCGATCAGCCGCTGCATCTCGGGATCACCGAAGCGGGCGGCGCGCGCAGCGGCGCGGTAAAATCGGCGATCGGTCTGGGACTACTGCTGTCCGAGGGGATCGGCGATACGCTGCGCGTCTCGCTGGCGGCGGATCCGGTGGAAGAGATCAAGGTCGGCTTCGATATCCTCAAATCTCTGCGTATTCGTTCCCGCGGCATTAACTTTATCGCCTGCCCGACCTGTTCACGCCAGGAGTTTGACGTTATCGGTACGGTGAATGCTCTGGAGCAGCGTCTGGAAGATATCATCACCCCGATGGATGTTTCGATCATCGGTTGCGTGGTGAACGGCCCGGGCGAAGCGCTGGTCTCCACCCTTGGCGTCACCGGCGGCAACAAGAAAAGCGGCCTGTATGAAGACGGCGTGCGTAAAGATCGCCTGGACAACAACGACATGATCGACCAGCTGGAAGCGCGGATCCGCGCCAAAGCCTCGATGCTCGATGAAGCCCGTCGGATTGACGTTCAACAGGTTGAAGCAAAATAACGTGTTGGGAAGCGATACGCTTCCCGTGTATGATTGAACCTGCGGGCGCGAGGCGCCGGGGTTCATTTTTGTATATATAAAGAGAATAAACGTGGCAAAGAACATTCAAGCCATCCGTGGCATGAACGATTATCTGCCGGGCGAAACCGCTCTCTGGCAGCGCATTGAAGGCTCACTGAAGCAGGTGCTCGGTAGCTACGGTTACAGCGAAATCCGTTTGCCGATTGTAGAGCAGACCCCGTTATTCAAACGCGCGATCGGCGAAGTGACCGACGTGGTTGAAAAAGAGATGTATACCTTCGAAGACCGCAATGGCGACAGCCTGACGCTGCGTCCGGAAGGGACGGCGGGCTGCGTACGTGCCGGCATCGAACATGGTCTGCTGTACAATCAAGAACAGCGTCTGTGGTACGTCGGGCCAATGTTCCGTCACGAGCGCCCGCAGAAAGGTCGCTACCGCCAGTTCCACCAGATCGGCGCCGAAGTGTTTGGCCTGCAGGGCCCGGACATCGACGCGGAGCTGATTATGCTGACCGCGCGCTGGTGGCGTGAGCTGGGCATCTCCGAACACGTCAGCCTGGAGCTGAACTCCATCGGTTCGCTGGAAGCGCGCGCCAACTACCGCGACGCGCTGGTGGCATACCTGGAGCAGTTTACCGATAAACTGGATGAAGACAGTAAACGCCGGATGTATACCAACCCGCTGCGGGTGCTGGACTCCAAAAACCCGGACGTTCAGGCGCTGCTCAACGACGCGCCGGCGCTCGGCGATTATCTTGACGAAGAGTCGAAAGCCCACTTTGCCGGCCTGTGCGCGTTGCTTGACGATGCCGGGATCCGCTACACCGTCAACCAGCGCCTGGTGCGCGGCCTTGATTACTATAACCGCACCGTGTTCGAGTGGGTGACCACCAGCCTTGGTTCCCAGGGCACCGTCTGCGCCGGCGGTCGTTACGACGGCCTGGTTGAGCAGCTGGGCGGTCGCGCTACCCCGGGCGTGGGTTTTGCCATGGGGCTGGAACGTCTTGTTTTACTGGTCCAGGCAGTGAATCCGGAATTTAAAGCCGATCCTGTTGTCGATATATACCTGGTAGCCTCCGGGACCGATACTCAGTCTGCTGCAATGCGTCTGGCTGAGCAGGTTCGCGATGCGCTGCCCGGCGTGAAGCTGATGACCAACCACGGCGGCGGCAACTTTAAGAAGCAGTTCGCCCGCGCTGACAAGTGGGGGGCGCGCGTCGCGCTGGTGGTCGGTGAATCAGAGATTGCTGACGGAAACGTGGTAGTGAAGGATTTACGCTCAGGTGAGCAAACTACCGTAACGCAGGAGAGCGTTGCCGCGCATTTGCGCACACTTCTGGGTTAATCTCCCGGGAATTATTAGTCAGGAGAAGGACTGCGTGGAAACTTTTAACAACGAGAACGATCAGGTCGATGCGCTGAAGCGCTTCTTTGCCGAAAACGGCAAAGCGCTGGCGGTCGGGGTGATTTTAGGGATTGGCGCGCTGGTAGGCTGGCGCTACTGGACCTCCCATCAGCAGGATACCGCCAGAGACGCGTCGCTGGCTTACGAGAAGGCGACTTCCGCGCTGAAATCGAATACGCCAGAAGTGCTGTCAGGGGCAGAGAAATTCGCGGCTGACAATAAAAATACCTACGGCGCCTTCGCCTCTCTCGAGCTGGCACAGCATTTTGTTGAACAGAACGATCTGCCGAACGCTGAAAAGCAGCTGCAGCAGGGGCTGGCGGCCGCATCTGATGATAATCTGAAATCGGTTATCAGTATGCGTCTGGCCCGCGTTCAGCTGCAAATGAAACAGGCTGATGCGGCGCTGAAAACCCTCGACAGCATCAAAGGTGAGGGCTGGACCGCCATTGTGGCCGATTTGCGCGGCGAAATTCTGTTGAGCAAAGGCGATAAGCAAGGGGCCCGTGCGGCGTGGGAAGCTGGCGTGAAAAGCGATGCTTCTCCTGCGCTCAGCGAAATGATGCGTATGAAAATGAATAATTTGTCCATCTGAGAGGGACTCGATGCAATTGCGTAAATTACTGTTGCCAGGGCTGCTTTCCGTTACCTTGCTGAGCGGGTGTTCGCTGTTTAATAGCGAAGAAGATGTGGTGAAAATGTCACCGCTGCCGACGGTAGAAAACCAGTTTACGCCGTCCACGTCCTGGAGCACCTCGGTTGGCGATGGTATCGGCGAATTTTACTCTAACCTTCATCCGGCCTTTGCCGACGGCGTAGTGTATGCTGCTGACCGTAAAGGCACCGTCAAAGCGCTGAACGCCGACGACGGCAAAGAGGTGTGGTCGGTGAATCTGGCGGAGAAAGATGGTTGGTTCTCGCGCACGCCAGCGCTGCTTTCTGGCGGGGTGACCGTCTCTGGCGGCCATGTTTATATCGGCAGCGAGAAAGCGCAGCTTTATGCGCTGAATACCAGCGATGGTACCGTGGCCTGGCAAACCCGTGTCGCCGGCGAGGCGCTGTCGCGTCCGGTGGTGAGCGATGGCATGGTGCTGGTGCATACCAGCAACGGCCAGCTGCAGGCGCTAAACGAGACCGATGGGGCCGTGAAGTGGACCGTTAACCTCGATATGCCGGCGCTCTCCCTGCGCGGCGAGTCTGCGCCTGCGACCGCCTACGGCGCGGCGATCGTCGGCGGCGACAACGGCCGCGTCAGTGCAGTATTGATGCAGCAGGGGCAGATGATTTGGCAGCAGCGTATTTCTACGGCCACCGGCCCGACGGAAATTGACCGCCTGAACGACGTCGACACGACGCCGATCATCGTTAACGGTGTGGTTTATGCGCTGGCTTATAACGGCAACCTGACCGCGCTGGACCTGCGTAGCGGCCAGATTATGTGGAAACGCGAGCTGGGTTCGGTGAATGATTTCATCGTCGATGGTAACCGTATCTACCTGGTTGACCAGAACGATCGCCTGCTGGCGCTGACCACCGACGGCGGTGTAACCCTGTGGACGCAAAGCGATCTGCTGCACCGTTTGCTGACCGCGCCGGTGTTGTATAATGGCAATCTGGTCGTCGGCGATAGCGAAGGCTACATGCACTGGGTTAATCCGGAAGATGGCCATTTTGTGGCGCAGCAGAAAGTGGACAGCTCCGGCTTCCTGACCGACCCGGTGGTTGCCGATGGTCGACTGCTGATCCAGGCGAAAGACGGTACGCTGTACGCGATTACGCGTTAATTACCGCTGTCGTGAGTGATTAAGAAACGGCCCCTGGCAGACAGGGGCCGTTTTGACTTTTTTAAAAACGTCGTTAAGACGATGTTGCTTAGTGATTGTATGAGGCATTTAACATGATACCTGTGGTCGCGCTTGTCGGGCGCCCTAACGTTGGAAAATCCACGCTCTTTAACCGCCTGACGCGCACTCGTGATGCGCTGGTTGCGGATTTCCCGGGGCTGACTCGTGACCGTAAGTACGGTCGGGCCGAAGTCGAAGGCCGCGAATTCATCTGTATCGATACCGGTGGTATTGATGGTACGGAAGAGGGCGTGGAAACCCGGATGGCGGAGCAGTCGCTGCTGGCAATCGAAGAGGCCGATGTGGTGCTGTTTATGGTCGATGCGCGCGCGGGCCTGATGCCGGCGGACATCGCGATCGCTAAACACCTGCGCTCTCGTGAAAAGCCCACCTTCCTGGTGGCTAACAAAACCGACGGCATCGACGTCGACCAGGCGATGGCGGACTTCTGGTCGCTCGGCCTGGGCGATATCTATCCGATTGCCGCTTCGCACGGCCGCGGCGTGACCAGCCTGCTGGAGCAGGCCCTGCTGCCATGGGTAGATGAGGTTAATCCGCAGGAAGAAGTGGATGAAGACGCCGAATACTGGGCGAAATTCGAAGCCGAGCAGAATGGCGAAGCGGAAGAAGAGCTGGAAGACGACTTCAATCCGCAGGATCTGCCGATCAAGCTGGCGATTGTCGGGCGTCCTAATGTCGGTAAATCAACCCTCACCAATCGCATCCTCGGTGAAGATCGCGTGGTGGTCTACGATATGCCGGGCACCACCCGTGACAGCATTTATATCCCGATGCAGCGTGACGAGCGCGAATACGTGCTCATCGATACCGCCGGGGTGCGCAAGCGCGGGAAAATCACCGACGTAGTGGAAAAGTTCTCGGTGATCAAAACGCTGCAGGCGATTGAAGACGCCAACGTCGTGCTGCTGGTGATCGATGCTCGCGAAGGGATCTCCGACCAGGACCTCTCGCTGCTGGGCTTTATTCTTAACAGCGGCCGTTCGCTGGTGATCGTCGTTAACAAGTGGGATGGCCTGAGTCAGGAAGTGAAGGAGCAGGTGAAGGAGACCCTCGACTATCGTCTGGGCTTTATCGACTTTGCCCGGGTGCACTTCATCTCCGCCCTGCACGGCAGCGGCGTCGGCAACCTGTTTGAATCGGTACGCGAAGCCTACGACAGCGCTACGCGCCGCGTAAGCACCGCGATGCTGACCCGGATCATGAACATGGCGGCGGAAGATCATCAGCCACCGCTGGTGCGTGGCCGTCGCGTGAAGCTGAAATACGCCCACGCCGGGGGCTACAACCCGCCTATCGTGGTGATCCACGGTAACCAGGTCAAGGATCTGCCGGATTCCTACAAGCGCTACCTGATGAACTACTTCCGTAAATCCCTGGACGTGATGGGCACGCCAATCCGGATCCAGTTCAAGGAAGGGGAAAACCCGTTCGCTAACAAGCGTAACACCCTGACGCCGAACCAGATGCGTAAACGTAAGCGCTTGATCAAGCACATCAAGAAAAGCAAATAATCATTAAACCCGCTTCGGCGGGTTTTTTGTGGCCGCCATGCCGGTAAATGTCAAAACCTTCCGCCATAATCCCGCGATACTTCGCCGGGAACAGAGCGGCTCAAAGGTGGACTTACTATGCAGATTGGTTTTATCGGCCTCGGCGCGGTGGTGGAAACCGCCTATTTACCGGCGCTGCGTCGCCTGGGGGACGTCATCGACCGCTGCCAGGGCTATGACCTGGACTGCAGTAGAGCGCTGCCGGGGATCCAGCGCTGTAGTTCGCTGTCGGCGCTGCTGGCCGAACCCCTGGATACGCTCTTCATTACCACCTCATCACTTCAGCATCTGCCCGTACTGGAGAGGGCGTTAGCCAGCGGCATTTCCCGCATCGTGGTGGAAAAGCCGATCGTGGCCAACCTTGAGCAGGCCGCCCGGCTGCGGGCGCTGCTGGCGCCGCCTGAGCAGGCCGCGCGGGTGCTGGCTCTTGACCACTGGATGGCGCGAGGCGTTGCGCTGAACGCTCCTGGCCCGCAGTGGCGGGCGGAAGGGGAGGCCAGCGGCCTGCCTCCGCCGCACCTGTCAGCGCAGGATATCGTCTGGCTCGAAGGTTATTTGCAGGAGCCAAGCGGCTTTAACAGCGCTGGTGAGCCGGTCGCACTCAATTTTGCCACCGGGGAGCTGGATACCCGGCAGCTGCGTCACCCTGATGGGGTGATCCTCGATATCGGCACCCATGTCCTGGCGATGCTCCGCGAAACCCTGCACGCCAGCGGAGGCGATACGGCGCTGAGCCTTTCCCTTCGGGTGGCGAAAGACCGCCTCGGCCATGACATTGCTCCTGGGGATACGAGCACTGCCGAGGGGGAGGCGCATCTGCAGGGAACCCTGGGCACTATCCCGCTCAATATCTGGCTCAACAAATACGCGGGTCCCGCGGGCGGGCAAAAGGGAATGCGGATAGGACTGCGGGACGGGCGAATAATTAGCTTCGATCGCGCCCCTGAGGGCGAAGTGGTGACGCTACAGGACGGCGAGCGGGTGCAGCGCTGGACCCGGCCCGGGGCGATCTATACGCACTGTCTTGATGAGCAGATCCTCGGCGCTGATAATCTGTTTATCCGGGCGCCGGATAGCGTGGCCGGGCTAACGCAGCGTAGGCTTGAGGAAGTGGAATGGCTGCTCAGGTTGCAGCAGCAATTACGCGGCCCGCATTAAACCCGGAACATGATAAAATAGGTGCAGATAAACGTTGAAAGGAATGGTTATGGAACTTGATTGCCCTCTGTGCCACGCGCCGTTAGATGTCAAAGGCAGTAGCGCGCATTGCGCCCAGTGCGAAAGGGTATTTACCCTTGAGGCCCGCTGCCCGGAATGCCACCAGCCGCTGGATGTGCTGAAGGCGTGCGGCGCGGTGGATTACTTTTGCCAGCATGGGCATGGCCTTATCTCGAAAAAACGGGTGGAATTTATTCCGCTGGTTTAGTGGGCGAAGGCTTTCTGGCCCGCGTTTTTTTCACCGTCGCGATCTGCTTCACTTCGCTTTCGACCCAGCCGTCTTTCAGGCGGGTGGTGAGCAGATCGCCGGTTTTGACCTGTTTTGTCTGCTTCAGCACCGTACCGTCGCTCACCGAGGTGACGCTGTAGCCCCGCGCCAGGGTGGCTAAGGGGCTCACCGCCTCCAGATGGGTCACCGCGTTGCCAAACCGTTCACGCCGCTCGCTGAGGCGGCCACGCATAATTTCCGCCAGCCGGTATTCCAGCTGCTGGATCCGCGACTGCGCGCGGTGGATCCGCGGCTGCGGGTTGTAGTGATTCAGACGCTGAACGGTGCGCTTTTGCCGCTGTTCTGCGCGCTTAAGCTGTGACTCCACGGCGATACGCATCCGCTGGCGCAGGCGTTCCAGGGCGGTCTGCTGGCGGGCCAAGCGCAGCTGTGGATGCTGTTGCTGCAGGCGATGGAACAGCTGGGTAAAACGGCGCTGGCGACTGGCGAGGAAATAGTCCATCGCCATTTCCAGCCGCTGCTGTCCGGACTGCAGCTGGCGCAGCAGCTCCTGCTGGTTGCGGCTGACGATTTCCGCGGCGGCTGAGGGAGTCGGTGCCCGCAGGTCGGCAACAAAATCAGCGATCGTGACGTCGGTTTCATGGCCGACGGCGCTGACGATAGGGATCTGGCTGGCGAAAATAGCCCGCGCCACCCGCTCATCGTTAAAACTCCACAGATCCTCCAGCGAACCGCCGCCGCGTCCGACAATCAGTACGTCACACTCCTGGCGCGCGTTGGCCAGCGCGATGGCGCGCACAATCTGCCCGGGGGCGTCGTCACCCTGGACCGCGGTTGGGTAGATGATCACCGGCAGCCCGGGATCGCGGCGCCTGAGGACATGGAGAATATCGTGCAGCGCGGCACCGGTTTTCGAGGTGATGACGCCGACGCAGTGGGCGGGAGAGGGGAGCGCCTGCTTATGTTTTTGCTCGAACAGTCCTTCCGCCGTTAACTGCGCTTTCAGCTGCTCATACTTCTGCTGCAGCAACCCTTCGCCGGCGGGCTGCATGCTTTCGACGATAATCTGGTAGTCGCCGCGCGGCTCATACAGCGTGATGTTGGCGCGAACCAGCACCTGCTGCCCGTGCTGCGGGCGGAACGTGACCCGGCGGTTGCTGTTGCGGAACATCGCGCAGCGCACCTGGGCGTTATCGTCTTTTAAGGTGAAGTACCAGTGGCCGGAGGAGGGCTGGCTGAAGTTAGAGATCTCGCCGCTGATCCAAACCTGACCCATTTCGCGCTCAAGCAGCAGACGCACCGTCTGATTGAGGCGGCTTACGGTAAAAATTGCGGGGGATTGAGAGGGTAACATGTGAGCAAGATCAAACTTTAAATCAGCAGGTTATTCAGTCGATAGTAACGCGCTCAGAGGGGATGGCAAGTATTATTTGCAAAAAAGGGTAGATGCAATCGGTTACGCTCTGTATAATGCCACGGCAATATTTATCCACCCTGGTCGAGATATTGCCCATGCTACGTATCGCTAAAGAAGCCCTGACGTTTGACGACGTCCTCCTCGTTCCCGCTCATTCTACCGTTCTGCCGAATACTGCCGATCTCAGCACTCAGCTGACGAAAACCATTCGTCTGAATATTCCTATGCTCTCCGCAGCCATGGATACCGTAACGGAAGCGCGTCTGGCTATTGCCCTGGCACAGGAAGGCGGCATCGGCTTTATTCACAAAAACATGTCCATCGAGCGCCAGGCGGAAGAAGTTCGTCGCGTGAAGAAACATGAGTCCGGCGTGGTCACCGACCCGCAGACTGTTCTGCCGACGACCACTCTGCGTGAAGTGAAAGAGCTGACCGAGCGCAACGGTTTCGCCGGCTACCCGGTGGTTACCGAAGAAAACGAGCTGGTCGGCATCATCACCGGCCGCGACGTGCGTTTCGTCACCGATCTGAACCAGCCGGTCAGCGTCTACATGACGCCGAAAGAGCGTCTGGTCACCGTTCGTGAAGGCGAAAGCCGTGAAGTGGTATTCGCTAAGATGCACGAAAAACGCGTTGAGAAAGCGCTGGTCGTGGATGAGAGCTTCCACCTGCGCGGCATGATCACCGTCAAAGACTTCCAGAAAGCAGAACGTAAACCGAACGCCTGTAAAGATGAGCAGGGCCGTCTGCGCGTAGGCGCGGCGGTCGGCGCTGGTGCCGGCAACGAAGAGCGCGTAGACGCGTTGGTAGCGGCAGGCGTTGACGTTCTGCTGATCGACTCCTCGCACGGTCACTCAGAAGGCGTTCTGCAGCGTATCCGTGAAACGCGCGCGAAATATCCTGACCTGCAGATCATCGGCGGCAACGTCGCCACTGGAGCAGGCGCGCGCGCGCTGGCGGAAGCCGGCTGCAGCGCGGTGAAAGTGGGCATCGGCCCGGGCTCCATCTGTACTACCCGTATCGTCACCGGCGTGGGTGTGCCGCAGATCACTGCTGTTTCCGACGCGGTGGAAGCGCTGGAAGGGACCGGTATTCCGGTTATCGCTGACGGCGGTATCCGTTTCTCCGGCGATATCGCCAAAGCGATCGCCGCCGGTGCGGCGGCGGTGATGGTTGGCTCCATGCTGGCGGGTACCGAAGAGTCCCCGGGTGAAATCGAACTCTATCAGGGTCGCTCTTACAAATCCTACCGCGGGATGGGCTCCCTTGGCGCGATGTCCAAAGGCTCCTCTGATCGCTATTTCCAGAGCGATAACGCCGCTGACAAACTGGTGCCGGAAGGTATCGAAGGCCGCGTGGCCTATAAAGGCCGCCTGAAAGAGATCATTCACCAGCAGATGGGCGGTCTGCGTTCCTGTATGGGTCTGACCGGCTGTGGTACCATTGACCTGCTGCGTACCAAAGCTGAATTCGTACGCATCAGCGGTGCGGGCATTCAGGAAAGCCACGTTCACGACGTGACCATCACCAAAGAGTCCCCGAACTACCGTCTGGGCTCCTGATTTCTTCGCCCGACCTTGCGTCGGGCGATTTATTTACTCTGTTTCACTTGCCTCGGAATTAGCGTCAATGACGGAAAACATTCATAAACATCGCATCCTCATCCTCGACTTCGGGTCTCAGTATACTCAGCTGGTGGCGCGTCGCGTGCGTGAGCTGGGCGTCTACTGTGAGCTGTGGGCATGGGATGTCACGGAAGCACAGATCCGCGAATTTAATCCAAGCGGCATCATTCTTTCCGGCGGCCCGGAAAGCACCACCGAAGAGAACAGCCCGCGCGCGCCGCAGTATGTGTTCGAAGCCGGCGTGCCGGTATTTGGCGTCTGCTACGGCATGCAGACCATGGCGATGCAGCTGGGCGGCCATGTAGAAGGTTCTAACGAGCGTGAGTTTGGTTACGCACAGGTTGAAGTGGTTAACGACAGCGCGCTGGTGCGCGGTATCGAAGATTCCCTGACCGCAGACGGCAAACCACTGCTGGACGTGTGGATGAGCCACGGCGACAAAGTGATCGCCATCCCAGCGGACTTCGTGACCGTCGCCAGCACCGACAACTGCCCGTTCGCCATTATGGCCAACGAAGAAAAACGCTTCTACGGCGTGCAGTTCCACCCGGAAGTGACCCACACCCGTCAGGGGATGCGTATGCTGGAGCGCTTCGTGCGCGACATCTGCCAGTGCGAAGCGCTGTGGACCCCGGCGAAAATCATTGACGACGCCGTTGAGCGTATCCGTCAGCAGGTTGGCGACGACAAAGTGATCCTCGGCCTCTCCGGCGGTGTGGACTCTTCGGTGACCGCGATGCTGCTGCACCGCGCTATCGGCAAAAACCTGACCTGCGTATTCGTGGACAACGGTCTGCTGCGCCTGAACGAAGCGCAGCAGGTGATGGAGATGTTCGGCGACCACTTTGGCCTGAACATTGTTCACGTTGAAGGCGAGCAGCGTTTCCTCGACGCGCTGGCGGGTGAAAGCGATCCGGAAGCGAAGCGTAAAATTATCGGTCGCGTTTTCGTGGAAGTGTTCGACGAAGAAGCGCTGAAGCTGGACGACGTCAAATGGCTGGCGCAGGGTACTATCTACCCTGACGTTATCGAGTCTGCCGCTTCCGCCACCGGTAAAGCGCACGTCATCAAATCTCACCACAACGTGGGCGGCCTGCCGAAAGAGATGAAGATGGGCCTGGTTGAGCCGCTGCGTGAGCTGTTTAAAGACGAAGTGCGTAAGATCGGCCTGGAACTTGGCCTGCCGTACGACATGCTCTACCGTCACCCGTTCCCGGGCCCCGGCCTTGGCGTGCGCGTGCTGGGCGAAGTGAAGAAAGAGTACTGCGACCTGCTGCGTCGTGCGGACGCTATCTTCATCGAAGAGCTGCACAAAGCTGATCTGTATAACAAAGTCAGCCAGGCGTTCACTGTGTTCCTGCCGGTTCGTTCCGTCGGCGTGATGGGCGATGGCCGTAAATACGACTGGGTGGTTTCCCTGCGTGCGGTGGAAACCATCGACTTCATGACCGCGCACTGGGCACACCTGCCGTACGATTTCCTCGGCCGCGTCTCCAACCGTATCATCAATGAAGTGAACGGTATCTCCCGCGTGGTGTATGACATCAGCGGCAAGCCGCCAGCAACGATTGAGTGGGAGTAATCCCCGGCGTTAGCTGAGTAAAACGAAACCCTCTGTGTTTACAGAGGGTTTTTTTATAGCTGCTACATTAAGGTCTCCCACCTGACGGCAAGCGCTAATCGCGCATATATTGATGCATCTGGGCCGCCGTCAGATCCCACTGGCTTCCTTCAAACGGGGGCATATAGCTGCCATCATCTTCGCCAATCTCAGCGGCAGTGAGCTGATTGAGTTTATCGTTCATTGTCATTAACAGATCCCGGTATTTCTCTGGCTCCCGGGCGAGGTTATGATTTTCTTCGGGGTCGTTAACCAGATCGAAAAGTTCAACATCATTATTCTCCAGCAGCTCGGCCAGGGAAGCAGGAATATGATGCTGCTTGAGCGAAAAGTAGCGGGCAAATTTATAGTGTCCATCGTTGATCATACGGATCCCTGAGCGATGGGAAAAATCAGGATGGAGTGACGCGATTGCTTTTTTAAATTGATCGTGCGGGAGTTTTTCTCCAGCCAGCTTTCTGAATTTTGCCGTGTATTGCGCATCCATATACAGGATCATGCCGTAACAATAAAGCGAACCCGGACGCAGCGCATTTAAGCCCGCTTGCTCAGGATGCGCCAGTAATGGGCTCATATCCCGGCCTTTTCTGCCCTCCAGGACTTTCTCTCGCAGCGAGCGATCGCGTCCAGTCAGACCAATCAGGGTCGGTACTAAATCCAGATGATTGGTCAAACTGTTGCAGCGGATATTTCCCGGATACGCCGGATGGCGAATGATCATCGGCACATGGATCTGCTCTTTGTACACCGAGGAACCTTTACCATGCATCTGGTGGGAGCCTCCGAGTTCCCCATGGTCGGCGGTAAAGACGATAATCGTATTTTGCGTCAGTTGAAGATTATCAAGTTCATTGAGAATCGCCTCAAGATGCTGGTCATTATCGCGAATACAGTTGAAATAATAATCCAGTAATTTGCGCCAGCGCCGGTCTTCATCGGGGAACTGTCCCTCCATCACCGCCCTGGCATTCTGGTACTCTTTATGGGCGGCAGGTCTGCCAGGCTCATCGAGCGGCTGATGGCGGTTTGCAGGCAGCGGATAGTCTGGCCAGCTTTGCTGATAGATTTGGTTGTGCGGGGGTTGGGTTGGCAGCAGGGTGTGGTTTTCTTTATCCATTGGCCCTTTCCACTGCACCTGCTCACCATGCTCATCGGTGTCGATAAACATGACATCGTGGGGGTTAACCAGGTTTACTGCCGCGAACCAGGGTTTATTTTCATCATTCAGCGGGCGGCCGGTGTTACGTAGCCAACTAATGGTCTGCCCCGTGGTGACTGAATCAAAGAAATAGCCGCCCTTACTTTTCCCGATGACATCGCCAATGCCGTGATAATCAGAGAAACCATACTTTTCCATAATTTCATGCAGTCGCGGCGTCGGGATCTCGCCCAGGTCCATTTCTTCTACCGATTTACCAGCGACCGGCTGATCGATCTCCCGGGTAAGATGCCATTTACCTTTATACGCCGTGTAATAACCCAGTTCACGCATCATATGGCCCACGGTACGTAATTCCGGGTCCAGATCGTAATTCATCCAGGGGAAGCCAAGATTATCAAACATCCGGGTGTGCGGCATATGGAGCCCGGTGTACATGACAGAGCGCGATGGCGTACAAACGTTGGCCGTGTTCTGATGATTGGTAAAAGTGATACCCGTTTTCATCAGGCGTTCCCGGCCCGGCACCGGAAAGGGATACCGCTCGAAATAACGTTCCTGATCGCAGGTTATGAGTAAAATATTGTAGCCTTCGGGCAGTGTGTCAGGGATTTCGCCGGTGAAAGGAATATCCCATGCCGCTTTCGGGGCGGCATTATTTTGTGCGGCGTTTCCCGTCTCTGGTAACAGGCTCACGACAGCGGCAATCCCCAGACCTTTGAGGAGATCGCGGCGATTTCCATCTATTTTATTTGGTTCTTTCATCTTCAGACTCCGTTAATTGTAATATATTTTGCCGAATCTCCGGGATAAGACTCATAATGAGCGCGGGCGGCTGGCAATTTAAAAAAAGCCTTCGCATGACGTTCATATAGGGCGTGATATGGCCGAAAAAAGTTAAATAGCCGCTGCACAGGTAATTCTGTGCTTCGTCGTCATGGATGGTAAAACGGTGTTTAGGGCATCCCCCATGGCAGGCAAAGCGCCAGTGGCAGCTCTGACAGCGGGCAGAGAGTTGGCCCTTTTGCTTCCCGAACTGTTGCTGAAATGGCGAGCTCGCCATCGCTGCCATAGCATCTTGCTTCAGATTACCCAGCTTATATTCCGCTGAGACAAAGTGATCGCAGCTGTAGACATCGCCGTTTTGCTCCACCAGTAAACTCTGCCCACAGACAGGCTGCATGGTGCAGAGCGTGGCGGGCTGGCCGGCCCATACGCCGAGCAGATTATCAAAGTACTGGATAAACACCCTGCCAACATCATTTTCCAGCCAGTCGTCGAAAACACTGCACAAAAATTTGCCCCAGCCCTCAGGGGTAACTGACCAGGGAGCAGGGGAGTCAACGAGAGGAATAAACTGGAGATGGTGAAGGTTTAGCTCGCGGCTCAGGCAGCGATAGAGACTTTTCCCCTGGCTTGCAGACTGGCGGCTGACCACCACCATGGCATTCACCGGAACGTCATGCTGCTGCAGGCAGCGTATGGCCTGCACAACTTTTTCCCAGGTGGGTTTTCCGCAGCCCGTCGTACGCCAGGTGTCGTGGAGTGACGCAGGGCCATCAATGGATAATCCGACCAGAAATCCATGACGACGCAAAAAACGAGCCCATTTATCGTTCAGCAAGATGCCGTTGGTTTGCAGGCTGTTGGCGATGATTTTGTTACCACGGTAACGCTGCTGGAGCTCGACCACCTTTGCAAAAAAATCCAGCCCGCATAAGGTAGGCTCACCGCCCTGCCAGCAAAACTCGACGTTTTGCGAGGGGGTCGATGAAATGGTGTTGTGAATGTACGCTTCCAGCGTGAGGTCGTCCATGGTGGCATACCCTGGACGCGGAACCTCGTTTTCCAGATAAAAGCAATACCGACAGGCCAGATTGCATCGATTGCCGCCGGGTTTTGCTACGGTATTAAAATTAGCGCTCATTCTTTGCTATGCTCGAACGGTTTCGATGAGGAAGATAGTAAAGCTAATTGTGTTACCGGAGGTGTGGCTAATGTTACCGATGGCGACTGGCTTTATTTTTTGGATCATTATGCAAGCGAAAAATACAGGCGGTATCGTTATTTTTCGCAGGTGACAGCATGCCCTGCTATTCTCTTAAAAATTTCATCATTGATTTGGTGAATGTATTTTCATTAAAAATTTATAGTATGAATAATGCCTGCCATATGGCTATAAGGGCAGGCGTAAATTATCAACGGCGTAGTGATCCACGTTTACTCTTCAGCAAGGTTGTTTTTGGCTATCGGTTGGTCAACGGCCGCTGCCGGATATTCTACATTACGTTCATCCTGCGCCTTACCCGCCTCGCGCACCATCGCCAGCGCCAGTCCGGCAACGATCAACGTTAACCCGGTGGACACCCACATTCCGCCGATAATGCCCAGCCGGTGGTTCAGCCATGCGTAGGCAAAGGGTGAAACAGCTGCCATCAGTTGCCCGGGGATCAGCAGGAGACCCGTGCGGCTGGCGTAGCTTTCTGCGCTAAACAGCGCCAGCGGCAGCGTCGCTTTGACAATCGTCACCAGCCCGTTAATCGCGCCATAGCCCAGCACAAACCCGGCTGCGCATCCGGCAAAGGTCGTGCTGCTCAATCCAAGGAGAAAACAGAGCGGCATGGCGAGCGCAGTAAAACGCGTTAGCGTGAGTGAGGTGACCCGGGGACCGGCCAGCACTTCCCCCAGCCGGGCGCCGGTCTGGCCGAATCCCCACAGCATACCGACGGCAACCGGCAGACCAAAGTGGCTGATAAACTCCGGCAGATGGGTAGAGGTACCGTTAGAGATGAAGGTGATCAGCGCAATAAAGATCGCGTAACGCGCCCCGTTACGCCGGTCGCCCTCTGCTGTCGCTGGCGAGGCTGGTGATTTCGCCGCTGAACTGAGCCGCTGGCGAGGCAGTTGATAACTCAGCCATGCGCTCAGCAGGCCAAACAGCGCATAGATCCGCAGGGCATTCTGCCAGGGCATGATGGTTAATAACGCCTCGCCCAGCGGCCAGAAGAGGGCAGAGGCCAGACCGCCAGCGAGAGTGATATGAGAGATAGTTTTCCGCGCCTGCTGACCGTACAGATTCACCACTGCGGCGAACAGCGCATCATACAGTGAGAGCCGCATGCCGATGCCGGTCAGCAGCCAGGCGCCGTACCAGCCGGCCAGCGAAGGGCGCCAGGCCATCATGGCGCAGCTGGCGGCTATCAGTAAGGTACCGCTGGTGACCACCAGCCTTCCGCCAAAGCGAGCCAGCAGCCTGGCAACGAACGGGGAGACAGCGGCCATCATCAGCATCGCAAGCGTCAGGCCGAGATAGATCTGCGGCAAGGACCATCCTTTGTCGGCGGCGATAGCCCCGGCAAAGGTGCCGGGCATATAAAAAGAGATCCCCCAGTTGATGAGTTGCTGACCGCCCGCGGTGAAGGCAAGGCGTCGGGGAATAGCGTTTATTTCCATGGTTTTTCATTCCGTTAAGACAGTTGTCCTGAGCATACCCGGCAGGCTATTGTTCTGGCAGAGCGGCTACCTTATGCGCGGTATAAGAGAAACTTTTATGACAACACTGAACCTGGGAAATCTGGCGACCTTCCGGCTGGTCGTACAGCGCGGCAGCTTTTCTGCCGCCGCCGACGCGCTGGGGATCTCCCAACCTGCCGTCAGCCTGCAGGTACGTCAGCTGGAGCAGTTTTTACAGACCAGGCTGCTGGAGCGAACCGGACGTGGGATCAAGGCGACGGCGGCGGGAATGGCATTGCTGGCCCACAGCGAGCAGATCGATCGGGCGGTGAATAGCGCGGTGCAGTCGGTCAGCGCATTCAGTCAGGAGGTTAATGGATCGTTGACGCTGGGGACTGGCGCGACGGCCTGCATTCATCTTCTTCCACCGCTGCTGCAGCATCTTCGTCAGCAGCACCCGCTGCTGACGGTGGGGGTGACCACCGGCAACACGCTGGATATCGTCCGCGCGGTGGAAGAAAACCGGCTCGATCTCGGGCTGGTCACGCTGCCCGTGCAGGGGCGCAGTCTGGCGGTGACTGCGATGTTAGATGAGGAGTTCGTGACCATCTATGCCAGCCGCGAGACGGAGATGCCGGCGGTTTATACTCCCGCCGAGCTGCAGGCGCAGCCGCTCATTGCCTTCGAGGCGGGTAGCGGCACGCGGGATCTGATTGACCGCTGGTTCCGCTCGGCGGGACTGGCGGTGACGCCGGTAATGCAGTTGGGGAGCATCGAGGCGATTAAGCGCATGGTGCGGGCAGGGCTGGGCTACAGCATCGTGCCCCGCATGGCGGTGGAGCGGGTGGAGGATCGCGACGGATTACGCGTACACTCGCTGGCGCCGCGGCTATACCGACAGCTGGCGGTAGTCATGCGTCAGGACAAAATTGTGACAAAAGGTATCGCTGAAATGCTGCGCCTGCTGCATACCGTGCGCTTATAAATCGCCGACGGCAAAATTACCGCATCAAAGACAGTACTTCAGCAGCGAGCGGCTCTGCCTGCGGAGTGTGGCGCTTGCAGTATTAGAATCAAAAGATTACTCGCGGGGGGAGGGTTCGACGGTGAGCGATGACTCCTGCGACGCTTTTTTATCCTGATGATGGTACCAGGCGCCGATGGAGGAGTAGACAAAGCGTCCAAAGAAGAAGAGAAAGCTGATAAGCAGTACGATACGGGTCATGCGACGGTTAAATCGATGTCGTTTACGCATACTGGGTGCCTGACTCACAAAAGGATCCTTGAAGTATACCCGAAGATGGGCGATGGGGGTATTAAGGCACAGGAACGAGATGGGGTCAATTGATGCAGATGTAAAAGTGCGGCAGTGAAAACATTAATTAATGTTATATAAGATAATCGTCGTATTTACATGCTCACTTTATTAGCCGTGAAATGTCGGGAAAAATAAGATTTATTAATGTTGGTGTCAGCATTTGTTGATTTATATCAATAGTCTCCTTCTCTTGGCCACTAAAATCAGCGGACGTTACCGTGTCGTTATTATTTACGCGGTCAGCATGGGTGGTTGGATGCCTGCCTGAATATGCCTCGCGGGAGCAGAGGCACTCTGTAGAGCACCTATGAATTTATTAAAATACTATCAACAATATCGCGACAAGTGGTGGGCTTTACCGCTCGTTCTGCCTGCGCTGTTATTACCGGTCGCCAGATGGGCGAATACCTACACCATGCTCAATGGTCATATGGTATTTTTGTATTATCTTCCCCTGGCGCTGGTGCTCAGCCTGATGATGTTTTTTGGTTGGGCGGCGATCCCTGGCATTATTATTGGCCTGCTGTTAACTCTGGCCCACGGCATGATGCTTGAGCAATCCATCGGTGTACTGTTCCATTTCCTTATCCCCTGCGTGCTCTGCTGGGGCGGCTACCGCATTTTTGTCCCCCAGCGTCAGCAGGTCTCACACGGCAACGTCCGACTGATGCCGCATCGTCTGTTCTGGCAAATGCTGCTCCCCTCGGTCATTTTTCTGATTTTGTCACAGATTGCCGAATATCTTGGACTCCATCCGCGCACAACGGAAATGACCGGCGTTACGCCATTTAGTTTACGTTCATTAATCACCTTTCAGGCGCTAATGGTAGGGTGCCTGACCGGCATGCCGCTGTGTTATTTTGTGTTACGGGTCATTCGTAATCCTTTTCATTTACGCGGCTTTATTTCTCAGGTTCGCTTACAAATTGATCCAAAAATAAAAAAAATTGAAATTATTTGCTGGGCGACGGTATTAATTCTGCTACTGTGGCTATTATTGATGCCGCTTAATGATAGCAGCACCATATTTAGTACGAATTATACGTTGTCATTGCTGATGCCGGTGATGCTCTGGGGTGCCATGCGTTTTGGCTATCGCTTTATCTCACTGATCTGGACGCCGGTGCTGATTGCCGTGATCCATTTTCATTACCGTTACTTACCAATTTACCCAAGCTATAACACCCAGTTGGCGATCACGTCATCAAGCTATCTGGTATTCTCGTTTATTGTCGCCTATACGGCGATGCTGGCGACACAGCAGCGGCTGATCTACGCTCGCGTCCGGCAGATGGCCTTCCTCGACCCGGTGGTTCATATGCCGAACTTGCGGGCGCTGAGCCGGGCGCTCAACGGCACGAGCTGGTCGACGCTCTGTTTTCTGCGCATTCCTGAGCTTGAACTGCTGGGGCGCCACTATGGGGTACTTTTGCGAATCCAGTATAAGCAAATGCTGGCGAACCACCTGAGAACGCTGCTGCAGCCCAACGAAGCGGTATATCATCTTGCCGGTCACGATTTAGTGTTCCGTCTCAATAGCGAAGGGCACCAGGCGCGCATTCACTTAATTGACCGCTCCCTGCGACAGTTCCGTTTCCACTGGGACGGGGTCCCCCTGCAGCCGCGGATCGGCATGAGCTATTGCAGCGTTCGCTCGCCGGTCAAGCATCTGTATTTACTGCTTGGCGAGTTGAACACCATTGCCGA
Organism: Klebsiella sp. HMSC16A12; assembly: GCF_001808265.1. Lineage (NCBI taxonomy): Bacteria > Pseudomonadati > Pseudomonadota > Gammaproteobacteria > Enterobacterales > Enterobacteriaceae > Klebsiella > Klebsiella sp. HMSC16A12. The sequence continues at coordinate 94,567 of NZ_KV792561.1, forward strand.
CATGTCGTTAGCCAGCGGCCATCCGGAAAATTTACAGCGCCGCGGCGCGGGCCATGTTCAGCAGGATCTGAAAGATAAAGTCGTGATGATGAACCGCATTCTCAAAGCGCTGGAACATGACCATTTTGTCCTGATGGCGCAGCCTATCCAGGGCATTCGCGGCGATCGCTATCATGAAGTGCTGGTGAGGATGGAAGGGGAGTCGGGTGAGCTAACGGGGCCAAACGAGTTCTTGCCGGTGGCGCACGAGTTTGGGCTGTCCACGCGGGTGGATCAGTGGGTTATTGAGCATACGCTGGCCTTTATGGACGCCAACCGGCGGGCGCTGCCCGGTCTGCGGCTGGCGATCAATCTTTCTCCGGTGTCGCTGAGCCGCAGCCAGTTTCCTCAGGAGGTCGAAGCGCTGCTGCAGGCCTACAACATTGAGCCATGGCAGATTATTTTCGAGCTGACCGAGAACTACGCGCTCAGCAATCCCGAGCTGGTCTGCCAGACTTTAGAGCATCTGCGGGCGCTGGGCTGCCGGGTGGCGATCGATGATTTTGGTACCGGCTACGCCAGCTACGCCCGGTTAAAAACAATGAACGTCGACATTCTTAAAATCGACGGCAGTTTTATTCGCAATCTGCTTGCCAGCAGTCTTGATTACCAGGTCGTGGACTCTATTTGTCGTCTGGCGCGTATGAAGAACATGCAGGTGGTGGCCGAATATGTGGAGTCGCCGGAAATACGTCAGGCGGTCATCACGCTGGGGATCGATTATATGCAGGGCTATGATATCGGGGTACCGGTACCTCTGACGCAGTTGGCGGAGGAGATGACCGGCTGAACAGCAAAAAGCCGGGCGTAAGCGCCCGGCTCGGTTGATAGCCAAAGATACGATCAGGCGTCTGGCTCTTCTTCAGCAATCTTCAGCATCCATTCCGGCACGCCTTCCCAGTACTGTTGCTCTTTTTCCAGATCCAGCAGCACCAGCGCATTCTGGCTAAACCAGTTGTGCGGAAACGTCAGCGTCCAGTGGTGAGCTTCCGTCTGCAGGCGCAGCGTCGGCGGCGTAGTGGTAGCCTGACGCTGGTTATTCAGCAGTACGCCCAGGCGCAGTAGCTGAATTAGCGGCAGAAACTGCTTTTTCCTGAATAGCGTAAAGCGCGGCAGATCGTCGAGCTTGATCGCTTTGCGATGATAGCGTACGAGGGTGGCCATCAGCATCTGCTGCTCCTGATTGAAGCCCGGCAGGTCGCTATTTTGGAGAATGTAGGCCGAGTGACGATGCATGCCGCTGTGGTTGATATTCAGCCCTACCTCATGGAGCATCACCGCCCATTTCAACAGCGCCGCGAGGTGCGGATTGGCCAGCTTGGGATTCTGCTCCTGCCACTGCTCCAGCATCTGGGTGGTAGTTTCCAGTACCCGGCGCGCCTGTTCGCGATCGATGTTGTACTGATTTGCCAGACTCTGTGCCGTGCGGCTACGAATATCCTGGTGGCGGAAGCGGCCTTCCATCTCGTACAGGACACCTTCGCGCAGCGCGCCATCGGACAGACGAAGTTCTTTGATGGCCAGCGCGTCAAACACACCGCAGAGGATCGCCAGCCCAGGCGCAAAGACCGCTTTACGGTCTTCTGAGAGACCGGGCAGACTGAGCGCGTCGAAGTTTTTATGCTTCAACAGCTCATTTACCAGCATCTCGAGGCGCTCCGGCGTAATAAATCCGTCCTTCTCGCCCATCGCCACCAGCACTTCCTGGGCGGCTTTAATGGTGCCGGAGGCGCCCAGCGCTACGGTCCATCCCTGAATACGGAACTGCCAGGCCAGCGTCTCCAGTTTCTGCACCGCCGCCAGGCGCGCGCGCTGGAAGTTCTCTTTATTGATAACGCCGCCAGGGAAATAGGCCTGCGAGAAGCTCACGCAGCCCATGCGGCGGCTTTCCACCAGGCGGGGCTCAAAATCTTCGCCAATGACCAGCTCGGTTGAACCGCCGCCGATATCAATCACCAGCTTGCGGCCGCGCTCCGGCTGCGTGTGCTCAACGCCCATAAAAATCAGGCGCGCTTCTTCATTACCGGAGATGATCTCGATCGGGTAGGGGATCACTTTTTCCGCGCGTTTAAGAAACTCCGCCGCGTTGGTCGCCTGACGCAGCGTATGCGTCCCGACGATACAGACGCTGGAGGGGGAGAACCCCTGCAGGCGTTCGGCAAAAAGCGACAGGCAGTTCAGCCCACGGGTCATGGCTTCTTCGCTCAACACCGAGTTTTCATCAAGGCCATCGGCCAGATGTACGCGCTGTTTCAGGCGTCCGATGATCTGCATGGCGCCGTCGACGACACGGGCGATCACCATATGAAAACTGTTCGAACCAAGGTCAACCGCAGCGAACTCCTGCGGCCGAGGGGTGTTATCGTTTATTGGCATAGGTTAGTCGGGTTGTTCGAGTGATTTGAGATAATCGTAAATCGCCATTTGCGCGCGCACTTTACGGCGATTGCCGCGCGGCACATAGCGGTTACTCAGTTCTTTATCAAGATAGCGCGCTTTTACCGTATCGTTGAACAGGATATCAAAAATATCCAGCACCCGCTGCTTCAGACGCGGATCGAGCAGCGGAGCGGCAACTTCGATGCGATAATCGATGTTACGCGTCATCCAGTCGGCAGAGGAGAGCCAGACCTGTTTATCGCCACCGTTTTCAAAACAGTAGACCCGGTCGTGCTCGAGGAAACGGTCCACAATACTGATGACGCGGATATTTTCGCTGATACCTTCCAGACCCGGGATCAGCGAGCACATGCCGCGGATCAGCAGATTAACCGGCACGCCGGAGCTGGAGGCGGCATACAGTCGGTCCACCAGACCTTTATCCACCAGGTTGTTCAGCTTCAGCGTAATCCCGGACGGTTGCCCGTTTTGCGCATTGGCGATCTCGCGATCGATCATCTCATACAGCAGACGACGCGAGTTCTGCGGCGACACCAACAGGTAGTCGAAGCTAACCGGACGATAGGGGTTCTCGATAAAGTTAAACACCCGGCGGACTTCATTGGTAATGCGCGCATCGGCGGTTAACAGCGAATAGTCGGTGTAGATCCGCGCCGTCTTCTCGTTAAAGTTACCGGTGCCGATGTGGGCGTAGCGCACCACCTCATCGCCTTCTTTACGCGAGATAAGGAACAGCTTGGCGTGGATCTTCAGACCTGGCGCAGAGAAGATAACGTGGACTCCCGCTTCCGTCAGGCGTTTCGCCCAGTGAATGTTAGCCTCTTCATCGAAGCGCGCCTGCAGCTCCACCACTACGGTGACTTTCTTACCGTTGTGGGCGGCGTGGATCATCGCGTCAATAATGCGCGAATCCTTGGCCACGCGGTAAATGTTGATTTTGATCGCCAATACGCTGGGGTCGAAGGAGGCCTGACGCAGCAGCTCCAGCACGTGCTCAAAGGTGTGATAGGGATAGTAGAGCAGCACGTCGCGTTCGCGAATGGCGTCGAAGCCGTTGCGGAATTTATCAAACCACAGATGACGCAGGCGCGGCATGGGTTTATTGACCAGATTGGCCTTACCGACGTTCGGGAAGCCGATAAAGTCTTTAAAGTTGTGATAGCGGCCGCCCGGCAGCATTGAGTCGTAGTTGGAAATGGAGAGCTTATCGCGCAGCATTTCGACCATCGCATCCGGCATATCGCGCTGGTAGACGAAGCGAACCGGCTCGGCGGTCAGGCGCTGCTTGAGGCTGGAGGACATCAGCTCCATCAGGCTCGACTCCATCTCATGCACCAGATCGTACTCGGCGTCACGGGTCATCTTCATCGAGTAGGCGTTCAGCGCATCGTAATCAAAGAAGCCTTTAAAAATATCGTCCAGGCAATAGCGCAGGATGTTATCCAGGAGGATCATTGGCTTGCGGCGACGCGGCGCTTCCGGCGGCAGGTTCACGAAGCGCGGCACTTTATCCGACGGTATTTCCAGCAGAGCATAGTTGATGTTTTCCCCGCGGATAATCTCTACCGCCAGATAGGTGTAATCATCTTTCAGGAACTGCACGAGGTCCGTTTCGCGGTTGATCAGGATCGGCGAGATATGCTGGCGTAAATACTGCTTGAAGTAGTTGCGCAGCCAGGCCTGCTGATTGACGGACAGCTGGCGCTCGTTGATCAGGAAGATCTGGTTACGCGCCATCTCCAGCAACAGTTCATTATACAGACTATCGAATTCCTGATCGGCCTTCAGAACGCGGGCCTGAATTTTGCCTAACAGGTGGCGAGAATGGGCGGTACTGCCTTGTTCTTCACTGATAATAATCCGGCGCTTCAGCTCAGCGAAGCGCACTTTGTAAAACTCATCCAGGTTGTTGGAGTAAATCCCTAAGAAGCGCATGCGCTCAATCAGCGGGTTACTCTTGTCCGCCGCTTCCTGCAGCACGCGTTCGTTAAAAGACAACCAGCTGAGTTCTTTTTCGATGTATAGCTTTTCCTGGCCCATTACCGCTCACACTCCGTTTTACTCACAGGACGTAGACTATTATGACGAATTTTTCTGCATAGCGATTTACTGTGTCACAACAATATGACAGTAAGAAGAATTATTTCTGTGAGATGTTTGATTAGTAAACACTTTTAATTAAAAAAAAGCCCCGCGATGTGCTCATGCGGGGCTGGTTGTTCATTCGTCGGCGGCATAGCCCTGCGGGGGAAGCTGTCGCTCATCCAGCCAGGCGTGGTTGCCTGCCATGCGCAGACGTCCATCGACGAACCAGCTGATGACCAGCGGATAAATGGCATGTTCCTGGGCCTGAACCCGCGCCGTGATTTCCTCCTCGCTGTCGCCAGCGAAGACCGGCACCTTGGCCTGCAGGATAACCGGCCCACCGTCCAGCTCATCGGTGACGAAGTGCACCGAGGTACCGTGCTCCTCGTCACCGTTCTCCAGCACCTGACGATGAGTATGCAGGCCAGGATACTTCGGCAGTAGCGAGGGATGGATGTTCAGCAGACGTCCCTGATAGTGGCTGACGAACGCCGGGCTAAGGATACGCATATAGCCTGCCAGCACCACCAGATCCGGGGCGTAGGCGTCGATTTCATGCATCAGCTGACGATCGAACGCTTCCCGGTCGGCAAACTGACTTTGCGCCAGCGCATGGGCCGGGATGCCGGCCAGGCGCGCGCGCTCAAGGCCGAACGCATCAGCCTTGTTACTGAATACCGCACGCAGGGTGCCGTTTATCTGTTTCCGGCCGCAGGCGTCGATGATCGCCTGCAAATTGCTGCCGCTACCGGAAATCAGCACCACGATGTTTTTCATGCAATGACCACACGCTGTTCGGAATCGGAGGCTTTGATATACCCGATTTTCCACGCGTTTTCACCTTTGTCATTCAGCAGGGCAATCGCTTTGTCCGCTTCCGCTGCCGGCAGGGCGATAATCATCCCTACGCCGCAGTTAAAGGTACGGTACATTTCATGCTGGCTGACGTTACCGGCGGTTTGCAGCCAGTTGAAGACGGATGGCCACTGCCAGGAGGACTCATCGATGATCGCCTGGGTGTTATCCGGCAGCACGCGCGGAATGTTTTCCCAGAAGCCGCCGCCGGTCAGGTGGGCAATAGCGTGGACGTCAACGCTGGCGATCAGATCAAGCACCGATTTCACATAGATGCGGGTTGGCGCCAGCAGATGGTCGGCCAGCGGTTTACCGTCAAGGTCGGTAGTTTGTGGGTCAACGCCGCTAACCTCAATGATCTTACGCACCAGCGAATAGCCGTTAGAGTGCGGGCCGCTGGACGCCAGCGCCACCAGCACGTCGCCATCGGTCACTTTGCTGCCGTCGATGATTTCTGATTTTTCCACTACCCCGACGCAGAAACCCGCCACGTCGTAATCTTCGCCGTGGTACATCCCGGGCATCTCTGCGGTTTCACCACCGACCAGCGCGCAACCGGACTGCAGGCAGCCTTCGGCGATGCCGTTGATGACGCTGGCTGCGGTATCGACGTCCAGTTTACCGGTGGCGTAATAATCCAGGAAAAACAGCGGCTCAGCGCCCTGAACCACCAGGTCGTTCACGCACATGGCGACCAGGTCGATACCGATGGTGTCGTGACGCTTCAGATCCATTGCCAGACGCAGCTTGGTACCGACGCCGTCGGTGCCGGAGACCAGTACCGGCTCGCGGTATTTCTGCGGCAGTGCGCACAGCGCGCCGAATCCGCCCAGTCCCCCCATCACTTCCGGGCGACGGGTTTTCTTCACCACGCCCTTAATACGGTCGACGAGAGCGTTGCCTGCATCAATATCCACGCCGGCATCTTTATAGCTGAGAGAGGTTTTATCGGTCACTGCGAAGTCTCCACGCGTTTGCGGTAAGCAAGAAAAATCGGCGCAATTCTAACAGGGAAAGCAAACGTTTGCGAGCCTGCTTTACAGTTGGCGTAAAACCGCTGATGAATGGTTAAATTTGATACTGCTCACGAAAATGAAACCGGGTACAGTCTGGTGCTTGCCTCTACGTAAAGGAATCCCCATTATACGACTGAAACCGGTTTCCGTGTTGGTTTGCCACGCATTTTGTCGGTGATTGACGCGGGTCAGGAGAGGGATGAATGAAGATTGCGGCATTTGATATCGGTGGCACCGCGTTAAAGATGGGCGTGATGGCCCGCGACGGCAGGCTGCTGGAAACCGCCAGGCAGTCAATCAATGACAGCGATGGCGATCGGATCTTACAGGCAATGCTGTCGTGGCTGGCGGCCCATCCGTCGTGTGAAGGAATAGCCATCAGCGCGCCGGGCTACATCGATCCGCACAGCGGTTTTATCACCATGGGCGGCGCTATCCGTCGATTTGATAACTTCGCCATGAAATCGTGGCTCGAGACGCGAACCGGGCTGCCGGTCTCGGTGGAAAACGACGCCAACTGTGTGCTGCTGGCCGAGCGCTGGCAGGGCAAAGCGGCGGAGATGGCCAATTTTCTGGTGCTCACTATCGGTACTGGCATCGGTGGGGCGATTTTCTGCCAACACCAGCTGATCAACGGGGCGCGTTTTCGTGCCGGCGAATTCGGCTACATGCTTACCGACCGTCCCGGCGGACGCGATCCTCGTCGCTATTCAATGAATGAGAACTGCACTCTGCGGGTGCTGCGCCATCGCTATGCGCAACATATTGGCGCGCCGCTGGATAGCGTGACAGGCGAACTGATTTTCGACCGCTGTGACGCCGGCGACCCGGTTTGTCAGCGTCTGGTCGCCGAGTTCTTCAATGGCCTGGGCCATGGCCTTTATAACCTCGTCCATATCTTCGATCCGCAGACCATTTTTATCGGTGGCGGCGTTGTGGAACGCCCAGGATTTCTGACGCTACTGCGCCAGCATCTGGCCTGGTTCGGCATTGCCGACTATCTCGATACCGTCAGTCACGGTAACGATGCCGGCCTGATTGGCGCGGTTTACCATTTTAATCAGCTGTATCGTTCGCCAGACGACGATCGACATTAGGGAGAGACTATGTCCGGATTTAAAGCAGGTTTTCTGTGGGGCGGCGCGGTCGCAGCGCATCAGTTAGAGGGCGGCTGGCAGGAGGGCGGCAAGGGGATCAGCGTGGCGGATGTGATGACCGCCGGCGCCCACGGCGTGCCGCGGGAAATTACCGACGGCGTGGTGGCCGGGAAAAACTACCCGAACCATGAGGCGATCGATTTTTATCATCGTTATCCACAAGACCTGGCGCTGTTTGCCGAGATGGGCTTCAAATGTTTTCGCACCTCGATTGCCTGGACGCGTATTTTCCCGCAGGGCGATGAGCTGGAGCCCAACGAGGCTGGCCTGCAGTTTTATGATGATCTGTTCGACGAATGCCTGAAACACGGCATTGAGCCAGTCATTACGCTGTCGCATTTTGAAATGCCTTATCACCTGGTCACCGAGTACGGCGGCTGGCGCAACCGCAAGCTAATCGACTTTTTCGTGCGCTTTGCCAGGGTCGTCTTCACCCGCTATCAACATAAAGTGAAGTACTGGATGACCTTTAACGAGATCAACAACCAGGCCAACTTCCATGAGGACTTTGCCCCCTTCACCAACTCCGGTTTGAAATATTTGCCGGATGAAGACCGGGAACCGGTGATGTACCAGGCCGCGCACTATGAGCTGGTGGCCAGCGCCCTGGCGGTGAAAGCGGCGCGCGAGATCAACCCGGCGCTGCAGATTGGCTGCATGATCGCTATGTGCCCCATCTATCCGCTGACCTGCGCCCCGGACGATATGATGATGGCGATGAACGCCATGCACCGCCGTTACTGGTTTACCGACGTCCACGTGCGCGGTCGCTATCCGCAGCATCTGCTCAACTATTTTGCCCGCCGCGGCTTTACTCTGGATATCACCGAAGCCGATCGTCAGGCGTTAACCGAGGGCTGTGTCGACTACATTGGCTTTAGCTACTATATGTCGTTCGCTACCAAAGCCACCGAAGACAACCCCTTGCTTGATTATGATGAAACCACCAGCCTGGTCTCCAACCCGTACGTCAAAAAGTCGGACTGGGGCTGGCAGATTGACCCGGTCGGCCT
>NZ_KV792561.1:103151-172638 GCF_001808265.1 Klebsiella sp. HMSC16A12
TGGCAGATTGACCCGGTCGGCCTGCGCTATTCGCTGAACTGGTTCTGGGATCACTACCAGCTGCCGCTGTTTATTGTCGAAAACGGCTTTGGCGCGATTGATGTCCGCGAAGCGGACGGCAGCGTCAATGACCAGTATCGTATCGATTATCTCTCCGCTCATATCGCGGAGATGAAAAAGGCGGTGGTCGAGGATGGCGTCGATCTGATGGGCTACACCCCCTGGGGCTGTATCGATCTGGTTTCCGCCGGCACGGGGGAAATGAAAAAACGCTACGGCTTTATTTATGTCGATAAAGATAATGAAGGCAATGGCACGTTGGCACGCAGCCGGAAAAAGTCCTTTGCCTGGTATCAGCAGGTAATTGCCAGCAACGGGGAGAACCTGTCGTAGTCGGGTGGCGCTAACGCTTAACCGACCTACAATACACGTAGGCCCGCGTAAGCGTATGGACTGCACCCCGCACCCAAGCCGGAGCCTCGCCTCCGGTTTTTTTGTCTCTAAATCACTTTGCTTGATATACGTCAAGCAAGATGGGTATGGCACAATCCGCAAAAAGCGGTATAATCCCGCGATTTTTTTTGTGGCTGCCCCTCAGAGGAGAAAGAGAATGAAGATTGTGGAAGTCAAACACCCACTCGTCAAACACAAGCTGGGCCTGATGCGCGAGCACGACATCAGCACCAAACGCTTCCGTGAACTCGCCTCAGAAGTGGGCAGCTTACTGACTTATGAAGCCACCGCCGATCTGGAGACTGAGAAAGTCACTATTGAAGGCTGGAACGGTCCGGTGGAAGTCGAGCAGATCAAGGGCAAGAAAATTACCGTTGTGCCTATCCTGCGCGCTGGCCTCGGCATGATGGAAGGGGTGCTGGAGCACGTGCCAAGCGCGCGTATCAGCGTGGTCGGTATCTATCGCAATGAAGAAACCCTCGAGCCGGTGCCTTACTTCCAGAAACTGGTGTCTAACATCGATGAACGTATGGCGCTGGTCGTTGACCCGATGCTGGCCACCGGTGGGTCGATGATCGCCACTATCGATCTGCTGAAAAACGCCGGCTGCACCAGCATCAAGGTGCTGGTGCTGGTGGCGGCGCCGGAAGGGATTGCCGCGCTGGAGAAAGCCCACCCGGACGTTGAGCTGTACACCGCCTCTGTCGATAAGGGACTGAACGAGCACGGGTATATCATTCCCGGTCTCGGCGATGCCGGCGACAAGATTTTTGGAACGAAATAAAATATACCGCGAAAAAAGCCGACTTTGAGAGTCGGCTTTTTTTTGAATAAAAGTAATCCACAGCAAATAACAGACGACTCTCAGAGGAATACACTATGACGCGCCGTGCCATCGGGGTGAGTGAAAGACCGCCGCTTTTACAGACAATCCCGCTTAGTTTGCAACATCTGTTCGCCATGTTTGGCGCAACGGTACTGGTGCCTATTCTGTTCCACATTAACCCGGCCACCGTCCTGCTGTTCAACGGCATCGGTACGCTGTTGTACCTCTTTATCTGTAAAGGCAAAATTCCCGCTTATCTGGGATCAAGCTTCGCTTTTATCTCCCCGGTGCTGCTGCTGTTGCCGCTGGGCTACGAAGTGGCGCTGGGCGGCTTTATTATGTGCGGCGTGCTGTTCTGCCTCGTCTCCTTTATTGTCAAAAAAGCCGGTACCGGCTGGCTGGATGTGATGTTCCCGCCGGCGGCGATGGGCGCCATCGTGGCGGTTATCGGCCTCGAACTGGCGGGCGTGGCGGCTAATATGGCCGGGCTGCTGCCGGCCGACGGCCAGTCACCGGACAGTAAAACCATTATTATCTCGATGGTGACCCTGGCGGTGACGGTGTTCGGATCCGTGCTGTTCCGCGGCTTCCTGGCGATTATCCCGATCCTGATCGGCGTGCTGGTGGGCTATGCGCTGTCGTTTGTGATGGGCGTGGTCGATACCACCCCGATCGCCGAGGCCCACTGGTTCGCGCTGCCGACTTTCTACACTCCGCGCTTTGAGTGGTTTGCTATCTTCACCATACTGCCCGCCGCGCTGGTGGTGATTGCCGAGCACGTGGGGCATCTGGTGGTGACCGCCAATATCGTTAAGCGCGATCTGATCCGCGACCCGGGCCTGCATCGTTCGATGTTTGCCAACGGCCTGTCGACGATCGTTTCCGGCTTCTTCGGTTCGACGCCCAACACTACCTACGGTGAAAATATCGGCGTGATGGCGATTACCCGGGTCTACAGCACCTGGGTAATCGGCGGCGCGGCGATCATTGCGATTCTGCTCTCCTGCGTCGGCAAACTGGCGGCGGCTATCCAGATCATCCCGGTGCCGGTGATGGGCGGCGTTTCCCTGCTGCTGTACGGGGTGATCGGCGCCTCGGGGATCCGCGTACTGATTGAATCGAAGGTGGATTACAGTAAAGCGCAGAATCTGATCCTCACCTCAGTGATCCTGATCATCGGCGTTAGCGGCGCTAAAGTGCACATTGGCGCCGCCGAGCTGAAAGGGATGGCGCTGGCGACTATCGTGGGCATCGCCCTCAGCCTGATTTTCAAGCTTATCAGCGTCCTGCGTCCGGAAGAGGTGGTCCTCGACGCGGCGGATAGCGAAGAGTTTAAATAACGATCGCCTGACCGGGCGGCGATCCCGCCCGGTTCTCTCCTGACCTAAATCTGTGGTAAACTCTTCGCGTTTTTCTGTAAGCCTATGTTGAGGTCCATCTGAACGCACCGGCACAGCTCTCTTTGCCACTGTATCTTCCTGACGACGAAACCTTCGCGAGTTTCTGGCCGGGTGATAATCCTTCCCTACTTGCCGCCCTCCAGAACGTACTGCGCCAGGAACACAGCGGGTACATTTATATCTGGTCACGTGAAGGGGCAGGTCGTAGCCACCTGTTACACGCCGCCTGCGCGGAGCTTTCCCAGCGCGGGGATGCGGTAGGCTACGTGCCGCTGGATAAACGGACGTGGTTTGTGCCCGAGGTGCTGGAGGGGATGGAACAGCTGGCGCTGGTGTGCATCGATAACATCGAGTGCGTCGCCGGCGATGAGCCCTGGGAGATGGCCATCTTTAATCTCTATAACCGGATCCTGGAATCAGGCAAAACCCGGCTGCTGATCACCGGCGATCGGCCGCCGCGGCAGCTGAATCTTGGCCTGCCGGATCTGGCCTCACGGCTGGACTGGGGGCAGATCTATAAGCTGCAGCCGCTGTCGGATGAAGACAAACTGCAGGCGCTGCAGCTGCGCGCCAGACTGCGCGGCTTCGAGATGCCTGAAGATGTGTGCCGCTTCCTGCTGAAGCGGCTGGATCGCGAGATGCGTTCGCTGTTTATGACCCTCGATCAGTTGGATCATGCCTCGATTACCGCTCAGCGCAAGCTGACGATCCCCTTCGTGAAAGAGATCCTTAAGCTTTAGTCTGCCAGGGGAGTCAGCTCCTGCTCCGTCAGCCCGGTCAACCGGGCGACCAGGTCGCGCGGAAGGCCGCTGTGCAGCATAGCGACAGCGATGCGCTGCGCCTCTTCTTTCCGTCCTTCCTGACGGCCTTCCTGTCGCCCCTGCGCCAGGCCCCGCTCCAGCCCCTGTTGTTCCAGATATTCCGCAATCGTCATCAACGTCTCCTTATGCTGCGGCGTTCGTAACGCCAGCTCGCGAATGAATTTAATCGGCTCGCGCGTGTTGCCTGCCTGTACCAGATAGTGCATCAGGGCTTGTACCTGCGATTCCGTCGCCAGTCCAGTCAATAATAATTCGCTCAGCTTGTCGAGGAGCTGCGCCAGATCGCGTTGTCGAATATGTTTTTGCAGTAACTCCAGCGTTGCCATGCGCTGGTGGGTGACAATCTCGTCATCCGGAATGACGGTTATGTCCGCCAGCGGAAACGCCCCGTGATAAAGGTGGCCGGCCAGCTCCGGAGCGACGAATTCATCGAGCCAGCGCAGAGAGAACGGATAGGGGCTCACCAGACCGTGGTAGAAGAGAACAGGGATCACCAGCGGCAGGCGATCGTGGCCGGCATCTAGATGGCGCTGCATGGCGGCGATGGCGTAGCGCATCAGACGAAAGGCCATATGCCGGTCGGGCGTGCTCTGGTGTTCGATAAGCGCATAAATATAACCGTCGCCCGCCGTGGTTTTCAGGGAATACAAAATGTCGGCGTAAAAGGGACGCAGATCGTCTTCGACAAAATGCCCGGACTCGAGATGCAGCGTACGCAGATCGCACACTTTAAGCAGCGTCTCGGGCAGATACAGTTGCAGGAAATCACGGGCGGTATCGGGATGGGAGAGGTAGGTCTTAAACACGGCGTCATGGGGCGTGGAGGTCGGCTTTTTCATGTTCATCCGTCCAGTGGATTGAGCGATGGATGAACAGTAGCACCGTCCGTCGGGCGGGAGATATTGGCGTGAAAGATCTGGAATCGCCCACGTAAAAAAAAGCGCCGCGCAAACGCGGCGCGGGTGAGTTAGCTTACGATCTCAAGAACCTGTTCCGGCGGGCGGCCAATACGCGCCTGGCCGCGGCTGACGACGATAGGGCGCTCGATGAGTTTCGGATTGTCGACCATCGCCTGTATCAGCGCCGCGTTGCTGAGAGCCGGGTCGGCCAGATTGAGCGATTTATACAGCTCCTCTTTCTGGCGCATGAGCTCGCGGGGGCTCTCCATACCCAGCAGCTGCAGCAGCTGGCGCAGCGTCCCGGCATCCGGTGGCGTCTCAAGATAAAGCACCACCTCAGGATCGATGCCGCGGCTCTGCAGCAGGCTCAGCGTTTCGCGGCTCTTGGAGCAGCGTGGGTTATGGTAAATTTTTACCGCGTCGGTCATGGGGTCTCCTTACATTTTTTGATAGGGACGGAAGCGAGCCTGCAGATCGCGTAGCTGATCGATACGGGCATCGTAACGTGCCTGCTGCAGGCTACCGAGTTTCACCTGCGAGCTGGCGCTGCTGAGCAGGGAAATCGCCTGCTCCAGCTGGCCGACCAGCGCCATGCTTTCAGCCCGCGCCGCCAGCTCCTGATCGCGATTGCCCAGCGCGCCTTCCGCCTGGGCCAGCAGGTCCCAGCCGTTGCCATCCTCTTTATAGGTAAAGGTATACCGGTTCAGAATGGTCGCCGCTTCCCCGGGCTGCCCGCCCTGCAGCAGGGCGTTGGCCAGGTTCAGCTGCAGCACCGGATTAGTACGCAGCTCGCGGGCGTTTTTAAGGCGATTGATGGCGTCGCTGGTTTTCTTCTGTCCGAGGTCGATATCGGTGGCCAGATCGAGATACCAGGCATTTTGTGGGTCGGCGTTGAGCAGCGGCTGCAGCGTTTTGCGTGCCTGGTCAAAGTTGTTGCTTTCCATCGCCAGCAGAGCGCGACCATACTGGGCGGCATGCTGTTGGCGGATATTGCCTTTATCCCAGGCGTTCAGCAGATCGGTGCCCAGCTTGTTGTCGCCGTTGGTGTACATCCCGAGGGTACGCGCCTTCGCCAGATAGAAGTCCGCCGAGGACTGTACCACCACCGGGCGCATCTGGTTGGCGCGGTTACGGGCATCGGCCAGTCGGCTTTCCGGCAGGGGGTGGGTGAGCAACATTTCCGGCGGTCGCGTCGAGTAGCGCGACTCGTCAAGCAGTTTACCCATAAACATCGGCATAGCCTGCGGGTCGAAACCCGAGCGCTGCAGAACCTGAATGCCAATCCGGTCGGCCTCTTCTTCGTTCTGGCGGGTGAAGCTGATCATACCCTGCTGAGTACCGGCCAGCGTCCCGGTCAGGGCCGCCATTCCGGCCTGCGGGCTGGCCATCGCCAGCAGAATCGAACCCAGGGCACCGACCCAGGTCAGCGGCGCATTGCGCTTCTGATCTTCCATCGCGCGGGCGAGATGCCGCTGCGTCACGTGGGAGATTTCGTGCGCCATGACAGAGGCCAGTTCGCTCTCGTTATCAGAGTAGCGGAACAGGGCGGAGTGGAGGACCACATTGCCGCCGAAGAAGGCGAAGGCGTTGATCTGGTCGTTATTAATCAAATAGAAGTGGAACGGGGTACGCACCGAGTTGGCGTGAGCCACCAGACGCATACCCAGCCCGTTGATATATTGCACCAGCAGAGGGTCGTTGATCAGCGGCGCGCTACCGCGCAGTTGGCGGACGTAGTAATCCCCCATCTGCATTTCCTGACCGATTGACAGCGTGCTTCCTGCGGAGGTTCCCATGTCCGGCAGGGTATCTGCGGAGTCAGCAAAAGCAGGACCTATCGAACCCAGCGTCAGCGACGCGATCGCGGTCGCCACCAGCGTTTTCTTCAACTGCCTGAACATAACCTCTGTCCTGTAATGTGGGTGTGCCAGTTTGACCGATTGTGCGGCGTAATGTTCCCTGGCCGCATCCCAGCGAGTTTAGCTGGCGTTGGCCGCCTTGAAAATATGTTCTTCATGGCGGAGAACGGTTTGACTGCGGCGCATCAAAAAGCGAAGTCTTTTTTGTGACATTTCGATACAATTCCCTGGATTGTCGCCGCTTGGCCCTTCAGGGAAGGTTTTATGCTTGAGATGTTAATGCAGTGGTACCGCCGTCGATTCAGCGACCCTGAGGCGATAGCGCTGCTGGTTATTTTGCTTGCCGGTTTCGGCATTATGTTCTTTTTCAGCGGCCTGCTGGCCCCGTTGCTGGTGGCTATCGTGCTGGCGTATCTGCTGGAGTGGCCGACCGTTCGTCTGGAGCGCATCGGTCTGTCGCGCACCTGGGCCACCTCGCTGGTGCTGATCCTCTTTGTGGGCATCCTGCTGTTGCTGGCCTTTGTGGTGCTGCCGGTAGCCTGGCAGCAAGGGATCTACCTCATCCGCGATATGCCGGGCATGCTAAATAAGCTCTCTGATTTCGCCGCCACGCTGCCGCGGCGCTATCCGGCGTTAATGGATGCCGGCATTATCGATGCGATGGCGGAAAATATGCGCACCCGGATGCTGACGGTGGGCGACTCGGTGGTTAAGTACTCTCTGGCTTCGCTGGTGGGGTTACTCACCCTGGCGGTCTATCTGGTGCTGGTGCCGCTGATGGTCTTCTTCCTGCTGAAGGATAAAGAGCAGATGCTCAACGCGGTGCGCCGCGTTCTGCCGCGCAATCGCGGGCTTGCCGGGCAGGTGTGGAAAGAGATGAACCAGCAGATCACCAACTATATTCGCGGCAAGGTGCTGGAGATGATTGTCGTCAGCGTCGCCACCTGGATAGGCTTTATCCTCTTTGGCCTCAACTACTCGCTGCTGCTGGCGGTGCTGGTGGGCTTCTCGGTGCTGATCCCCTATATCGGCGCGTTTGTGGTGACCATTCCGGTGGTGGGGGTGGCGCTGTTTCAGTTTGGCGCTGGCACCGAGTTCTGGAGCCTGTTTGCGGTCTATCTGATTATTCAGGGGCTGGACGGTAACCTGCTGGTTCCGGTGCTGTTCTCGGAAGCGGTCAATTTACACCCGCTGGTGATTATCCTGTCGGTGGTGATCTTTGGCGGACTGTGGGGATTCTGGGGCGTCTTCTTCGCCATTCCGCTGGCCACGCTGATTAAAGCAGTGGTGCATGCCTGGCCGGATGGTTTGGCGGTCGACGACTAAGGCAATGAGAATAAAAAAAGACGCCGGGCGAGGGCTTCCTCTCCCGGCGTCTTGCTTTGCATCAGGCGTTTTCTTTCAGCCAGTTCAGCACCACGTCGTGGTGATTGCTGGTTTTGAAATCATCAAAGACGTGTTCGATTTTGCCATCGGCATCGATGAGGAAACTAATCCGGTGGATCCCGTCGTAGGTTTTCCCCATAAAGGATTTTTCGCCCCAGACGCCAAACTGCTCGCAAACCTGATGGTTTTCATCAGACAGCAGCGTAAAGTTCAGCAGCTCTTTTTCGGCGAAACGGGAGAGTTTTTCCGGTTTATCGGTGCTGATGCCCAGCACTTCAACGCCGGCTTTTTTCAGGTCGTCCATATTATCGCGCAAGCCGCACGCCTGTACGGTGCAGCCCGGGGTCATGGCTTTCGGGTAAAAATAAACCAGGACACGTTGTCCCTGGAAGTCGGTTAAATTTACTTCCTCGCCGTCCTGGTCCGGTAAGCTAAATTTCGGTGCGATATCACCGGCTTTCAGTGGGGTCATGGGTTAAACTCCATCCTGTTCATCATGCTGTGAATAATTAACGATGTTAATACTGCCTTGTGCGTTCAGTTCTGTACATAGGGCTTTGAACGCTTGTTCGATATTTGCTGCATTTTGCGTCGCAGGACTGTGGGCAGTTATCTGGATAAAAAGCTGCGCGGAATCGCCGTCTCCCGGCTGCGTGCGGGACACCAGCTCCGCAATATTCATATTCCATGTATCGCACAGGGCAGTAAAGCGCTCGATGATATGCGGTGAGTCCGGCACCTCAACCTGGACCCAAACGGTGTTTGGCATGGCCTGCGGCGGGCGCGCAGTGGTGCGTTTCATCACGATCAACAGCTCCAGCTCCGCGCCTTTCAGCGGCAGAGTTGATTCGATCAGGTTAATCGCATTCCACGACCCGGAAAGCAGCATGATAAACGTAAACTCATCACCGAGCATGGCCAGCCGGCTGTCTTCGATATTACAACCGCAGCTGCTGACGTGGCGAGTGATCGTATTCACGATGCCGGGACGGTCAGCCCCCAGGGCGGTAATAACCAGATAGTGTTGTAATGAGGCTGTCAAACCTGTTCTTCCTTTAAAAAGGTGAGGTAACATTAGGAAAGCATAAAAAAAACCGCCATACAACATCCCTGATGGCGTCGGGTCTCTTGCTTTTATTACAGCTCCAAACGTAACATTGAGAATCTTGTCGCACTTCTGCTCTGAGGATGGCCCATGTTCACGGGAAGTATTGTAGCGCTTGTCACGCCGATGGATGAAAACGGTAATGTCTGCCGGACAAGCCTGAAAAAACTGATTGATTACCATGTCGCCAACGGAACCTCGGCGATCGTTTCGGTAGGGACTACCGGTGAATCCGCAACGCTGAGCCATGAAGAGCATGGCGACGTGGTGATGATGACGCTGGAGCTGGCCGACGGGCGTATTCCGGTTATCGCTGGAACGGGAGCCAATGCAACCGCAGAGGCGATTAGCCTGACCAAACGTTTTAACGATAGCGGTGTTGTTGGCTGCCTGACGGTCACTCCTTATTATAACCGTCCGACCCAGGAAGGCCTGTTCCAGCACTTTAAAGCTATCGCCGAACATACTGACCTGCCGCAAATTCTGTATAATGTGCCGTCCCGTACCGGTTGCGATATGCTGCCGGAAACCGTTGGCCGTCTGGCGGAAATTAAAAATATTGTCGGTATTAAGGAAGCAACAGGGAACTTAAGTCGCGTTCACCAGATCAAAGAGCTGGTTTCAGACGACTTTATTCTGCTGAGCGGTGACGATGCGACCGGTATGGACTTCATGCAGCTCGGCGGCGTAGGCGTGATTTCTGTTACGGCCAACGTGGCGGCGCGCGAAATGGCCGACATGTGCCGTCTGGCGCTGGCGGGTCAATTTGCCGAAGCTCGTGCGATTAACCAGCGTCTGATGCCACTGCATACAAAATTATTTGTCGAACCCAATCCTATCCCGGTGAAATGGGGATGCAAGGCGTTGGGTCTTGTGGCGACCGATACGCTGCGCTTGCCGATGACGCCTATCACCGATCATGGTCGTGAAGCCGTCACTGCCGCGCTGAAGCATGCCGGTTTGCTGTAAAGTTTAGGGAGATTTGATGGCTTACTCAGTACAGAAGTCGCGCCTGGCGAAGGTTGCGGGTGTTTCGCTGGTTCTACTCCTCGCGGCCTGTAGTTCTGACTCGCGCTATAAGCGTCAGGTGAGCGGTGATGAGGCCTATTTACAGGCATCACCGTTGAGCGAACTTCACGCGCCGGCGGGGATGATCCTGCCGATTCAGGTGGGTGATTACAATATTCCGGTGGCTAACAGCACCGGCGCGGTCGGTAAAGCGCTGGACATTCGTCCGCCGGCGCAGCCGCTGGCGCTGGTGAGCGGTGCGCGGACCCAGTTTAACGGCGATACCGCGACGCTGATGGTCGAGAACGGCCGCAGCGGTTCGCTGTGGGCACAGGTCACCAGTATTCTTCAGGCGAAGAACTACGTTATCGCCAAGCGCGATGATGCGAGCCAGACGCTGAACACCGACTGGGTTGAGTGGAACCGTCTTGATGAAGATCAGCAGTATCGCGGTCGTTATCAAATCTCCGTCAAACCGCAGGGTTATCAGCAAGCGGTGGTCGTTAAGCTGGTGAATCTGGAGCAGGCGGGTAAACCGGTTGCCGATCCGGCGTCTCTGCAGCGCTACAGCACCGCTATGCTGAACGTCATTTCGGAAGGCCTTGACATGAATGCCACCAGCGCCCAGAACGCCGCACAGCGCAGCGCGGGGGCCACCTTCGACGTGCAGAGCGCCGCCGACGATACCGGCCTGCCGATGCTCGTTGTTCGCGCGCCGTTTAACCTGGTGTGGCAGCGTCTGCCGGGCGCCCTCGAGAAAGTGGGGATGAAAGTGACCGACAGCACGCGCTCTCAGGGCAGCATGGCGCTGACCTATAAGCCGCTGTCTGACAGCAGCTGGCAGGAGCTGGGCGCACGTGACCCGCAGCTGGTCTCCGGCGACTACAAACTGCAGGTCGGCGACCTCGATAACCGCAGTAGCCTGCAGTTTATCGACCCGAAAGGCCACACCCTGACGCAGTCGCAAAATGACGCCCTGGTAGCCGTATTCCAGGCCGCATTTAACAAGTAATCAAAAGGGCTGGAGCAATCCGGCCCTTTTTCATGTATAGTGACGCAAACGTGTGCGTGGCCATATAATCCTGTAAATCGCCGCGTTAAGGCTGCTCCAGTCGCCTGACTGCAGTTCGCCCCGCAAGCGTACAGCATCCGCTCCAACGCCCGTTGCAGGATGTTATGTAAGACCGACACGTCATTTTTTGGCTCAATATCACTGGAGTAGTGAAAGATGAAAAAGCAAGCTGAGTTGTATCGTGGTAAGGCGAAGACAGTATACAGCACCGATAATCCGGACCTGCTGGTACTGGAATTCCGTAACGATACGTCAGCAGGTGATGGCGCGCGCATCGAGCAGTTCGATCGTAAAGGCATGGTGAACAACAAATTCAACCATTTCATTATGAGTAAACTGGCAGAAGCGGGCATCCCTACCCAGATGGAAGCGCTGCTCTCCGATACCGAATGTCTGGTGAAAAAACTGGATATGGTGCCGGTAGAGTGCGTGGTGCGTAACCGTGCGGCAGGCTCGCTGGTAAAACGTTTAGGCATTGAAGAAGGTATCGAGCTGAATCCGCCGCTGTTCGACCTGTTCCTGAAAAACGATGCTATGCACGATCCGATGGTCAACGACTCCTACTGCGAAACCTTCGGCTGGGTGAGTAAAGAGAATCTGGCGCGGATGCGCGAGCTGACCTACAAAGCCAACGACGTGCTGAAAAAACTGTTCGATGACGCCGGTCTGATTCTGGTGGACTTTAAGCTGGAGTTTGGTCTGTTCAAAGGCGAAGTGGTGCTGGGCGACGAGTTTTCGCCGGACGGCAGCCGCCTGTGGGATAAAAACACCCTCGATAAAATGGACAAAGACCGCTTCCGCCAGAGCCTTGGCGGCCTGATCGAAGCCTACGAAGAAGTGGCTCACCGCCTGGGCGTTAAGCTCGACTAACCCGCCCGCAGCCAGAAGATGGCCTCATCTTCTGGCGTCTCTTGCTGTTTCCTGTGGTAATCCTGCGCTGAACCGCCTACGATCTCTGCTATTGATACATAACAGGGAATGAGGTGCTTATGCGCTGGCAAGGGCGTCGCGAAAGCGACAATGTTGAAGATCGACGTGGACAATCAGGCTCGCCGTTTGGCGGCGGCGGGGGCGGCGGCTTCCGTCTGCCGAGCGGGAAGGGCGGCATTGTATTGCTGATTATTGTGCTGGTGGCGGGCTACTACGGCGTGGATTTGACCGGCATGTTGACCGGCGAACCGATGCCGCAGCAGCAGACCTCCACGCAGCGCTCCATCAGTCCGAAAGACGATGAAGCGGCGAAGTTTACTTCCGTCATTCTGGCTACCACCGAAGATACCTGGGGGCCGATCTTTGAAAAGATGGGCCGCCAGTACCCGCAGCCAAAGCTGGTGCTCTACCGCGGCGCGACCCGTACCGGCTGCGGCACCGGTCAGTCGGTGATGGGCCCCTTCTATTGTCCTGCCGACAGTACGGTCTATATCGACCTGTCATTCTACGATGAGATGAAAAATAAACTGGGCGCCGACGGCGACTTTGCCCAGGGGTACGTCATTGCTCATGAAGTGGGTCATCACGTACAAAAACTGCTGGGCATTGAGCCGAAGGTCCGCCAGCAACAGCAGCATGCCACGCAGGCCGAAGCCAACCGCCTGTCGGTTAAGATGGAGCTGCAGGCAGACTGCTTCGCCGGCGTCTGGGGTCATAATATGCAGCAGCAGGATATTCTGGAAACTGGCGATCTGCAGGAGGCGCTGAACGCCGCCGAGGCCATCGGCGACGATCGTCTACAGCAGCAGAGCCAGGGACGCGTGGTGCCGGACAGTTTTACCCACGGCACCTCGAAACAGCGCTACACCTGGTTCAAACGCGGTTTCGATAGCGGCGATCCGGCGCAGTGCAATACCTTCGGCAGCGCGCTGTAATCGTCCCCCATGATGGACGCGCTGCTTAACCTCACCGCGCAAATGGCGCGGGAGGGGATCCGTCGCCTGCTGGTGCTCAGCGGCGATGAGAGCTGGACGCTGCAGCAGGCGCAGGCGCTACGGGAGAGGCTCGGCGGCGATGGCCTGTGGGTTGGCCCCGAGCCGGTTTCTGCGCCCTGCGTGGCGCCCGGCGCGCTGAAAACGCTGCTGGGGCGGGAAGTGATGCACGCCTTTTTCGATGCCCGGCGCGGGTTTGATGTGGCCGCCATGGCGGCCCTGAGCGGCACGCTGCGGGCGGGAAGCTGGCTGGTGCTGCTGACGCCCCCCTTCGCCGACTGGCCGACCCGGGCGGATGAGGACTCTCTGCGCTGGAGCGATACGCCTGACCCTATCGTTACCCCTAACTTTGTTCACCGCTGCTGTCGGCAGTTTATCGCCGATCCGGAGGTGTTGCTCTGGCGGCAGTCGGACCGGCCACGTTTCCCGCTGGCCGCCTCGCGTCCCGACTGGCATCCCGCCGATGGCCGCCCGCAGGCCGAGCAGGCGGCAATCCTTGAGCAACTGATACGCCTGCCGCCCGGTATCGCGGCGGTGACGGCGGAGCGTGGACGGGGGAAGTCCGCGCTGGCGGGCATGCTCCTGCGCCAGCTTGGGGGCGAGGCCATCGTCACCGCCCCAACGCGTAGCGCTGTCGAGGTGCTGGCCAGCTTTGCCGGGGAGACGTTGCGCTTTATGGCGCCCGATGCGCTGCTGGCGTCGAAAGAAAAGGCGGCGTGGCTGATAGTCGATGAGGCCGCGGCTATCCCGGCTCCGCTTCTCCGGCAACTGGTGAGCCGTTTTCCCCGCACGCTACTCACCACGACGGTGCAAGGGTACGAGGGCACCGGTCGCGGGTTCCTGCTGAAATTTTGCGCCAGTCTGCCCCATCTGCAATCGTTCACCCTGAACGCCCCGATCCGCTGGGCGGCGGGCTGTCCGCTGGAGTCAGCCATCAGTCAGTTGCTTATCTTTAACGATGAGGCATTTCGCGACGCGCCGATGGGGGAGCTAGCCCTGGAGGCGGTCAATCAGTCCTGCTGGCAAACGCAGCCAGCGCTACCGGAGGCGATGTACCAGCTATTGTCCGGGGCGCATTACCGAACTTCCCCGCTCGATCTGCGGCGCATGATGGATGCTCCGGGCCAGGCTTTCCGCTGCGCTCGCGCCGGCGGCGCGGTAGCGGGCGCCCTGTGGCTGGTGGCCGAGGGGGGACTTTCTCGCGAACTGAGCCGGGCGGTATGGGCGGGTTTTCGCCGGCCGCGCGGGAATCTGGTCGCCCAGTCGCTGGCGGCGCACGGCGGCAGTCCCCTGGCGGCGACGCTGCGCGGGCTGCGGGTCAGTCGGATCGCTGTCCATCCCACCCGCCAGCGGGAAGGCCTCGGGCGGAAGATGATCGCCGATATCGCCGCCGATGCCGCTGGCTATGACTATCTCTCCGTCAGCTTCGGCTATACCGCTGAGCTGTGGCGCTTCTGGCAACGCTGCGGGTTTACCCTCGTACGGCTGGGTACCCATCGCGAGGCCAGCAGCGGCTGCTATACGGCGATGGCCCTCTATCCGTTGACCGCGGCAGGGCGCCAGCTGGCGCAGCGGGAGGCGCAGCGGCTGCAGCGCGATGAATACTGGCTTCGCCCGTGGCGAGAGGAATCCGCGCCGCTGCCGGCCGTCGCAGACGCTATGCTTAGTGATGAGGACTGGCTGGAAGCGGCGAGCTTTGCCTTCGCCCACCGCCCGCTGGCCGCGGCGCTGGGCTGCCTCAACCGCCTACTGATGCAGGCCGACATGCCGTTGCCGGCCCTGCGGGGACGACTGCAGGGCAAAGAGGAGGCCGCACTCTGCGCCGTGCTGCAGCTGACGGGGCGAAAAGCCTTGCAGGCGAGATGGCGTCGGGAGGCCGCTGACGCCTTGCGCTCCCTTGATGCAGCGCGCGCTGATGCGCTGCGTCAGCAGGTGGCGCATCTGCAATTTTTTTAACTAACTCATTCAGTTAAATGGCATGGTCATATCTGGCGAGCGGCGTACACTGCCCGCAAACACTAAGGAGACAGCCATGAAACACGATCATTTTATTGTTCAAAGTCCTGCGACACCTGCGCAACAGCTGTTGCTGCTGTTTCATGGCGTAGGGGATAACCCGGTCTCCATGGGGCAAATCGGCAGCTGGTTCGCGCCGCAGTTTCCTGATGCGCTGATCGTCAGCATTGGCGGGGTGGAACCTTGCGGCCCCAACGGTCGGCAGTGGTTTTCACTGCAGGGGATGACGGAAGAGAATCGTCAGCAGCGCATCGACGCCATTATGCCGACCTTTATTGAAATTGTACGCTACTGGCAGGAAAAGAGCGGCGTCAGTCCACTGGCCACCGCGCTGATCGGTTTCTCTCAGGGGGCGATTATGTCGCTGGAGAGTATCAAAGCGGCGCCGGATCTGGCTTCGCGGGTCATCGCCTTTAATGGCCGCTATGCGACGCTGCCGGAGACGGCAACGACGGCCACTACCATTCACCTGATCCACGGTGGTGAAGATCGGGTTATCGACCTGGCGTGGGCGGTGTCGGCCGAGGAGGCGTTACAGCAGGCGGGCGGCGACGTGACCTTAGATATTGTCGACGATCTCGGGCATGCCATTGACGATCGCAGCATGCAGTTGGCGATCGAGCGTCTGCGTTATACCGTGCCGAAGCACTATTTTGATGAGGCGCTGAGCGGCAGTACGCCAAAAGGGGACGATATCATCGAAATGCTGTAACCCCGGTGAGCGGGGTTACAGGCGGGCGGTACCGCGATAAAGGCAAACTTACGGTTTCTTCGACTGGTCGTGCTTCGGCCAGTCGTCGTCATCGTCCCATTTATCGTTAAAATCACGGTGCGGCGGCAGATCGGGTTTGTTGTTGAGGAATTTTTTGTGGTCAACGCGATTCAGATCTTTAATCACGTTGATAATTACCCCCACCAAAAAGACCAGCACCAGAATCCACCAGTGTTTAATAAGCCATTCCATGCGCGCTTCCTCTTTACGTCAATTCGTCAGGCGACCAGCTGTTCCATGACGCGTTGATACATCCGCGCCAGCAGCTGCAGGTCGGCGGCGTTCACACATTCATTAATTTTGTGAATCGTTGCGTTTACGGGGCCCAGCTCAACCACCTGCGCCCCCATGCGCGCGATAAACCGTCCGTCTGAGGTGCCGCCGTTGGTTAACAGCTGCGGTTTGATCTCATTATAGTGCTCAATCGCGTTGACGACCGCATCCACCAGCTTGCCCCGTCCGGTGAGGAACGGCTGGCCGGAGAGCCACCACTCCACGCTGTAACGCAGCTGGTATTTTTCCAGCAGGGCGATCACCCGGGATTTGATCATCTCGTCCGTCAGCTCCGTACTGAAGCGGAAGTTGAACTGGACGAACATATCGCCGGGGATCACGTTATTGCTGCCGGTGCCGGACTGCACGTTGGCGATCTGCATGCTGGTCGGCGGGAAGAACTCATTGCCTTTATCCCACTCGATATTGACCAGTTCCGCCAGCATCGGCGCCGCGCGGTGGACAGGGTTATCGGCAAGGTGCGGATAGGCGACATGGCCCTGCACGCCGTGAATAGTCAGGTTGCAGGTCAGCGAGCCGCGGCGGCCGTTTTTCACCACATCGCCGACCACTTCGGTACTGGAAGGTTCGCCGACCAGACAATAGTCCAGACGCTCGTTACGCGCCATCAGCGTCTCCACCACTTTGACGGTGCCGTTTTTGGCGCTGGCCTCTTCATCAGAGGTGATCAAAAACGCCAGTCGGCCCCTGTGGTTCGGGTACTGCGCGACAAAACGCTCTGCGGCAACCACCATCGCCGCCAGCGAGCCTTTCATATCCGCCGCTCCGCGGCCAAACAGCATCCCGTCGCGGATGGTCGGTTCGAACGGGGGATTGATCCAGCGGTCGGCGTCGCCTGCCGGGACTACGTCGGTGTGGCCGGCGAAGGCCAGCGTCTCGCCGTGGCCGCGCCAGGCCCAGAAATTCTGCGTATCGCCGAAATCCATCGGTTCAACGGTAAAGCCGATCGCACGCAGGCGTTCAATCATTAACGCCTGGCATCCCGCATCATCGGGGCTAAGGGAAGGGCGGCGAATAAGCTGCTGAGCCAGCTCAATGACCGGGCAAGACATAGACTATACCTCGTTAAACTGCTGATAACTTGCTTCACTAAAACCCAGCAGCATAGGACGACCGGGCGCGCAGAGCAATGGGCGTTTGATAATTGCCGGCATTTCCAGCATCAATGCGGCAGCGGCGTC
Organism: Klebsiella sp. HMSC16A12; assembly: GCF_001808265.1. NCBI lineage: Bacteria > Pseudomonadati > Pseudomonadota > Gammaproteobacteria > Enterobacterales > Enterobacteriaceae > Klebsiella > Klebsiella sp. HMSC16A12. Next base: position 120,166 of record NZ_KV792561.1, read on the forward strand.
GGCATTATCGATGCTATTGCGCAGCGACTCGTCGAGTTTGCGCCAGGTGGTGCCACGGGTGTTCAGCAGCGCCTGCCAGCCCAGCTCGGCAATAAAGGTATCCAGTTGCGCGCGCTCAAGGCCATCGGCGCGGTAATCATGGAAGCGATACTCAATCTGATGCGCTTCCAGCCAGCGGCGGGCTTTTTTAATGGTATCGCAGTTTTTAATTCCGTACATGGTGAGCATAGATAAACCTTTTACATTCAATTAAGCGGTTAACTCAGATATTTCCGAATATATAAGTCTTACTGAAATAATACGTGATTCAGATGAATAAATATAACTTTTTACCAGGGATCTCATTCGATATATCGGGTGGTTAAATGTTGGCCACCTGTGGGCATGATGTGAGGGCTTTAACATTATTGCAAAAATGTTGTCTGAGGTTGCTCTACGTCACATTATGTTTACATACGAAGCGGCATAGTAGCGACAACCAGAGGTTTTATCTCTGTCAGCGGTCCATAAGACAATCAGAGCAATAGGGGAGCACAACTTCCCATCGGTAATGAAGTTATATAGAATCGACCATAATAATAAGAGAGGCTATTATGATTGAACATGAACTGGGGAACTGGAAAGACTTTATTGAAGGCATGCTTCGTAAATAAATTTCCGCAATGTGAGCAGGGGAATAACGCGAAGTAAATAAGCGCGCTAGGGTTCTGAACACATAAAGAAGGCGACCACCGTGGTCGCCTTTTCTGTTATTACGCCTCGCCGCCGAAGCTCGTCGGTTTATTGCGGACGCTCCTTTAGCGGAAAACGGCGACGCACCAGCACAAAGAACAGCGGCACGAAAAAGATCGCCAGCACGGTGGCGGAGATCATCCCGCCCATCACTCCGGTGCCGGCCGCATGCTGGCTGCCGGAACCGGCGCCGGTGCTGGTCGCCATCGGCAGCACGCCGAAGATGAACGCAAGCGAGGTCATCAGGATGGGGCGCAGGCGCTGACGGCAAGCCGACAGCGTGGCGCTGAGCAGATCCTGGCCCTTCTCGTTGAGCTCATTGGCGAACTCGACGATCAGAATGGCGTTTTTCGCCGACAGGCCGATCACCGTCAACAGACCCACCTGGAAGTACACGTCATTCTCCAGCCCGCGCATCCAGGTCGCCAGCAGGGCGCCAATCACCCCCAGCGGCACCACCAGCATCACCGAGAACGGCACTGACCAGCTCTCGTACAGCGCCGCCAGGCACAGGAACACCACCAGCAGAGAAATCGCGTACAGGGCCGGCGCCTGAGCGCCAGAGAGGCGTTCCTGGTAGGACATGGCGGTCCATTCGAGGCCAAAGCCTGTGGGTAACTGCGCGGCCAGCTTCTCCATCATGTCCATCGCGGTACCGGTACTGATACCCGGTGCCGCCTCACCGACGATCTCCACCGCTGAGTAGCCATTGTAGCGCTCCAGCCGCGGCGAGCCGGTCTCCCAGCGCGAGGTGGCGAAGGCCGAGAATGGCACCATCGTGCCGCTGCTGTTGCGCACGTACCAAAGATTGATATCGTCAGGCAGCATCCGGTATTTCGCCGCCGCCTGGACGTAGACTTTCTTTACCCGGCCGCGATCCATAAAGTCGTTGACGTAGCTCGACCCCCACGCGGTTTGCAGCGTATCGTTGATGTCGTCAATGGAGACGCCCAGCGCCTGCGCTTTACGCTGATCGATATCGACCTGCAGCTGCGGACTGTCATCGAGCCCGTTATGCCGGACGCGGGTCAACAGCGGATTTTTCCCGGCCAGCTCAAGTAGCGTATCGCGCGCCGCCATCAGCGCATCGTGCCCCTTCCCGGCATGATCCTCCAGCTCCATATCGAAGCCTGCCGAACTGCCGAGGCCGCTGATCGCCGGCGGGCTGCTGGCGATAACCCGCGCTTCGTTAATCTGATTAAACGCTTTGGTGGCGCGTTCAATAATGGCAAAGGAGGTGCCGGTTTGCGGGTCGCGCTGGTCCCAGTCTTTGAGACGAACGAACATACGGGCCACGTTCTGCCCATTGCCGCCGGGGCCGGAGCCAACGGTAGCGAACACCGACTCGACGTTCTGCTTCTCGTTATTGAGGAAGTAATCTTCCGCCTTCTGCACCACCTTCAGCGTCTGCTGCTGGGTGCTGCCGCTCGGCAACTGGACCGAGGTGGTGAACATCCCGCGATCCTCCAGCGGCAGGAACGAGGTCGGCAAATGCAGAAACAGGAACACCATCCCGCCGAGCAGGACGACGTAGATCAGCATCCAGCGCAGCGAGCGGTGCAGGATTTTGCCGACGAAGGTTTCGTAGCGGCTGGCGCTGCGGTTGAAGGTGCGGTTGAACCAGCCGAAGAAGCCTGTTCTTTCATGGGATTCACCTGGCTTAACCGGCTTAAGCAGCGTGGCGCAAAGGGCAGGGGTGAGGATCATGGCCACCAGCACCGAGAGGATCATCGCCGCGACGATAGTGATTGAGAACTGGCGATAGATGGCGCCGGTGGTGCCGCCGAAGAAGGCCATCGGCACAAATACCGCCGACAGCACCATCGCGATCCCCACCAGCGCGCCCTGAATTTGTCCCATCGATTTGCGGGTCGCCTCGCGTGGCGACAGGCCCTCCTCGCTCATGATGCGCTCGACGTTCTCCACCACCACGATGGCGTCATCCACCAGCAGGCCGATCGCCAACACCATCGCGAACATCGTCAGGGTGTTAATGCTGTAACCACAGGCATACAGCACCGCGAAAGTGCCCATCAGCACCACCGGCACGGCGATGGTCGGGATCAGGGTGGCGCGGAAGTTCTGCAGGAACAGATACATCACGAGGAAGACCAGCAGGATCGCCTCCAGCAGGGTTTTCACCACGTCGATGATAGAAGCCTTCACGAAGGAGGTGGTCTCGTAGGCGACCTTATATTCCAGACCGTGGGGGAAAAACTGCGCCAGCTCATTGAGGCGATTGATCACGCGCTCCGCGGTGGCCATTTCGTTGGCGCCGGAAGCCAGCTTGATCCCGAGGCCTGAGGCCGGCTGGCGGTTGTAGCGGCTAAGATAGTCGTACTTCTCCGCCCCCATCTCGACGGTGGCGACATCGCCCAGCGTCACCTCTGAACCATCCTGATTGACGCGCAGAGTGATATTGCGGAACTGCTCTGGGGTTTGCAGCAGAGATTGCGAGTTGATGGTGGCGTTCAGCGCTTGCTTATCGACCGAAGGCGTCCCGCCAAGCTGGCCGACGGCAATCTGGGCGTTCTGCGAACTGATGGCGTCGGTAACATCCTTGGTGGTCATCTGGTAGCTGTTGAGCTTCGCCGGGTCGAGCCAGATGCGCATTGAGTATTGCGAACCGTAGGCGTCGATATCCCCCACGCCGTTGACGCGGCTGAGCGGGTCCTGGATGTTACTGGCGACGTAGTCGGCGATATCTTGTTTATCCATACTGCCGTCAGTGGAGACGAAGGCGAGCGTCAGGATATTGGTATCACCGGTCTTGCGCACCGTCACCCCCTGGTTTTGCACCGCCTGCGGCAGCTTACGCATCGCCGACTGTAGCTGGTTCTGAACCTGCTGCACGGCTTCATCCGGGTCGGTACCGGCGGTAAAGCTGAGGGTGATCGTCGCCTGGCCGGTGGCGCTGCTCTGGGAGGACATATACATCAGGTTATCGAGGCCGGTCATATTCTGTTCGATAACCTGAGTGACGGTATTCTCCAGGGTTTGCGCGGAAGCGCCGGGATAGTTGGCGGTGATCCGCACATTCGGCGGGGCGAGGTCGGGATACTGTTCAACCGGCAGCGACAAAATGGCAAGGGTGCCCGTCAGGCATAACAGGATTGCCAGCACCCATGCAAAAATGGGGCGATCGATAAAGAAATTCGCCATCAGAATAAAAACCTCATATGCACATTTTCTTGTTATTGCACAGCCTGTGCCACTTTAGCGCCAGCCTCTCCGGCAATCGTGGAGAAATTAAGGAGATAGTGTAATTTATCATGTTGCTTTTGCCGTATCGTAAAGAAACCTCGAGCTTTCCTGCCAGCAGGTAGCGAGTCTGCTTCGTCACCGCAGACCGGCGCATTATCCCTTGCCGGTGTGAAACCTCATTTCATTTAAGTCAAAAAAATTGATCCAAAACGGATTCTCTCCAGAAAAAGTTTATCCTGGGCAATTGGACATTGTTCCGGCGTCATCTTGTCGGGTAATAAATAGGCATGCGCATTGAGGGGTTATTCACCAAGAAGACAAAAGGAAGCCATGAACCACTTTATTTTGAGCGATAGCCGAAAGTGCATCGGCTGCCAGGCCTGCGAAGTGGCCTGCGTGATGGCGCATAACGAGGAGCAACACGTGCTGACCCCGCAGCGCTTTTTGCCACGTATCACCGTGATCAAAGCGGAGGGCCAGCGTAACGCCATCACCTGCCGCCACTGCGAGGACGCCCCCTGCGTCCGCAGTTGTCCCAACGACGCCATCGCCCAGTCCGGCGACAGCGTTCAGGTCCGTCAGGAGAAATGCATTGGCTGTAAATCCTGCATGGTGGCCTGCCCGTTCGGGGTGATGCAGGTGGTGGTGACGCCGCAGGCCGCAGGCCTGGTGAAAGCCAGCGCGCACAAGTGCGATCTATGCCAGGGCCGCGAGGCGGGGCCGGCCTGTGTGGAAAACTGTCCCGCGCAGGCGCTGACCCTCGCCGACGATGAGACGTTGATCACCCTGGCGAAGCAGCGGCGACTGCGCTCGGCATGCCAGGAGGTGCAGCCGTGGCAGCGCGCTACGTCGCTCTGCAGCCAGCCCAATGCTGGCGCGAAGGTCAGGCAAATGGCGATGACGCCCCCGCGCGGGGAGCCGGATAAGCTGGCGGCGGAGGTGCGTAAGAGCCACTTTGAGGAGATCTATCAGCCGTTCACCCCGCAGCAGGCGCAGCAGCAGGCCGCCCGCTGTCTCACGTGTGGGGAGCACAGTATTTGCGAATGGACCTGCCCGCTGCATAACCATATCCCGCAGTGGATCGAGCTGGTTAAAGCGGGGAATATCGCCGCCGCGGTCGCGCTTTCCCATCAGACCAACTGCCTGCCGGAGATCACCGGCCGCGTCTGTCCCCAGGACCGGCTGTGTGAAGGCGCCTGCACCCTGCGCGATGAAAGCGGGGCAGTCACCATCGGCAATATTGAGCGCTATATTTCCGACCAGGCGCTGGCCAGCGGCTGGCGTCCGGACCTTTCGCAGGTTAAGCCGAGCGGCAAGCGGGTGGCGATTATCGGCGCCGGGCCTGCCGGGCTGGCCTGCGCCGATATGCTGGTGCGCCACGGCGTCCAGCCGGTGGTCTTCGACCGTCATCCGGAGATTGGCGGTCTGCTGACCTTCGGCATTCCGGCGTTCAAGCTGGATAAATCGCTATTGGCCCGGCGGCGGGCGATCTTCAGCGAGGTGGGTATCCGCTTTGAGCTCAATTGCGAGGTGGGGAAAGATATCTCCATGGCGACACTGCTGGCCGATTATGACGCGGTGTTCGTCGGCGCCGGAACCTATCGCTCCATGAAGGCGGGGCTGCCGAACGAAGAGGCCCCCGGGGTCTACGATGCGCTGCCGTTCCTCATCGCCAACACCAAACAGGTGATGGGGCTGGCGGCATCGGCGCAAGAGCCTTATGTCAACACCGCCGGGCTGAACGTGGTGGTGCTGGGCGGCGGCGATACGGCGATGGACTGCGTGCGCACCGCGCTGCGCCACGGCGCCCGCCAGGTGACCTGCGCCTATCGGCGAGATGAAGCCAACATGCCGGGCTCGAAAAAAGAGGTCAAAAACGCCCGCGAAGAGGGGGCGCTCTTTGAGTTTAACGTCCAGCCGGTGACGCTTGAGCTGGACGAGAAAGGGCGAGTTAACGGGGTTCGCTTTTTGCGCACCGAGCTGGGCGCTCCGGACGCCGGGGGAAGACGCCGCCCGACGCCGATCCCCGGCAGCGAGTTTGTTATGCCGGCAGATGCGGTGATCATGGCCTTTGGCTTCCATCCGCACCGCATGCCCTGGCTGGAAGCGGCGGGGGTGGCGCTGGACAGTCAGGGGCGTATTAAAGCCGGAGTGGAGAGCCGTTACCGTTATCAGACCAGTCAGGAGAAGATCTTTGCCGGCGGCGATGCCGTGCGCGGCGCAGACCTTGTAGTGACGGCGATGGCGGAAGGCCGCCACGCGGCGCAGGGGATCCTGGACTATCTGGCGCGGAAAACGACGCCGCTTCACTGACGACAAACCCGGCTCCGCAGCGTAGTATGAGGGCGTCCTTTTACGCTGTGGGGTCGGTATGTCACTCAATATTCACGTCATTAAAGATAAAATCCTCTCTGAGAACTGGTTCGTACTACGCAACATGACCTATGAGCTGACGCGGGCGGACGGCAGCGTCGTGCGCCACAAGCGCGAGGTCTACGATCGCGGCAATGGCGCCACCGTGCTGCTGTATAACCGCCATAAGCAGACGGTGGTCCTGGTGCGTCAGTTCCGTGTCGCCACCTGGGTCAATGGCAATCATGACGGCATGCTGATTGAAACCTGCGCCGGGCTGCTGGACAACGACGAGCCGGAAGCCTGCATTCGTAAAGAGGCGGTGGAAGAGACCGGCTACGAAGTGGGCGAGGTGAGAAAGCTGTTTGAGCTGTTTATGTCGCCAGGGGGCGTCACCGAGGTAGTGCATTTCTTTATCGCCGAGTACAGCGACGCGCAGCGAACCACCAGCGGCGGCGGGGTGGATGATGAAGCCATCGAGGTGCTGGAGCTGCCTTTTAGCCAGGCGCTGCAGATGGTCGCTGACGGGGAGATCCGCGACGGTAAGGCGGTCATTCTGCTGCAATATCTGCAAACCTCCGGCCTGATGTCGGGGAACTCTGACAAATCCGATTGAGTAACCCGCTGCCGTTGTCCAGGATAGGCGCCGTGGTCGGGTTTATCTGGGGTCGGGCGGTTCATGCTTTTTCGCGTCATCTTTTTCCTTTTTCTGGCGGTGCTGCCTTGCTCGCAGGCATGGTCGGCACCGACGCAGCAGCGCTTCAACGACTGGCTGGTCACCTGTAACAACCAAAATTTCTGCGTCACCCGTAACGTGGGGCTGCATCATGGCCTGGTGATGACCCTCAGCCGCAGCGCTGGGGCAGTCACTGACGCCAGTCTGCGTATCGAGCTGGGCGGCACCGGCAATCCAGTGGCGACGCTCGCGCCGATAGCGCCGCGCCTGCTGCTGGATGGTAAACCGCTGTCCCTGACCGACAAGCGCTGGCACATTGAAGATAAGCTCATTAAAACCGCCGACAGCGTGACGATCGATGCGTTTCTCCAGCAGGTTCAGGAGGGTAAAGCGCTCTCGCTGGCCAATGGCCTGCAGACCATCTCCCTGCAGGGGTTGAAAGCGGCTCTGTTTTTTATCGACGATCGGCAAAAGCGGGTAGGTAGCGAAACGGCCTGGGTCGGCAAAGGGGAAGAGCCGCCGCTCAGCGTACCGCCGGCGCCGGCGCTGCGCGCGGTGGCGAGCGCGGAAACGGCGCAGTCGCCGCTGGGGCGTGAGGAGCTCAACGATCTGATGGACTACGGTAATGAGCGGATGACCAACAGCCACTGTTCCCTCGATCCCTTCCGCCGTGAAATTCGCGTTACTGCGCTGACGGATGACAAAGTGCTGCTGATGACCAGCTGCGAATCCGGCGCCTACAACACCGTCTGGCTGGCTTGGCTGGTCTCCCGCCAGCGCCCCTATGTCGCCCGTCAGGTGCGGCTAACGTTGCCATTTCAGCCGCCGGGCGAGGCGCCGCGTGAGATTGAGCTGATCAACGCCAGCTATGATGACCGCCGCCATGAGCTGGTGACCCTGGACAAAGGCCGCGGGGCCGGCGATTGCGGGATCCAAACCCGCTGGCGTTTTGACGGCCAGCGGTTCAGCCTCTCCCGCTACGCGCAGCAGCCGACGTGCGACAACTGGCAGGGGCCAGATGCCTGGCCCACGCTGTGGATCACCCGTTAAGCACCTGTTCGGCGGTGGCGACGATATGGTCGACCGTAAAGCCAAAGAACGGGAACAACTGCTCTGCCGGGGCGGATTCGCCATAGCCGGTCATGCCGACGATCTTGCCTTTTAAGCCGACATATTTATACCAGTAGTCCGCTATCCCGGCTTCGACCGCCACCCGGGCGCTGACGTCCGACGGCAGCACCGATTCGCGCCAGGCCTCATCCTGGGCGTCAAACACATCAGTGGAAGGGAGCGAGACGACCCGCACATTTACCCCTTTGGCCAACAGTTTTTCCGCGGCCAGGACGGTGATCTCCACTTCCGAGCCGGTGGCGATGAGGATCAGGTCGGGCTTGCCGCCGGCATCCTTAAGCACGTAGCCACCCCGGGCGATATCCTGCACCTGTTCCGGGGTACGCGGCATCTGCGCCAGGTTTTGTCGCGACAGGATCAGCGCCGTCGGCCCGCCCTGTCGCGCGATAGCCGCCTGCCAGGCGACGGCGGTCTCCACCTGGTCGCAGGGGCGCCAGGTGCTGAAGTTGGGCGTCAGCCGCAGACTGGCCAGCTGTTCCACCGCCTGGTGCGTCGGCCCGTCTTCCCCAAGACCGATCGAGTCATGGGTATAGACCATGATCTGCCGGGCCTTCATCAGGGCCGCCATGCGCGCGGCGTTGCGGGCGTATTCCACAAACATCAGGAAGGTCGAGGTATACGGAATGAAGCCCCCGTGCAGGGCGATGCCGTTGGCCACCGCGGTCATGCCAAATTCGCGCACGCCGTAGTGGATATAGTTGCCCGCAGGATCGTCTTTAATCGATGTCGATCCAGACCAGATGGTCAGGTTACTCGGCGCAAGATCCGCAGAACCGCCCAGCAGTTCCGGAAGGTGCGGGCCGTAGGCGTTCAGCGCGTTTTGCGAAGCCTTGCGGCTGGCGATTTTCGCCGGCTCGGCCTGCAGTTTCGCCACGTAGTCGCGGGCGGTCGCGGCAAAGTCTTCCGGCAGGGCGCCATTCATACGTCGGGTCAGCTCAGCGGCCAGCTCCGGGAACTGCTGCTGGTAGGCGGCGAATTTCTCGTTCCAGGCGTGCTCCGCTTTTTCCCCGCGCGGACGCGCATCCCAGCCCGCGTAGATCTCTTTCGGGATCTCGAACGGAGGATATTTCCAGCCAAGCTGCTGGCGGGCCAGCGCTACCTCTTTTTCGCCAAGCGCCGCCCCGTGAGACTCCTCTGAGCCGGCTTTGTTGGGCGAACCGAAGCCGATGATGGTCCGGCAGATAATCAGTGACGGTTTATCTTTCACCGCCTGCGCTTCCGTTATCGCCTGTTTGATAGCCTGCGGATCGTGGCCGTCGATATCGCCTATGACGTGCCAGTGATAGGCGCGGAAGCGTTCCGCCGTATCATCGGAAAACCAGCCTTCGGTTTTGCCGTCGATGGAGATGCCGTTGTGATCGTAAAAACCGATCAGCTTGCCCAGTCCGAGCGTGCCGGCCAGCGAACAGGCCTCATGGGAGATCCCCTCCATCAAACAGCCATCGCCCATGAACACCCAGGTGTGATGGTCAATGATCTCATGGCCGGGGCGATTAAACTGCGCCGCCAGCGTCCGTTCGGCGATGGCCATCCCGACGGCGTTCGCCAGCCCCTGGCCCAGCGGGCCGGTGGTGGTTTCCACCCCAGGGGTATAGCCATGCTCCGGGTGGCCGGGCGTTTTAGAGTGCAGCTGACGGAACTGCTTCAGTTCAGACAGCGGCAGATCGTAGCCGGTCAGGTGCAGCAGACTGTAGAGCAGCATCGACGCGTGGCCGTTGGACAAGATGAAACGGTCGCGGTCCACCCAGTCAGGGTTCTGCGGATTGTGCTTGAGAAAATCGTTCCACAGCACTTCGGCAATATCAGCCATCCCCATCGGCGCACCGGGATGGCCGGAGTTGGCTTTCTGCACGGCGTCCATACTCAGGGCGCGGATGGCGTTGGCAAGCTCTCTTCGGGACATATTTTTCTCCGTGAGACTAAAGTGACAGTTTGGCGGCAAGCAGATCTTCCAGTTTGCGCTGATCGACGGCGAACAGGCGGATCCCCTCCGCTAGCTTTTCGACCGCCATCGGATCCTGATTATGTTCCCAGCGGAACTCCGCTTCACTGAGCGGCACCGGACGCGGCAGGATCTGGCTGGCAGGGATCAGTTTGCGCACCACCGGGGTATCGCTGGCCTGCAGCTCTTTTAATAAAGGCGGGGCGATGGTCAACCGGTCGCAGCCGACCAGCGCCAGGATCTGCTCGGTGCGGCGGAAGCTGGCGCCCATCACGATGGTGTTGTATTTATGCTGTTTGAAATAGTCATAGATATTGCGCACCGATTTCACCCCCGGATCTTCCTCCACCACGTAAGGCTCCAGCGGTTTGCGCGCCTGATACCAGTCATAAATACGCCCAACGAACGGGGAGATGAGATAAACCCCGGCCTCGGCGCAGGCCCGGGCCTGGGCGAAGGAAAACAGCAGCGTCAGGTTGCAGTGGATCCCCTCTTTCTCCAGCACCTCCGCGGCGCGGATCCCCTCCCAGGTGGATGCCAGCTTGATCAGGATCCGCGACTTATCAATGCCCATCTCCTGATACAGCGCCACCAGGTGGCGAGCCTTCTCGATACTTTTCTCGCGGTTGAAGGAGAGCCGGGCGTCCACCTCGGTGGAGACCCGCCCGGGAATGCTTTTGAGGATCTCCGCGCCAAAATTGACCGCCAGCTTATCGCAGGCGTGAGCCACCTGCGCTTCGCGGCCGCCACCCTGTTTTTTGGCCCAGGCGATAGCGTCGTCGATGAGGCCGCTATAGGACGCCAGGCCGGCGGCCTTCAGCAGCAGAGAGGGGTTGGTGGTGGCGTCTTCCGGATGGTAGTGGCGGATGGATTCGATGTCTCCGCTGTCGGCGACCACCGTGGTGAACTGCTTGATGCTGTCTAACTGATTCATGGATAAGTCCTCCTGGAACAAGGTGTTACATGAGTGCTTGCCGGTATACGGTATAAACATTGATGAGGTACATAACCAAAAAGCATAGCAGACAGGGCTATTATTGGCGGCGAATCCGGGTAACATAACCGCTATAAATTGATAACAACAAAATCATAACGATGGCCAGAGTTTGGCGGTGTTCAAAGTTTATCGCCCCGCCAGGAGGGATACTGTCTGCCACTGAAAGGTGAACGACAGGATGGTCATCACGCTTTTCCCCTACGAACGATACGTGAAAGAAAGGAATAGAAAATGGATGAGCAGTTAAAACAGAGCGCCCTCGACTTCCACGAATTTCCGGTTCCCGGAAAAATCCAGGTCTCGCCGACCAAACCTCTCGCCACCCAGCGCGATCTGGCGCTGGCCTACTCGCCGGGCGTCGCAGCCCCCTGCCTGGAAATCGAAAAAGATCCGCTGGCCGCCTACAAATACACTGCCCGTGGCAACCTGGTGGCGGTCGTCTCCAACGGCACCGCGGTGCTGGGGCTCGGCAACATCGGCGCGCTGGCCGGTAAGCCGGTAATGGAGGGCAAAGGCGTCCTGTTTAAGAAATTTGCCGGTATCGATGTGTTTGATATCGAAGTCGATGAGCTGGATCCGGACAAATTCATTAACGTCGTCGCCGCCCTCGAACCAACCTTCGGCGGTATCAACCTGGAAGATATTAAAGCGCCGGAGTGTTTCTACATCGAGCAGCAGCTGCGCGAGCGGATGAATATCCCGGTCTTCCATGACGATCAGCACGGCACGGCGATCATCAGCACCGCGGCGATCCTCAACGGTCTGCGCGTCGTCGAGAAGAATCTGTCCGACGTGCGGATGGTGGTCTCCGGCGCGGGCGCGGCGGCGATCGCCTGTATGAATCTGCTGGTGGCGCTGGGGATGCAAAAGCACAACATCGTGGTCTGCGATTCGAAAGGCGTTATCTATAAAGACCGTGAGCCGAACATGGCGGAAACCAAAGCGGCCTATGCGGTGGAAGACGACGGCAAACGCACCCTCGATGACGTGATCGACGGCGCCGACATTTTCCTCGGCTGCTCTGGCCCGAAAGTGCTGACTCAGGAGATGGTGAAGAAGATGGCGCGGGCGCCGCTGATCCTCGCCCTGGCCAACCCGGAGCCGGAAATTCTGCCGCCGCTGGCGAAGCAGGTCCGCGATGACGCCATCATCTGTACCGGCCGCTCCGACTACCCTAACCAGGTCAACAACGTACTTTGCTTCCCGTTCATCTTCCGCGGCGCGCTGGACGTCGGCGCGACGGCGATCAACGAAGAGATGAAGCTGGCGGCGGTGCATGCAATTGCCGAGCTGGCCCATGCCGAGCAGAGCGAAGTGGTGGCCTCCGCCTACGGCGATCAGGATTTAAGCTTTGGTCCGGACTACATCATTCCGAAACCGTTCGACCCGCGGCTGATCGTCAAGATAGCCCCTGCGGTGGCGAAGGCGGCGATGGATTCCGGCGTGGCAACGCGCCCCATCGCTGATTTTGACGCCTATATCGAGAAGCTGAGCGAGTTCGTCTATAAAACCAACCTGTTTATGAAGCCTATCTTCTCTCAGGCGCGCAAAGAGCCGAAGCGCGTGGTGCTGGCGGAAGGGGAGGAGACCCGGGTGCTGCACGCCACCCAGGAGCTGGTGTCTCTGGGACTGGCCAAACCGATTCTGGTGGGGCGCCCGAGCGTGATTGAAATGCGCATCCAGAAGCTGGGCCTGCAGATCAAGGCCGGTGTTGACTTTGAGATCGTCAATAATGAATCCGACCCGCGGTTTAAAGAGTACTGGAGCGAGTACTACCAGCTGATGAAGCGCCGCGGCATTACCCAGGAGCAGGCGCAGCGGGCGGTGATTAGCAACACCACGGTGATTGGCGCCATCATGGTTCATCGCGGTGAAGCGGATGCGATGATCTGCGGGACTATTGGCGAGTACCACGATCACTACCGCGTGGTGCAGCCGCTGTTTGGCTATCGCGACGGCGTCAGCACCGCCGGGGCGATGAATGCGCTGCTGCTGCCGAGCGGCAACACCTTTATCGCCGATACCTATGTCAATCACGATCCGTCGCCGGAAGAGCTGGCGGAGATCACCCTGATGGCGGCGGAAAGCGTGCGACGCTTTGGTATTGAACCGCGCGTGGCGTTGCTGTCGCACTCCAACTTTGGCTCTGCCGACTGTCCGTCAGCCAGCAAAATGCGTAAAACCCTGGAGCTGGTGAAGGCCCGCGCCCCGGAGCTGATGATCGATGGCGAAATGCATGGCGACGCCGCGCTGGTGGAAAGCATCCGCAACGATCGCATGCCGGACAGCCCGCTGAAGGGGGCGGCCAATATTCTGGTGATGCCGAATATGGAAGCCGCCCGGATCAGCTATAACCTGCTGCGCGTCTCCAGTTCGGAAGGGGTGACCGTCGGGCCGGTGCTGATGGGGGTGGCGAAGCCGGTGCATATTCTGACGCCGATCGCCTCCGTACGCCGGATCGTTAATATGGTGGCGCTGGCGGTTGTTGAAGCGCAAACCGAACCGCTGTAATTTTCTATTTCCCCCGTTTACGCGCGGATCCGTTTCCGCGCGCAATATCAGGCAGGCCGGTGAGTAAAAAACGCTGAGCCTGCCTTTTTAATTCCGCCGCAATATTATTTTCTCTCCTGAGTGATCCACTTCACCTTTTAACCCCACTTGCCGAAATTTGTTATTTGCCGCGCTGAAATGTCGTCACCATGAGGACAGATTTCAGGGGGCAATCAGTCATGGATAAAGAACGCATTATTCAGGAATTCGTACCAGGCAAACAGGTCACGCTGGCGCATCTGATTGCCCACCCGGGAGCTGAGCTGGCGAAAAAGATCGGCGTACCCGAATCCGGCGCGATCGGCATTATGACGCTGACGCCGGGAGAAACGGCGATGATCGCCGGCGATCTGGCGATGAAGGCCGCCGACGTGCACATCGGTTTTCTCGACCGGTTTAGCGGCGCGCTGGTGATCTACGGCTCGGTCGGCGCGGTGGAGGAGGCGCTTCTGCAGACCATCGGCGGATTAGGCCGCTTATTAAATTATACCTTGTGCGAATTAACGAAAAGTTAATTGAGAGCGACCATGAAGCGTATTGCGATTGTCGGCGCCGTCGGTGCAGGAAAAACCACGTTATTTAATGCCCTGCAAGGGAATTATTCCCTCGCCAGAAAAACGCAGGCGCTGGAATTTAACGATCGTGGCGACATCGATACACCCGGGGAATATTTCAGCCATCCGCGCTGGTATCACGCCTTAATTACCACCTTGCAGGATGTGGACACCCTGATTTATGTCCATGCGGCCAATGATACCGAAAGTCGCTTGCCACCCGGGTTGCTGGATATTGGCAGCCGAAAGCACCTTATCGTGGCGATCAGCAAAACGGATCTGCCGGATGCCAACGTCGCCGCGGTGCGGCAGCTGCTGGACGGGATGGGGTTTCAGGCGCCGGTTTTCGCCCTCAACGGTTGCGATCCGCAAAGCGTTGCGCCGCTGGAAAATTACTTGAGTGAGCTCAGCCAAAAGGAGGAAGGGCCAGGTGAAGAAACTCATTACCGCTAACGATATTCGTGCCGCCCACGCGCGCGGCGAACAGGCGATGTCAGTAGTTCTGCGCGCCAGCATTATCACCCCGGAAGCGCGCGAAGTCGCCGAGCTGCTGGGATTCACTATCACCGAAGACGATGGCGCCGCGCCGGCGGCGACAGCGGCGGACAGCGACAAAACGGAAAGCCAGCGGATCCGGGAAACCATCCTGGCGCAGCTGCCGGAAGGCCAGTTTACCGAAAGCCTGGTGGCGCAGCTGATGGAAAAGGTGATGAAGGAGAAGCAGTCCCTGGAGCAGGAGGCGATGCAGCCGGGATTTGACTCCGTGACCGGCAAAGGCGGCATCAAAGTGATCGACGGCAGCAGCGTGAAGTTTGGCCGCTTCGACGGCGCCCAGCCGCACTGCGTTGGCTTAACGGACCTGGTGACTGACCAGGATGGCAGCAGCATGGCGGCCGGATTTATGCAGTGGGAGAACGCCTTCTTCCCGTGGACGCTGAACTACGACGAAATCGATATGGTGCTGGAGGGCGAGCTGCATGTGTGCCATCAGGGGGAAACGCTGGTCGCCAAAGCGGGGGACGTCATGTTCATCCCGAAAGGCTCCAGCATCGAATTCGGTACCCCGTCGACGGTGCGCTTCCTGTACGTCGCCTGGCCGGCAAACTGGCAATCGCTATGAACGATTTCATTACCGAAGCGTGGCTCAGAGCGAATCATACGCTCAGCGAAGGCGGTGAAATCCATCTTCCTGCCGATGCCCGCCTGACGCCCTCGGCGAGGGAACTGCTGGAAAGTCGGCATCTGCGGGTCAAATTTCTCGACCGCCAGGGGCGCCTGTTTGTCGAGGATGACGAACAGACGCCGCAGCCGGTGCATGTCCTGACCAGCAGCGACCATCCGCCCCAGGCCTGCTGCGAGCTTTGTCACCAGCCGGTGGGCAAAAAGCCGGACACCTTAACTCATCTGACGGCCGATACCCTGGTGGCGAAAAACGATCCGCGGCTGGCCTTCCGCGCGGTGCTGGACAGCACCATCGCCCTGACGGTGTGGCTGCAAATTGAACTGGCGGAGCCCTGGCAGCCGTGGCTGACGGATATCCGTTCGCGGCTGGGCAACATCATGCGCGCCGATGCGCTGGAGGAACCGCTGGCGGCGCAGTCGATAGCCGGATTCAGCGAGGCGCAGCTGCATCGTCTGTCCCATCAGCCGCTGCGTTACCTGGGTCACGATCACCTGGTGCCGGAGGCCCGCCATGGGCGCGATGTCGCGCTGCTTAATTTGCTGCGCGGCAAAGTGCGCGAGGCGGAGGTGACCGCGGCGCAGGTGTTTATTACGCCGCAATTTGCGGTCCAGCGTGCCGATATTCTACAGGCGCTCAACCGCCTTTCCAGCGCGGTCTACGTGATGATGATCCTGGGCGTGACGGACTCGCCGCCGGCGCTCAGCCAACTGCAGCAGCTGGGAGGTGAAGATGATCATTGACCAGTGTCGCAAACTGGCGCTGCGCGCCCCCGCCAGGGTGGTGTTCCCGGATGCGCTGGACGTCCGCGTGTTGAAGGCGGCGCATTATCTGCAGCAGCAGGGCCTGGCGCATCCGATCCTCGTCGCCAGCCCCTTCGCGCTGCGGCAGTTCGCTCTTGGCGAACGTCTGCCGCTGACCGGGGTGCAGGTCATCGATCCGCACAGCAACCTGGCGATGCGCGAGACGTTTGCCGCCGCCTGGCAGGCGCGCGCCGGCGATAAAGCGCCCGCTGACGCGGTCGACAAGCTGGCCGACCCGCTGATGTTCGCCGCGGCGATGGTCAGCGCCGGGCAGGCCGAGGTGTGTATCGCCGGAAATCTCTCGTCAACCGCCAGCGTGCTGCGCGCTGGTCTGCGCCTTATCGGCCTGCAGCCGGGATGTAAAACGCTCTCTTCGCTGTTTCTGATGCTGCCGCAGTATGCCGGACAGCCGCTGGGGTTTGCCGACTGCAGCGTGGTGCCGCAGCCGACCGCGGCGCAGCTGGCGGATATCGCGATTGCCAGCGCCGAGACCTGGCAAGCGATCGCTGGCGAAGCGCCGCGGGTGGCAATGCTGTCCTTCTCGACACACGGCAGCGCCCGGCATCCCTGTGTGGCTAACGTCCAGCAGGCCACGGAGATCGTGCGTCAGCGGGCGCCGCAGCTGATGGTCGATGGCGAGCTGCAGTTTGACGCCGCCTTTGTACCGGACGTCGCTGCGCACAAAGCGCCCGGCAGCCCGCTGCAGGGCCGGGCCAATGTGCTGGTCTTCCCGTCGCTGGAGGCGGGCAACATCGGCTACAAAATCGCCCAGCGGCTGGGCGGATATCGCGCCATCGGGCCGCTGATCCAGGGCCTGGCCGCCCCGCTTCACGACCTCTCGCGAGGCTGTAGCGTAGAGGAAATTATCGAACTGGCGCTGGTGGCGTCGGTACCGCGCCAGACGGACGCAAGCCGGATCCCCGACTCGTCCACGCTGGTTGAATGAATGGTCCCCTTCAGGACCCCTTATGAGAGGAAAACACAATGGAAGCATTAGGAATGATTGAAACCCGGGGCCTGGTTGCACTGATTGAGGCCTCCGACGCCATGGTCAAAGCGGCCCGCGTCAAGCTGGTGGGAGTGAAACAGATCGGCGGGGGCCTGGTGACCGCCATGGTGCGCGGCGATGTCGCGGCGTGCAAAGCCGCGACGGATGCCGGGGCGGCGGCGGCTCAGCGTATCGGTGAGCTGGTCTCTGTACATGTCATCCCGCGCCCGCATGGCGATCTGGAAGAGGTCTTCCCGATTAGCTTCAAGGGCGACAGCAACATCTAACGGGGGAGGGGGTGCCGGAAAGTTCTGGCCGGATAAGACGCCAGCGCGTCGCTATCCGGCCATGAAAAGGCATGAATGCCGGATGGCGTTGCGCTTTTCCGGCCTGCACATCACACGCGGAGACGGACATGAAGCTGGCTGTGGTAACCGGATATGTGGTCTGCACCGTACGCCATGAAGGTCTGGCCCACGACAAACTGCTGATGGTGGAGATGCTCAATGCCCGCGGCGAGCCCGACGGGCAATGCGCGGTCGCCATCGACAGCATCGGCGCGGGATGCGGAGAGTGGGTACTGCTGGTCAGCGGCAGCTCGGCGCGACAGGCGCACGCACACGGCGCCTCTCCGGTCGATCTGTGCGTGATTGGTATCGTGGATGAGGCTGCGGCCGATGGTCAGGTGCTCTTCCATAAGTAGGGTGAAAAATCATGAATCAACAGGACATTGAACAGGTAGTGAAAGCGGTACTGCTGAAAATGAAAGACAGCAGCCAGCCTGCCGGCACCGTTCATGATATGGGCGTTTTTGCCTCACTGGATGACGCTGTCGCGGCGGCAACGGTGGCCCAGCAGGGATTAAAGCGGGTGGCGATGCGTCAGCAGGTGATTCAGGCCATTCGTGAGGCGGGTGAAAAGTATGCCCGTGAACTGGCGGAGCTTGCGGTGACGGAGACCGGCATGGGACGCGTTGAAGATAAGTTTGCCAAAAACGTGGCGCAGGCGCGCGGCACGCCGGGCGTGGAGTGTCTGACTCCGCAGGTGCTCACCGGCGATAACGGCCTGACGCTGATTGAAAATGCGCCCTGGGGCGTGGTGGCCTCGGTGACGCCGTCCACCAATCCGGCGGCGACGGTGATCAACAACGCCATTAGCCTGATAGCCGCCGGCAACAGCGTGGTTTTCGCCCCCCATCCGGCGGCGAAAAAGGTCTCGCAAAGGGCAATTACCCTGCTTAACCAGGCGGTAGTGGCCGCCGGCGGCCCGGCCAACCTGCTGGTGACCGTGGCGAACCCGGATATCGACACCGCCCAGCGGCTGTTTAAGTACCCTGGCATCGGCCTGCTGGTGGTGACCGGCGGCGAAGCGGTGGTCGAGGCGGCGCGCAAACATACCAACAAACGCCTGATCGCCGCCGGGGCCGGCAACCCGCCGGTGGTGGTGGATGAGACCGCCGATCTGCCGCGCGCCGCGCAGGCGATCGTCAAAGGCGCCTCTTTTGATAACAACATTATCTGCGCCGACGAGAAGGTGCTGATCGTGGTCGATAGCGTTGCCGA
Source organism: Klebsiella sp. HMSC16A12 (assembly GCF_001808265.1). NCBI lineage: Bacteria > Pseudomonadati > Pseudomonadota > Gammaproteobacteria > Enterobacterales > Enterobacteriaceae > Klebsiella > Klebsiella sp. HMSC16A12. The sequence continues at coordinate 138,837 of NZ_KV792561.1, forward strand.
CGAACTGATGCGCCTGATGGAAGGTCAGCAGGCGGTGAAACTCACGGCGGCGCAGGCCGAACAGCTCCAGCCGCTGCTGCTGAAAAATATTGACGAGCGCGGCAAAGGCACGGTCAGCCGCGACTGGGTCGGTCGCGACGCGGGCAAAATCGCCGCGGCGATTGGTCTGCAGGTGCCGGCGCAAACCCGCCTGCTGTTTGTGGAAACGCCCGCCAGCCATCCGTTTGCGGTGACTGAACTGATGATGCCGGTGCTGCCGGTGGTGCGGGTGGCGAACGTTGAAGAGGCCATCGCCCTGGCGGTGCAACTGGAAGGCGGCTGCCACCACACCGCGGCGATGCACTCGCGCAACATCGACAACATGAACCAGATGGCGAACGCCATCGACACCAGCATCTTCGTCAAAAACGGACCGTGCATCGCCGGGCTTGGGCTGGGCGGCGAGGGCTGGACCACCATGACCATCACCACCCCAACCGGGGAAGGGGTGACCAGCGCGCGGACCTTCGTTCGTCTGCGCCGCTGCGTGCTGGTGGATGCGTTTCGAATCGTATAAGGGATGAACATGGCGCACGACGAACAACGCTGGCTTTCGCCGAGACTACAAAAAGCCGCTGCCCTGTGTAACCAGGCGCCCGCCGCCAGCGAGTCGCCGCTGTGGCTGGGCATCGATTTGGGCACCTGCGACGTGGTGTCGATGGTGGTTGACCGTGACGGCCAACCGGTTGCGGTATGCCTTGACTGGGCCGACGTGGTGCGCGACGGCATCGTCTGGGATTTTTTTGGCGCCGTCACCCTCGTGCGCCGACATCTTGCGACTCTCGAGCAGCAGCTGGGCTGCCGCTTCACCCATGCGGCGACCTCGTTTCCGCCCGGCACCGATCCGCGCATTTCGATCAATGTCCTGGAGTCCGCCGGGCTGGAGATCAGTCATGTGCTGGATGAGCCTACCGCGGTGGCCGATCTGCTGCAGCTCGATAACGCCGGGGTGGTGGATATCGGTGGCGGCACCACCGGGATCGCCATCGTTAAACAGGGCAGGGTGACATATTCGGCGGATGAAGCCACCGGCGGCCACCATATCTCCCTGACTCTGGCCGGGAATCGCGGCATCGGGCTTGAGGAGGCGGAGCAGTACAAGCGCAGCCACGCCGGGGAGATCTGGCCGGTGGTTAAGCCGGTGTACGAGAAGATGGCCGAAATTGTCGCCCGACATATTGCCGGACAAGGGATTGTCGATTTGTGGCTGGCAGGCGGCGCCTGTATGCAGCCGGGCGTGCATGAGCTGTTTCGTCAGCGCTTCCCGGCATTACCGGTGCATTTGCCGCAGCACAGCCTGTTTATGACCCCGCTGGCAATCGCCAACAGCGGGAGAGAAAAAGCGGAGGGGATGTATGCAAGCTGAACTGCAGACGGCGCTGTTCCATGCCTTTGATACGCTGAATCTTCAGCAAATGAAAAGCTTCAACGTTCCGCCGGTGACGCTGCACGGCGTCGGCGCGCTGGCGGCCTGCGGTCCGCAAGCGCAGTCCCGGGGCCTTAGGCATCTGTTTGTCATGGTTGACAGTTTTCTCCATCAGGCGGGAATGACCGCCGGGCTGGAGCGTAGCCTGGCGATGAAAGGGATTGCTATGACTCTCTGGCCCTGTCCCGCCGGCGAACCCTGCGTCACCGATGTCTGCGCCGCCGTCGCCCAGCTGCGGGACGCGCGCTGCGACGGCGTGGTGGCCTTTGGTGGTGGATCGGTATTGGATGCGGCGAAGGCGGTGGCGCTGCTGGTCGCCAATCCTGAGCAGACGCTGGGGGAGATGACGGAGCACAGCGAGTTGCGTCCACGTCTGCCGCTGATCGCGGTGCCGACCACCGCTGGCACCGGGTCTGAAACCACCAATGTAACGGTGATTATCGATGCGGTGAGTGGACGCAAACAGGTGCTGGCGCATGCCTCGCTGATGCCGGATGTGGCGATCCTCGACGCCGCGCTGACCGAGGGCGTCCCGCCGCATATCACGGCAATGACCGGGATTGATGCGCTGACCCACGCCGTCGAGGCCTACAGCGCCCGCCACGCCACGCCGTTTACCGACAGTCTGGCGATGGGGGCGATAGCCATGATCGGCGAGGCGCTGCCGAAAGCGGTGGGCTGCGGTCAGGATCTGGCGGCGCGGGAAAACATGCTGCTGGCTTCCTGCATGGCGGGGATGGCGTTTTCCAGCGCCGGGCTGGGGCTATGCCATGCCATGGCGCATCAGCCGGGGGCGGCGCTGCATATTCCACACGGTCTGGCCAACGCCATGCTGCTGCCAACGGTGATGGAGTTTAACCGCATGGTGCGCCGGGCGCGCTTCAGCCAGATCGGCCGGGCGTTAACCGGCAAGAAAACCGATGACCGCGAGGCTATCGCCGCCGTGCGCGAGCTGATCGCCGAGGTCGGTCTGACGATGCGGCTGACGGAGGCTGGCGCGACGTCCGCGCACTACGCCGCCTGGGCGCAAGCGGCGCAGGAGGACATCTGTTTGCGCACCAATCCACGCACCGCCAGCCGGGAGCAGATTATCGAGCTGTACGCGGCGGCGCGATAAATGCCGATTTTCCCGGAGGCGTGTGGCTGTGGCTTTCCCGGCTCGTGCTGCGCTTAGCCGGGCTACAGGATCACAGCCGTCTGCTATGCCGTAGCCCGGGTAAGGCGTTCACGCCGCGGCCCGGGAAAGTCGCCTGAGTGCGGCTAATGTCCCGGTATTCACAGTATCTACAAATCATAAATGACAGGGAGTAAGGGCTATGGGAATTAACGAAATCATCATGTACATCATGATGTTCTTTATGCTGATTGCCGCCGTGGACAGGATCCTGTCGCAGTTCGGCGGCTCGGCGCGCTTTCTCGGCAAACTGGGGAAAAGCATTGAGGGATCCGGCGGTCAGTTTGAAGAAGGGTTTATGGCGATGGGCGCGCTGGGCCTGGCGATGGTCGGGATGACCGCCCTGGCGCCAGTGCTGGCTCATCTGCTTGGTCCGGTGATTATTCCGCTGTATGAGATGCTCGGCGCCAACCCGTCGATGTTCGCCGGCACGCTGCTGGCGTGCGACATGGGCGGTTTCTTCCTCGCTAAAGAACTCGCGGGCGGCGACGTGGCGGCCTGGATGTACTCAGGCCTGATCCTCGGCTCTATGATGGGTCCGACCATTGTGTTCTCCATTCCGGTGGCGCTGGGCATTATCGAACCAACCGATCGCCGCTGGCTGGCGCTCGGCGTGCTGGCGGGCATTGTCACCATTCCCATCGGCTGTATCGCTGGCGGTCTGGTGGCGATGTATTCCGGGGTGGAGATCAACGGCCAGCCGGTAGAGTTTACCTTCGCGCTGATCCTGATGAATATGATCCCGGTGATCATCGTCGCCGTGCTGGTGGCGCTGGGGCTGAAGTTTATTCCGGAAAAAATGATCAACGGCTTCCAGATCTTCGCTAAATTCCTCGTGGCGCTGATCACCATCGGCCTGGCGGCGGCGGTGATCAAGTTCCTGCTCGGCTGGGAGCTGATCCCCGGGCTCGATCCGATCTTTATGGCGCCTGGCGACCAGCCCGGCGAAGTGATGCGCGCCATCGAAGTCATTGGCTCTATCTCCTGCGTGCTGCTCGGCGCTTATCCGATGGTGCTCCTGCTGACCCGCTGGTTTGAAAAACCGCTGATGCGCGTTGGTAATCTGCTAAAAATCAACAATATGGCTGCCGGCGGCATGGTCGCTACCCTGGCGAACAATATCCCGATGTTCGGCATGATGAAGCAGATGGATACCCGCGGGAAAGTGATCAACTGCGCCTTCTCGGTGTCAGCGGCGTTCGCCCTCGGCGACCATCTCGGTTTTGCGGCGGCCAATATGAACGCCATGATCTTTCCGATGATTGTCGGCAAGCTGGTCGGCGGCGTTACCGCGATTGGCGTGGCGATGCTGCTGGTGCCAAAAGATGAAAACGTACCGGCGCCTGCCAACAACGAAGCGGAGGCGCACTCGTGAACACGCGCCAGCTGTTGAGCGTCGGTATTGATATCGGCACCACCACCACGCAGGTGATCTTCTCGCGCCTCGAGCTGGTGAACCGCGCGGCGGTTTCCCAGGTGCCGCGTTATGAATTCATCAAACGCGACATTAGCTGGCAAAGCCCGGTCTTCTTTACGCCGGTTGATAAGCAGGGAGAACTGAAAGAGGCCGAGCTTGAGGCGCTGATTCTGGCTCAGTACCGGGCCGCAGGGATCGCTCCACAAGCGGTGGATTCCGGGGCGATCATCATCACCGGCGAAAGCGCGAAAACCCGCAATGCCCGCCCGGCGGTAATGGCGCTCTCGCAGTCGCTGGGCGATTTTGTCGTCGCCAGCGCCGGGCCGCATCTGGAGTCGGTCATTGCCGGACACGGCGCCGGGGCGCAGACCCTGTCCCGGCAGCGGATGTGCCGGGTGCTCAATATCGATATTGGCGGCGGTACCTCGAACTATGCCCTGTTTGACGCCGGAAACGTCAGCGCCACCGCCTGCCTCAACGTCGGCGGCCGCCTGCTGGAAACCGACGCTCAGGGGCGCGTGGTCCACGCGCACCCGCCGGGGCAGCGGATTGTCGATGCGCTGTTTGGCGCCGGCACTAACGCCCTGGCGCTGACCGCCGGGCAGCTGGCGCAGGTGGCGAGCCGGATGGCGGCGCTGATCGTCGAGGTGATCGACGGCACCCTCTCACCGCTGGCGCAGGGGCTGATGCAAACCGAAGTACTGCCTGCGGGTGTTCAGCCGGAGGTGATTACCCTTTCCGGCGGAGTGGGGGAGTGCTACCGCCATCAGCCCGCCGATCCTTTCTGTTTTTCCGATATCGGGCCGCTGCTGGCCACGGCCCTGCATGAGCATCCGCGCCTGCGTGAGATGAACGTGCAGTTCCCGACGCAAACCGTGCGCGCCACGGTGATTGGCGCCGGGGCGCATACGCTGTCCCTGTCCGGGAGCACCATCTGGCTGGAGGGGGTTCCATTGCCGCTGCGCAATCTGCCGGTGGCTATCCCGCAGGATGCCGCCGATCTGCCGAACGCCTGGCTCCAGGCGCTGACGCAGCTCGATCTGGCTCCCGAGGCGGACGCTTACGTGCTGGCGCTTCCCGCTTCACTTCCGGTGCGCTACGCCACCTTACTGACCGTAATTGACGCCCTGCTGGCGTTTGTCGCCCGCTTTCCCAATCCCCGTCCGCTGCTGCTGGTGGCCGAGCAGGATTTTGGCAAAGCGCTGGGCATGCTGCTGCGGCCACAGCTTCCACACCTTCCGCTGGCGGTCATCGATGAGGTGAGCATCCGGGCGGGAGACTATATCGACATTGGTACGCCTCTTTTTGGCGGATCGGTTGTGCCGGTGACGGTGAAATCACTCGCATTTCCTTCCTGAGGGAACGACTTATGAAACTAAAGACCACATTGTTCGGCAATGTTTATCAGTTTAAGGATGTAAAAGAGGTGCTGGCGAAAGCCAACGAACTGCGTTCGGGGGATGTGCTGGCGGGGGTAGCGGCGGAGAGTTCGCAGCAGCGCGTGGCCGCCAAGCAGGTGCTCTCCGATATGACGGTGGCCGATATCCGTAATAACCCAGTGATCCCGTATGAGGAGGACTGCGTTACGCGCCTGATCCAGGATGACGTGAACGAAACCGCCTATCAGCGGATTAAACACTGGACCATCAGCGACCTGCGGGAATACGTGCTCAACGACGAGGTCACCAGCGACGATATCGCCTTTGTCCGCAAAGGGCTGACCTCCGAGGTGGTGGCTGCGGTGGCCAAGATCTGCTCCAACGCCGATCTGATCTACGGCGGTAAAAAAATGCCGGTGATCAAAAAAGCCAATACCACCATCGGTCTGCCGGGGACCTTTAGCTGCCGCCTGCAGCCGAACGATACCCGCGACGATGTGCAGAGTATTGCCGCGCAAATCTATGAAGGGCTCTCCTTCGGCGCGGGCGACGCGGTGATTGGCGTCAACCCGGTCACTGACGACGTGGAGAACCTGAGCCGGGTGCTGGATACGGTGTACGGGGTGATCGACAAGTTTAACATCCCGACCCAGGGCTGCGTGCTGGCGCACGTCACCACCCAGATTGAAGCCATCCGCCGCGGCGCGCCGGGGGGGCTTATCTTCCAGAGCATCTGCGGCAGTGAAAAAGGGCTTAAAGAGTTCGGCGTCGAGTTGGCGATGCTCGATGAAGCGCGGGCGGTGGGGGCGGAGTTTAACCGCATCGCCGGGGAGAACTGTCTTTACTTTGAAACCGGGCAGGGCTCGGCGCTTTCCGCGGGCGCTAACTTCGGCGCCGACCAGGTGACCATGGAAGCGCGTAACTATGGCCTGGCGCGGCACTACGATCCGTTCCTCGTCAACACCGTGGTGGGCTTTATCGGGCCGGAGTATCTCTATAACGACCGGCAAATCATTCGCGCCGGCCTGGAAGACCACTTTATGGGCAAGCTGAGCGGCATCTCAATGGGCTGCGACTGCTGCTATACCAACCATGCCGATGCCGACCAGAACCTCAACGAAAACCTGATGATCCTGCTGGCGACCGCAGGCTGCAACTACATCATGGGCATGCCGCTCGGCGACGACATCATGCTCAACTACCAGACCACCGCCTTCCACGATACCGCGACCGTGCGCCAGCTGCTGGGCCTGCGGCCGTCGCCGGAGTTTGAACGCTGGCTGGAAACGATGGGCATTATGGCAAATGGTCGCCTGACCAAACGGGCGGGCGATCCGTCACTGTTCTTCTGATGACGCGGGGATGACACATCATGGATCAAAAACAGATTGAAGACATTGTACGCAGCGTAATGGCGTCAATGGGACAACCACAGTCGCAGCCGCAGGCCCCCGCAGCGTCGACGCCGGCCTGCCATGCCGCCTGCGCCAGCGAAGCGGTGGTGGAAAGCTGCACGCTGGACCTGGGCTCAGCGGAAGCGAAAGCCTGGATTGGGGTACAACATCCGCACCGCGCCGAAGTACTGACTGAACTGAAACGCAGTACCGCGGCGCGCGTTTGCACCGGCCGCGCCGGCCCGCGTCCGCGCACTCAGGCGCTGCTGCGCTTCCTGGCCGATCACTCGCGCTCGAAAGACACGGTGCTCAAAGAGGTGCCGGAAGCGTGGGTGAAAGCGCAGGGGCTGCTGGAAGTGCGTTCCGAGATTAGCGATAAGAACCTCTACCTCACGCGTCCGGATATGGGCCGTCGCCTCAGTCCGGAAGCGATTGATGCGCTGAAGGCGCAGTGCGTGATGGATCCGGATGTGCAGGTGGTGGTGTCCGATGGCCTGTCGACGGATGCCATCACCGCCAACTACGAAGAGATCCTGCCGCCGCTGCTTGCCGGCCTGAAACAGGCGGGTCTGAAGGTCGGGACGCCGTTCTTCGTGCGCTATGGCCGCGTCAAGATTGAAGATCAGATCGGCGAGATCCTCGGCGCGAAGGTGGTGATCCTGCTGGTTGGCGAGCGCCCGGGGCTCGGCCAGTCGGAGAGCCTCTCCTGCTACGCGGTGTACTCCCCGCGGGTGGCGACCACCGTCGAGGCCGACCGGACCTGTATCTCCAATATCCACCAGGGCGGCACCCCGCCGGTAGAAGCCGCCGCGGTGATCGTGGATTTAGCCAAACGCATGCTGGAGCAGAAAGCCTCCGGCATCAACATGAGCCGTTAAGGAGGCATCATGCCAGCATTAGATTTGATTCGACCCTCGGTCACCGCGATGCGCGTGATTGCCTCGGTGAATGACGGTTTCGCGCGCGAGCTTAAATTACCGTCGCATATACGTAGCCTCGGACTCATCACGGCAGATTCTGACGATGTGACGTATATTGCCGCCGACGAAGCGACAAAGCAGGCGATGGTGGAGGTGGTCTATGGCCGCTCCCTCTACGCCGGCGCGGCCCATGGTCCGTCGCCTACCGCCGGCGAAGTACTGATCATGCTTGGCGGCCCGAATCCGGCGGAAGTTCGCGCCGGGCTGGATGCCATGATGGCGCATATTGAAGGTGGGGCGGCATTCCAGTGGGCTAACGACGCGCAAGATACCGCGTTTCTGGCGCACGTGGTGTCGCGTACCGGCTCTTATCTTTCATCGGCCGCTGGCATCGCGTTGGGCGATCCGATCGCTTATCTGGTGGCGCCGCCGCTGGAGGCGACGTTTGGTATCGATGCGGCGATGAAGTCGGCCGACGTTCAGCTGGTGACCTACGTCCCGCCGCCATCGGAAACCAACTATTCGGCCGCCTTTTTGACGGGAAGCCAGGCCGCCTGTAAAGCCGCCTGCAATGCCTTTACCGATGCCGTTCTCGATATTGCCCGTCATCCTGTACAGCGTGCGTAATGGAGGGAGCGATGATCAATGCGCTGGGATTGCTCGAAGTGGAGGGCATGGTCGCGGCTATAGACGCTGCGGATGCCATGCTTAAGGCGGCCAATGTGCGCCTGCTCAGTCATGAAGTGCTCGACCCGGGCAGGTTAACGCTGGTGGTGGAGGGCGACCTGGCGGCCTGCCGCGCCGCGCTGGATGCCGGGTCCGCCGCTGCCCGGCGGACCGGCTGCGTGATCAGCCGTCGGGAAATTGGTCGCCCGGAAGAGGATACCCAGCGGCTGATCGGCGGTTTTCAGCCACCGCCGCCAGCGCCCATGCCGCCTGCTGACCCGGCTTCATCGGAAGCCTTACTGACGCTGCTGGCTTCAGTTCGTCAGGGCATGACGGCCGGCGAGGTCGCCGCGCATTTTGCCTGGCCGCTGGATAAGGCCCGCCAGGCGCTGGAGCAGCTCTTTTCCGCAGGGACGCTACGAAAACGCAGTAGCCGCTATCGTCTCAAAAATCCATAACCTGTCGGAGGTGCCGGGAGCGGCTTGCCCCCGGCTTTAACGATTATGAAAAAGCGTCGTTCTGCAAATTTGCACCATCTCTGTTGCGAGGCGTTGCCGGAAGACACCAGGCTGACGCCTCAGGTTGAAATTGACAATATTCATCAACGACACACAACCGATGTGTATGAGCACGCCCTGACCATTACCGCCTGGCAACAGATCTACGATCAGCTGCATCCGGGGCAGTTTCGCGGCGAGTTTACCGAAATCCTACTCGATGAGATCCAGGTCTTCCGCGAATATACCGGGCTGGCGCTGCGCCAGTCCTGCCTGGTCTGGCCGAACTCCTTCTGGTTTGGCATTCCGGCGACCCGGGGTGAACAGGGGTTTATCGACTCGCAGTGTCTGGGCCGGGCAGAAATCGCCACCCGTCCCGGCGGTACGGAGTTCGAGCTCAGCACGCCGGATGATTACACCATTCTCGGGGTAGTGATTTCGCAGGAGGTGATTGCGCGTCACGCCAGTTTCCTGCACCACCCGGAACGGGTGCTACATATGCTACGCAACCAGTCAGCGCTGGCGGTCCGCGAGCCGCATAAGGCCGCGCTGTGGGGGTTTGTCCAGCAGGCGCTGGCCACCTTTAGCGAGCATCCGGATACCCTTCATCAGCCGGCCGTGCGTAAAGTCCTGCGGGATAATCTGTTGCTGGCGATGGGCACGATGCTGGAAGAAGCGCAGCCGATGGTAAGTGCAGAGAGCGTCAGCCACCAGAGCTACCGCCGCCTGCTGGCGCAGGCGCGCGAATATGTGCTGGAAAACAGCGCGGAGCCGTTAACCGTTCTCGATCTGTGCCAGCAGCTGTACGTCAGCCGTCGCACTTTGCAAAACGCCTTCCATGCGATTCTGGGGATTGGTCCTAACGCCTGGCTCAAACGGATCCGCCTGAACGCTGTGCGTCGGGAGCTGATAAGCCCCTGGTCAGAGCGCGAGACGGTCAAGGAGGCGGCCATGCAGTGGGGGTTCTGGCATTTGGGGCAGTTCGCCACCGACTATCAGCAGCTGTTTGCTGAGAAACCGTCGATGACGCTGCACCATCGCCTGCGCCAGTGGGTGTGAGGGAAGAGACTCCGCTACCGGGTGGCCAGCCGCCATCCGGCCGTTACAGCCAGTCGCGCACCTGAATAAACTCGCTCAGCGCCGCCTCGGGGCTGCCGGGCTCGGGCTGATAATCGTATTCCCAGCGCACCAGCGGCGGCATCGACATCAGAATCGACTCCGTACGCCCGCCGGTCTGCAGGCCGAACAGGGTGCCTCGGTCCCAGACCAGATTGAACTCGACATAGCGGCCGCGACGGTAGAGTTGAAAGTGGCGCTCGCGTTCGCCGTACGGCGTGGCTTTCCGGCGTTCGACGATAGGTAAATAGGCGTCAGCATAGCCGTTCCCGACCGCCTGCATAAAGGCGAAGCAGTGGTCAAAATCCGGGGTGTTCAGGTCGTCAAAGAACAGGCCGCCGATGCCGCGCTGCTCCTGGCGGTGCTTGAGATAGAAGTAATCATCGCACCATTTTTTATAGCGCGGATAGACTTCCTCGCCGAACGGCAGACACAGATCGCGGGCGGTACGATGCCAGTGGACGGCATCCTCTTCAAAGCCGTAGTAAGGGGTTAAATCAAAGCCGCCGCCGAACCACCACACCGGGTCGGCGCCAGGCTTTTCGGCAATAAAGAACCGCACGTTGGCATGGCTGGTGGGCACGTAGGGGTTCAGCGGATGAACCACCAGCGAGACGCCCATGGCTTCAAAACTGCGTCCGGCCAGCTCCGGGCGGTGCGCGGTGGCGGAGGCAGGCATGGCGTCGCCATGGACGTGGGAAAAGTTGACCCCCGCCTGCTCGAACACCCGGCCTTCGCGCAGCACCCGGCTGCGTCCGCCGCCACCGCCTTCCCGCTGCCAGGCATCTTCAATAAACGGCGCGCCATCCACGGCGCTCAGCTGCTGACAGAGGCTGTCCTGGAGCTGGAGCAGAAAAGTTTTTACCTGCGCGGCATCGGGTTTCATTAACGTCTCTTCGAATGGGCTTTCTGGTTATCGAACCAGTGGAAATAGCTGATAATGCCGTTGGCAATCGCGGTGGCGATTTTCTGCCGGAAGGCGGTGGTGCCGAGCAGTTTCTCCTCGTTCGGGTTGGTGATAAACGAGGTTTCCACCAGCACGGACGGTATGGATGGTGACTTCAGCACCACGAACGCCGCCTGCTCGGTATTGCGGCTGTGCAGCTTATGTACCGGCTTGATCTTTTTCAGGATATGCGAGCCCAGCGTCAGGCTGTTTTTGATGGTGTCGGTCTGCACCAGATCGAACAGTACCTGCTGCAGCAGATGGTCTTTATCCGTCGCTTTCTTACCGGCGACCTCATCGGCGCGGTTTTCGCGATCGGAGAGGTATTTCGCCATGGCGCTACTTGCGCCGCGGTTTGACAGGGCGAACACCGAGGCGCCGGCGGCGCTCGGGTTGGTGAAGCCATCGGCGTGGATTGACATAAACAGATCGGCGCCGTGCTGATGGGCGATCTCCACGCGGTCGTACAGCGGGATAAAGGTATCCCCGGTGCGGGTCAGGCGGGCGTCGATGCCGTTGCTGCGCAAAATGCTGCGCACGTTCTTAGCGATCGCCAACACCACATGCTTCTCTTTCGAGCCGTTATGGCCGATAGCGCCGGTATCGATGCCGCCGTGGCCCGGATCTAACATTACAATCCGGCGACCCCCGGCCTTTTTGGCGGCGGGTTTGCTATGTCCATTTGACGTTTTCTGTGGCTGTTCTTTTGCGCTGACCTGTGAGGCGACGCCGCTCAGCGTCATCGCAGCCAGCCCGGCTTTCAGCACCTGACGGCGCGAAGCAAGTATTTTTAAGGGTTTAAAAGTGCTCATTCGGCCTGAATTGTAAACAAGTGATGTCCAATGTTATATCGTATCGCGTTTGCCGTTACGACCATTCAAAATAAGAATTGTTTTACTTTTCATTTCAATACATGACAAAGTCATATTATGCCATTTTTTGTCGCTGATTTCGCCTGATATTGGCTATCAGTTATATTCGCGCCATAATCACTGTTTTTAACCGTCAATGGTGGGGAATACCATGGAGATTCGCGTTTTTCGCCAGCAGGATTTCGAAGAGGTTGTGACGCTGTGGGAGCGCTGCGATCTGTTGCGCCCGTGGAACGATCCGGAGATGGATATTGAGCGCAAGCTGAATCACGACGTCAGCCTGTTTCTGGTGGCGGAAGTGAATGGCGAAGTGGTCGGCACAGTGATGGGCGGATATGACGGTCATCGCGGATCGGCCTATTATCTCGGCGTCCATCCGGAATATCGCGGCCGGGGTATCGCGAACGCGCTGCTCAACCGTCTGGAGAAAAAGCTGATTGCCCGCGGCTGCCCGAAAATCAACATTATGGTCCGTGAAGACAACGACGTGGTGCAGGGAATGTACGAGCGGTTGGGCTATGAGTACGCCGATGTCCTGACCCTGGGCAAGCGCCTGATCGAAGATGAAGAATACTGAGTTTATCCCCGCCGATTTTGATGCCCATGGCCGTCTGCGCCTGCCTTTGCTTTTCTGGTGCGTGCTGTTGTTGCAGGCCCGCACGTGGGTGCTGTTTTTGATAGCCGGCGCATCGCGCCAGCAGGGCGACGCGATTCTTAATCTGTTCTATCCCGATCACGAGCGCTTCTGGCTTGGTTTACTGCCAGGCGTGCCGGCGGTGCTGGCCTTTCTGCTTAGCGGCTATCGTCAGCGCCTGCCGCGCCTGTGGCGGGCGATGCGCTGGCTGCTGGTGCTATCGCAAGTGCTGCTGTTGCTGTGGCAGCCGATGCTATGGCTGAGCGGCGAATCTCCCTCCTCGTTGACCATTGCGCTTCTGGTCGCGGATGGCTATGCCCTGTGGTGGCTGTTAACCAGCCGTCGCCTGGGCGCCTGTTTTCACCAGACCACCTTTTAATGGCACTTTTTGCCGATCGTGAACTCCAACATGCGTTGAATGACTCAGAAAGGATTGAGATATGAAATCGCTACGTGTAATGCTCTGTGCACTTCCGCTGGCGCTGACCGGCTGCTCCACGATGAGCGCAGTCAACTGGTCGGCGGCCTATCCGTGGAACTGGTTTGGCGCTTCCACCGAGGTGACCGAGCAGGGAGTGGGTAAACTGACGGCTTCCACGCCGCTCAATGAACAGGCGATTAGCGATGCGCTGGGCAGCGACTACCGTTTACGCAGCGGAATGAAGACCCATAAGGGCAATATCGTCCACTACTTTGAAGCGCTGAAAAACAACAGCGTGGCGCTGACCATCAATGGCGACAACGGTGCTATCAGCCGGATTGACGTGCGTGATGCGGATATCAAAACCGCCAGCGGCGTGAAAATCGGCACACCGTTTAGCGACCTGTACAGCAAAGCCTTCGGCAACTGCCAGAAAGGCAGCCATGACAACGGGGCGGTCGTCGAGTGTCAGGCCGAGGGGAGCCAGCATATCAGCTATGCCTTCACTGGCCACTGGAGCGGTCCGGACGAGCTGATGCCCTCCGACGATACGCTGAAAAACTGGAAGGTCAGCAAGATTATCTGGCGTCGCTAAATTGATCTGAAGAGACACGACAGCTCTGAAAAACGGTTACAATGGCGCGTTAGCAACGCGACAGCGTTGTGGTTGCATCATTTCAGGAGGAGCGATGTCTCAGGTTCAGAGCGGCATTTTGCCGGAACATTGCCGCGCGGCGATTTGGATTGAAGCCAATCTCAAAGGGGACGTTAACGCCCTGCGCGAAGCGAGCAAAATTTTTGTCGATAACGTGGCCACCTTCCAGGCTAAATTCCCCGACGCCAAACTCGGTGCGGTGGTGGCGTTCGGCAATAACGTCTGGCGTCAGCTGAGCGGCGGCGAAGGGGCGGATGAGTTAAAAGATTTCCCGGTCTATGGCAAAGGGCTGGCGCCGTCCACCCAGTATGACCTGCTGATTCATATTTTATCCGCCCGTCATGAAGTTAACTTCTCGGTGGCGCAGGCCGCGCTGGCCGCCTTTGGCGACGCTATCGACGTGAAAGAAGAGATCCACGGCTTCCGCTGGGTGGAAGAGCGTGACCTCAGCGGCTTCGTCGATGGCACCGAAAACCCGGCGGGGGAAGAAACCCGCCGCGAAGTGGCGGTCATTAAAGACGGCGTGGATGCGGGCGGCAGCTACGTGTTCGTCCAGCGCTGGGAGCATAATCTCAAACAGCTGAACCGCATGAGCGTGCCGGATCAGGAGATGATGATCGGCCGTACTAAAGACGCTAACGAAGAGATCGATGGCGATGAACGTCCGGTCACGTCGCACCTGAGCCGCGTGGACTTAAAAGAAGATGGCAAAGGGTTGAAAATCGTCCGTCAGAGCCTGCCGTACGGCACCGCCAGCGGCACCCATGGCCTCTATTTCTGCGCCTACTGCGCGCGCCTGTATAACATCGAGCAGCAGCTGCTGAGCATGTTTGGCGATACCGACGGTAAACGCGACGCGATGCTGCGCTTCACCAAACCGGTGACCGGCGGGTATTACTTCGCGCCGTCGCTGGAGCGTATCCAGGCGCTGTAATTTTTCCCCTCACCCTAACCCTCTCCCCAAAGGGGAGAGGGGACGGTAAGGTGCGGCTATGGGATCTGCGTGCGGATTCTTTTACTCCCTCTCCCTCAGTCAGAGGGGAGGGGTGAGGGCATCGGCGACTCAGGCGCTTCAAGTATCCCCTCCATCACCGCATCACCATACTCTTCAAACTCAATATTCCAGAAGCGTAAAACTCGCCATCCCTCGCTCTGTTGCCAGCGGGTGCGGCGTCATCGTGTTGGCCGCCGTCCAGTTCAATCGCCAGCCGTATTGCGCAGCAGGCGAAATCGAGAATATAGGGGGCAACGGGGCGCTGGCGGCGAAACGTATCGCTAGCAAAACGGCGGTTGCCCAGTCAGTACCCTGGTCGACGTTCTGCGGGCGTTAAGCTACGTCTGAGCTGACGAGCAAATATCTGTGTGTTTTTCATATAAACACAGTGCACGCCTGGCTGCCGTTTGTCACAATGACCCGTCTAATCTGCGAGCCGCTTTCAGCTAAGCTTTGCCAGTTGCTTATTCCCTTTTCGACTTCCAAATCGCCAAACGGTATATAAAACCGTTACTCCTTTCGTACCCGTTATAAATATGATGATCATCAGAAAATGTTCAACGTTGATAAGGGTGCGCAATGGCCGTTAAATCACTGAAAAAAGGATATCTGGCGCTGGCGGCTTCCATGCTGCTGGTGGCGCAGACGCAGGCGACGGAGCTGCTGAACAGCTCCTATGATGTCTCCCGCGAGCTGTTTGCCGCCCTTAACCCGCCTTTTGAGCAGCAGTGGGCGAAAGACAATGGCGGGGACAAGCTGACCATCAAGCAGTCGCATGCCGGTTCATCCAAGCAGGCGCTGGCTATTTTGCAGGGCCTGAAGGCGGACGTGGTCACCTACAACCAGGTGACGGACGTGCAGATCCTGCATGACAAAGGCAACCTGATCCCGGCCGACTGGCAAAGCCGTCTGCCGAACAACAGCTCACCGTTCTATTCGACGATGGGTTTCCTGGTGCGTAAAGGCAATCCGAAAAACATTCATGACTGGAACGACCTGGTTCGCTCTGACGTTAAGCTGATCTTCCCGAATCCGAAAACCTCGGGTAACGCCCGATACACCTACCTGGCGGCATGGGGCGCGGCGGATAAAGCCGATGGCGGCGATAAAGCTAAAACCGAACAGTTTATGACTCAGTTTCTCAAGAACGTCGAAGTCTTTGACACCGGCGGGCGCGGAGCGACCACCACCTTCGCCGAGCGCGGCCTCGGCGATGTGCTGATTAGCTTCGAATCGGAAGTGAACAATATTCGCAAGCAGTATGAGGCGCAGGGATTTGAAGTGGTTATCCCGAAAACCAACATTCTGGCGGAGTTCCCGGTGGCCTGGGTCGATAAAAACGTCAAAGCCAATGGCACGGAAAAGGCGGCGAAAGCCTACCTGAACTGGCTCTATACGCCACAGGCGCAAACTATCATTACCGACTACTACTATCGGGTAAACAACCCGAAAGTGATGGATGCTCTGAAGGATAAATTCCCGCAGACCGAGCTGTTCCGCGTGGAAGATAAGTTTGGCTCCTGGCCTGAGGTGATGAAAACCCATTTCGCCAGCGGCGGCGAACTGGACAAACTGCTGGCGGCGGGGCGTAAGTAATGTTTGCTGTGTCGTCCAAGCGCGTGCTGCCGGGCTTTACCCTGAGCCTTGGCACCAGCCTGCTGTTTGTCTGTCTGATTTTGTTATTACCGCTCAGCGCGTTGGTGATGCAGCTGGCGCAGATGAGTTGGGCGCAGTACTGGGATGTGATCACCAACCCGCAGGTGGTGGCTGCCTATAAGGTTACGCTGCTGTCGGCGTTTGTGGCCTCGATTTTTAACGGCGTCTTTGGTCTGCTGATGGCCTGGATCCTGACCCGCTATCGTTTTCCGGGCCGCACGCTGCTGGATGCCTTAATGGACCTGCCGTTTGCGCTGCCGACGGCGGTAGCCGGTCTGACCCTGGCCTCGCTGTTTTCGGTGAACGGTATTTACGGGGAATGGCTGGCGAAGTTCGATATTAAAGTCACCTATACCTGGCTCGGCATCGCCGTGGCGATGGCCTTCACCAGCATCCCGTTTGTGGTACGCACCGTGCAGCCGGTGCTGGAAGAGTTGGGGCCCGAGTATGAGGAAGCGGCGGAAACGCTGGGCGCCACGCGCTGGCAGAGTTTCCGCAAGGTGGTGCTGCCGGAGCTGTCGCCGGCGCTGCTGGCGGGCATTGCTCTGTCGTTTACCCGCAGCCTCGGCGAATTCGGCGGGGTGATTTTTATCGCCGGCAACATCGCGTGGAAGACGGAAGTGACGTCGCTGATGATCTTTATTCGTCTGCAGGAGTTTGACTATCCGGCGGCGAGCGCCATCGCCTCGGTGATCCTGGCCGGCTCACTGCTGCTGCTGTTTTCCATCAATACCCTGCAGAGTCGCTTTGGTCGACGCGTGGTAGGTCACTAATGGCGGAAGTTACTCAATTGAAACGCTACGACGCGCCCCGTATCAACTGGGGAAAATGGTTTCTGATTGGCGTCGGGATGCTGGTCTCCGCCTTCATCCTTGTGGTGCCGATGCTCTACATCTTTATCCAGGCCTTCAGCAAAGGATTGATGCCGGTGCTGGAAAACCTGGCGAACCCGGACATGCTGCATGCCATCTGGCTGACGGTGATGATTGCGTTGATTACCGTACCGGTGAACCTGGTGTTCGGTACCTTGCTGGCCTGGCTGGTGACACGTTTTACCTTTCCGGGGCGCCAGCTGCTGCTGACGTTGCTGGATATCCCGTTCGCCGTCTCGCCGGTGGTGGCCGGTCTGGTGTATCTGCTGTTTTACGGCTCTAACGGTCCGCTGGGCGGCTGGCTTGACGCGCATAATCTGCAAATCATGTTCGCCTGGCCGGGCATGGTGCTGGCGACCATCTTTGTTACCTGTCCGTTTGTGGTGCGTGAGCTGGTGCCGGTGATGATGAGTCAGGGCAGTCATGAAGATGAGGCCGCGGTGCTGCTGGGCGCGTCCGGCTGGCAGATGTTCCGCCGGGTGACGTTGCCCAATATTCGCTGGGCGCTGCTGTACGGCGTGGTGCTGACCAACGCCCGCGCCATCGGCGAGTTTGGCGCGGTGTCGGTGGTTTCCGGCTCGATCCGCGGCGAAACGCTGTCGCTGCCGCTGCAAATTGAACTACTGGAGCAGGATTACAACACCGTCGGCTCGTTTACCGCCGCCGCCCTGCTGACGTTAATGGCTATTCTGACCCTGTTTTTAAAGAGTATGTTGCAATGGCGTCTGGCCAATCAGAAAGAACGCGCGCAACAGGAGGGAAATCATGAGCATTGAGATTGCCAATATTAAGAAATCGTTTGGTCGCACCCAGGTGCTGAATGATATCTCGTTGGATATCCCTTCCGGACAAATGGTTGCGCTGCTGGGGCCCTCGGGCTCCGGAAAAACCACCCTGCTGCGAATTATCGCCGGTCTGGAGCATCAGACCAGCGGTCATATCCGCTTCCACGGTACCGACGTCAGTCGGATGCACGCTCGCGACCGTAAAGTGGGCTTCGTTTTCCAGCACTATGCGCTGTTCCGCCATATGACGGTGTTCGATAACATCGCCTTTGGCCTGACCGTGCTGCCGCGCCGCGAACGCCCCAATGCGGCGGCGATTAAAGCCAAGGTGACCAAACTGCTGGAGATGGTGCAGCTGGCCCATCTGGCGGATCGCTATCCGGCGCAGCTGTCCGGAGGCCAGAAGCAGCGCGTGGCGCTGGCGCGCGCCCTGGCGGTGGAGCCGCAAATTTTGCTGTTGGATGAACCTTTCGGTGCGCTGGATGCGCAGGTGCGTAAAGAGCTGCGCCGCTGGCTGCGTCAGCTGCATGAAGAGCTGAAATTCACCAGCGTGTTCGTCACCCACGATCAGGAAGAGGCGATGGAAGTTGCCGACCGAGTGGTGGTCATGAGCCAGGGCAACATCGAACAGGCCGATGCCCCGGAGCGCGTATGGCGTGAGCCGTCTACCCGTTTCGTGCTGGAGTTTATGGGGGAAGTGAACCGCCTGCAGGGGGTCATCCGCGGTGGACAGTTCCAGGTCGGCGCCCACCGCTGGCCGTTAGGCTATACCCCGGCATACCAGGGGCCAGTGGACCTGTTCCTGCGCCCGTGGGAAGTGGACATCAGCCGGCGGACCAGCCTGGATTCGCCGCTGCCGGTGCAGGTCCTGGAGGCCAGTCCGAAAGGGCACTACACCCAATTAGTCGTCCAGCCTCTGGGGTGGTATGATGAACCGCTGAGCGTGGTGTTAACGGGCGGCGAGGCGCCGTCCCGCGGCGAACGGCTGTTCGTCGGGCTGCAAAACGCGCGT
The DNA here is from genome assembly GCF_001808265.1 of Klebsiella sp. HMSC16A12. Taxonomy (NCBI): domain Bacteria; kingdom Pseudomonadati; phylum Pseudomonadota; class Gammaproteobacteria; order Enterobacterales; family Enterobacteriaceae; genus Klebsiella; species Klebsiella sp. HMSC16A12. The sequence goes on from NZ_KV792561.1 coordinate 157,712, forward strand.
TTGTACAACGGTACCGAGCGTATCGAGCCGCGCGGCGAGCTTGCTCTGGCGGAGTCGGCCTGATAGCTTAAATCCATGTGCTTTTGCCGGGTGAGGCTCTGCTCACCCGGTCTGGAATTATCACGCGTCTGCCAGGCCGGGTAAGCGAAGCGCCGCCCGGCTTTTTTATTGAGTAAAAATCGTGAATACACTCGAACAAACCATCGGCAATACCCCTCTGGTCAAACTTCAGCGTCTGGGACCGGACAACGGCAGCGAAGTCTGGGTCAAACTCGAAGGCAATAATCCGGCCGGCTCGGTGAAAGATCGCGCCGCGCTGTCGATGATCGTCGAAGCGGAAAAGCGCGGCGAAATTCAGCCCGGAGACGTGCTGATCGAAGCGACCAGCGGCAACACCGGTATTGCGCTGGCGATGATCGCCGCGCTGAAAGGCTACCGGATGAAGCTGCTGATGCCCGACAACATGAGCCAGGAGCGTCGGGCCGCGATGCGCGCTTACGGCGCCGAGCTTATCCTGGTCAGCAAAGAGCAGGGGATGGAGGGGGCCCGCGACCTGGCTCTGGAAATGGCCCAGCGCGGAGAAGGCAAACTGCTCGATCAGTTTAACAACCCGGATAACCCCTACGCCCACTACACCACCACCGGGCCGGAAATCTGGCAGCAGACCGCGGGGCGTATCACCCACTTTGTCTCCAGTATGGGGACCACCGGCACCATTACCGGCGTGTCACGTTTTCTGCGTGAACAGAGTAAACCGGTGACCATTGTTGGCCTGCAGCCGGAGGAGGGGAGCAGTATTCCCGGGATCCGCCGCTGGCCGGAAGAGTATATGCCGGGGATCTTTAACGCTTCGCTGGTGGATACGGTGCTGGATATTCATCAGCAGGATGCCGAGAACACCATGCGTCAGCTGGCGGTGCGGGAAGGCATTTTCTGCGGCGTCAGTTCGGGCGGCGCGGTAGCGGGCGCGTTACGCATAGCCCGCGAAAATCCTGGCGCGGTGGTGGTGGCGATCGTCTGCGATCGCGGCGATCGTTACCTTTCCACCGGCGTCTTCGGCGAAGAACACTTTAGCCAGGGGGCGGGCATTTAATCATCAAGCAGGTCGGTGCCGTAGGAGTTATCGACGGTGCACAGCCAGCGTTCGCCCTGCTTCTGAAAGACATAGGTGGCGCGTCGCGTGACCTGGGATATCCCGTCCGCCGTCGGGATATCCAGCCGGGTCTCCATAATCACCAGCGCATTGCCGCCGCCTTCAATAACCTCCATTTTCCCCTGAGTCACCACCAGTCGGTGCTGGAAATAGTCGGCAATGGCGATAAAGGCTTTGCGGATATTCTCTTTCCCTCTGACCACCATGCCCGGTTTGACGACCAGCGCGGCGTCTTCTGCGTAATAACTCATCAGGGTATCGTAATCTTCCTGCGAGATAGCGCGATCGCAGGCTTCAATGACCGCTTTCAGTGCCGGGTCAGGGTGATGCATCTCTGGTGCTCCTTGTTGTGAGCGATTTGTCCGCCTCGGCGATCAGGGCATGCAGGTAAGACTAGCCTGCTGTCGTTTATTTTTCATTAATTTGTCGGCAGCTGCCATCACTCCCCGATACGTTCGGTGGACTGCCTGCGTCAGGGGGCGTCTAAGGCCTGCGCAATATCGGCCGCCAGGCGGGAAATCTCAGCGTCACTCAGACGGCCCAGCGACAGGCGTAGCCCGTGGGAGGGCGTACGGATGCCAAACACCTCTCCCTCCCGGACCAGCCAGCCGGCGCGGGCCAGGCGTAAGGCGTAGGGCTGGCTCGCCGCTGGCAGCGGCAGCCAGAAATTGAGGCCATCCCCTGGCGTAGCATGGCTGAAGCCGTGCCGGGCCAGCGCCGCCGCCAGTTTCGCATTCTGCTGGCGATAGTGACGACGAGTCTCCGTCATCGAGGCGATAAACGCCTCGTCGGTCAGGCAGGCCAGCGTCAGGTCCTGCAGCAGATGGCTGACCCACTGGCTGCCGGCGTTAAGCCGCAGGCGCAGCGCCGCTGAAGTAGCGGCATCGCTGGCGATAAAGGCCAGCCGCAGGTCTGGTCCGAGGGTTTTTGACATTGAGCGCACCAGCGCCCAGCGTTGGGTGCTTGCAGGAAGAGGGGAGTGCCATGGCGTGGCCGACAGCAGGGCAAAATGGTCATCAACAATCGCCAGTACCTGCGGATAGCGGGCTAGCACCTCCCGCAGGGCATGCGCCCGGGTTTCCGTCAGGCTACAGCCGGTAGGATTATGCGCGCGCGGGGTTAAGATCACCGCCCGTGCGCCGTTGCGTAACGCCTCCTCCAGGCCGTCAGGATCCATCCCTTCGGCATCCACCGCCACCGGGCAGGGGGTAAAACCGGCGTAACGCACCATATTGATGCTGCTGAGAAAACAGGGATCTTCCACCACAACGCCGTCGCCGGGGAGCAGCAGGGCGCACAGCAGGCGCTCCAGGGCGTCTATCGCCCCGCTGGCGAGATTCACCGCAAAGGGAACGGCTATCTCTCTGGCAAACCACGCCTCGGCCCATTGGCCAAGCCGCGGCTCAATGGGCGCATCGCCATACAGGCGGGGCGTGCGGGCAATCTGGCCCAGATAGCGGGGTAAATCAGGCAGTCTGGCCGGATCCGGATTGCCGCTGGAGATATCGTTCAGCGGGGTCGTTGGGTCACCTCCCTCCAGCGCCGGCAGTGTGTCCCGCGCTTTAATGGCTGTACCGTTGCGTCCCTGACTGACGGCCAGCCCGGAGGTCACCAGCCGTTTATAGGCGGCGGCGACAGTGTTGCGATTCACTGCAAGCTGGCTGGCGAGTTCACGTACCGGCGGCAGAACCTCTCCGGGCTGCAACCCGCCGCTCTGCACCAGATGGCGGATGTTATCGAAGATTTCGCTGGCGGTTTTTCCGGCTAACATTATTGACCTATGACAAAATGGAATTTAGCATAGGACGAATCATAATCAGTGCGTGACCCGCTGTCCAGCGGGGGGAGAAAAGATGGGCCAGCAGGATGATATACAATCAGTGCTCTTTCACGACAAAAGCCGGGCGTCGGAAGTGGATATCGTCGCCGTGCAGTCGCAGGTAGTCTATGGCAGCGTCGGCAACAGCATCGCGGTTCCGGCGATTAAACAGCATGGTCTGCGCGTGCTGGCGGTGCCGACGGTGCTGTTCAGTAATACGCCCCATTATGAGACGTTCTATGGCGGCATTATTCCGGAAGAGTGGTTTGTCGGGTATCTGCAGGCGCTGGAGGAGCGCGACGCGCTGCGCGAACTGCGTGCGGTCACCACCGGCTATATGGGCAGCGCTGTGCAAATCGAACGCCTGGCGCAGTGGCTGACGCGCGTACGGGCCCGCCATCCCGGGTTGTGCATTCTGGTGGATCCGGTCATCGGCGATGTCGACAGCGGCATCTATGTCAAGGCTGAGATCCCGGACGCCTATCGTCAGCACCTGCTGCCGCTGGCGCAAGGGATCACCCCCAATCTGTTCGAACTGGAGACGCTGAGCGGCCAGCGCTGTCGCGATCGGCAGGAGGCGGTCGCCGCGGCGCGAAGCCTGCTGTCGGACACCCTCAAATGGGTGGTGATCACCAGCGCGCCGGGAGAGGCCGATTCGACGATCAATGTGCTGGTGGTGACGGCCGATGCAGTGGAAGTGGTGGTTCACCCGCGGGTGGAGACAGACTTAAAAGGAACCGGCGATCTGTTCTGCGCGGAGCTGGTGAGCGGGTTGCTTTCCGGCCTGGCGCTGGGGGCAGCGACGCAGGCTGCTGCCCAGCGCGTGCTGGAGGTGATGAACTGGACTGCCGCCCAGGGGTGTGACGAATTGATCCTACCGCCGCTGGAGCAAAGCAGATGAAAAGCTATCGGTTAGTGATCCGCCAGCAGGGACGCATTGTTGGTCATTTTGATACGACAGGTGAGGCGGCGCTGGAGGATGCCTGCGTGGCGCGGTCGCTGTTCTGCCTGGCCGGTGGATATCAGTGCGAACTGCTGGTCGCTGACAGCGAGCGGCGAATTCTGGAGAGCACCCCGGAGGGATTGCGCGTCTTGTCCCGCGAGAAGTGCTATCGACCGGTAACCTGCGCGGTATAAAAAAATGGCGCCTTTCGGCGCCATTTTTATGCAGCAAGCATTACTTCTTGATGCGGATTACCGGGGTTTCACCCACGGTCACGCTACCGGACAGTTTGATCAGCTCTTTGATCTCGTCCATGTTGGAGATAACCACCGGCGTCAGAGTCGACTTGGCTTTCTCTTCCAGCAGCGGCAGATCAAATTCGATAACCGGATCGCCGACTTTCACGCGCTGACCTTCTTCAGCGATACGCTTGAAGCCTTCGCCTTTCAGTTCAACGGTATCAATACCGAAGTGAACGAACAGCTCAATGCCGCTATCAGATTCAATAGAGAACGCGTGGTTGGTTTCGAAAATTTTACCAATGGTACCGTCTACCGGCGCGACCATTTTGTTGCCAGTCGGTTTGATGGCAATCCCATCGCCCACAATTTTTTCCGCAAAAACCACATCCGGCACGTCTTCAATGTTGACGATCTCACCGGAGAGGGGAGCAACAATCTCAATAGTTCCGGTGTCTTTCTTGTCATCAGAAACCAGAGATTTCAATTTATCAAACAAACCCATGATCTTCTCCTAAGCAGTAATTTGGGCCGCGCATCTCGTGGATTAGCAGATTGTTTTTTCTTCAATGAACTTGTTAACCAGCGTCATTAACTCGTCCGTTGTCGGTTGAGCAAGAGCCTGCTCTGCTAATACTTTCGCATCTTCGAAGTTCGTATTACGAATAATCTTCTTGATGCGCGGGATGGAAATGGCGCTCATAGAGAATTCGTCCAGCCCCATACCCAGCAACAGAAGTGTAGCACGTTCATCGCCCGCAAGCTCACCGCACATGCCAGTCCATTTACCTTCAGCGTGAGAAGCATCAATAACTTGCTTAATCAGATTCAGTACAGACGGTGACATCGGCTGGTAAAGATGTGAAATCATATCATTACCACGGTCAACTGCCAGAGTATATTGCGTTAAATCATTGGTGCCGATACTAAAGAAATCAACTTCTTTGGCCAGATGACGAGCAATGGTCGCCGCAGCCGGTGTTTCCACCATCACGCCGATCTCAATGGATTCGTCAAATGCTTTACCTTCGTCACGCAGTTCCTGTTTGTAGATTTCGATCTCTTTCTTCAGCGCACGCACTTCTTCAACAGAGATGATCATCGGGAACATAATGCGCAGCTTACCGAAAGCGGAGGCACGCAGGATGGCACGAACCTGGTCGCGCAGGATCTCTTTACGATCCATCGCAATACGCACGGCACGCCAGCCGAGGAACGGGTTCTCTTCTTTCGGGAAGTTCATGTACGGCAGCTCTTTGTCGCCGCCGATATCCATGGTACGGACGATAACGGCCTGAGAGCCACAGGCCTCAGCCACCGCTTTATAAGCCGCAAACTGTTCTTCTTCAGTTGGCAGCGCGTCACGGTCCATGAACAGGAATTCGGTACGATACAGGCCTACGCCTTCGGCGCCGTTGCGCTCAGCACCTTCGACATCGCGAACGGTACCAATGTTGGCGCAGACTTCAACCTGATGGCCGTCGAGGGTAATCGCCGGCAGATCTTTCAGTTTCGCCAGTTCGGCTTTTTCTTCCGCAACCTGAGCCTGCAGACTACGCAGCGCTTCAATTTGCTCGTTAGACGGGTTGATCAGAACCTGGTTGTTCACCGCGTCGAGAATCAGATAGTCGCCGTTCTTCACCTGCGCCGTGATGCTGCCGGTGCCCACGATGGCCGGCAATTCCAGGGAACGCGCCATGATAGAGGTGTGGGAGGTACGACCGCCCGCATCGGTGATGAAACCCAGCACTTTTTTCAGGTTCAGCTGTGCGGTTTCAGACGGGGTCAGATCGGCGGCGACGAGGATGACTTCATCCTGAATCGCACTCAGATCGATGATTGCCAGACCAAGGATGTTGCGCAGCAGGCGCTTACCGATATCACGTACGTCAGCCGCACGTTCTTTCAGGTATTCATCATCCAGCTCTTCCAGGGCAGTGGCCTGACCGTCGATAACTTCATTGGCTGCCGCGTCGGCAGTCATGTGCTTATCTTTAATCAGGGCTATGATTTCCTGCTCAAGCTCCTCATCTTCCAGCAGCATAATATGCCCTTCGAAGATGGCTTCTTTTTCTTCACCGAAAGTTTCACCAGCTTTGGTTTTGATGACCTCCAGCTGGGCGGAGGCCTTGGCGCGGCCGCTCAGGAAACGTTCGACTTCCTGATCAACCTTATCGGCAGAAATTTTCTTCCGGTCGATGACAATTTCATCTTCCTTCAGCAGCAATGCTTTGCCGAAGGCGATACCCGGGGATGCTAAAATGCCTGAAATCATAACCCTACCTTACTTGTGACTGATATGAAAAAGAACCCGTGAACTTACTCGAGTTCAGCCATCAGTTTAACCAGATGCTCAACAGCTTTCTGCTCATCTTCGCCTTCAGCGGAGAGGGTCACTACGGTGCCCTGGGTCAGGCCCAGAGTCTGCAGTTTGAACAGGCTTTTGGCGCTGGCGCTTTTGCCGTTGGAGGTTACAGTGATCTCAGAAGTGAAGCCTTTAGCTTCTTTAACAAACTGAGCAGCAGGGCGGGTGTGCAGACCGTTCGGAGCGGTAATGGTAACTTCTTGCTGGAACATTATATTTCCCCAACTTATAGGTTTAGTGTTGTGGACCTAAAGTCTAGTCTAACGACTCGACTTTAGCCTGTATTGTTAGCGCCGGCGTTACGTTTCCGGCCTTGGCGTCGGCAGCGCCTGGCGCTGCGAAGACCTGCGGGCCATTGACGTCTAGCACGTCATTAAACATTATGCCGCGAAAGGAAGACTTGAACCAAATCATAAAATCGATTCAGCTGGCGGAAATCCTCTTCTGAATAATTTCGCGCATCAAAATAAATGTGCTGGTTAAATACCAGACCCTACGAGGTGAATCAATGCCAGGAGGGGTAAAACTTTGACGTGTGCCACAAAAAAGCACCCGAAAAGGTGCTTTTTTACACATTATTTACAAGCTGGCACTACTGTTGCAGCTCTTTCTCAGTGAAGAGATCGGCGAACAGCGCGGTGCTTAAATAACGCTCACCTGAGGAAGGCAGGATAACCACAATATTCTTATTGGTAAAGGCCTCATCTTCCTGCAGCTTCAGCGCGGCGGCAACGGCGGCCCCGGAAGAGATACCCGCCAGGATGCCTTCTTCTTCCATCAGGCGGCGCGCCGTGGAGATAGCTTCCTCGTTGGTAATGCCGATCACTTTGTCGACCAGCTTCAGATCCAGGTTGCCAGGAATGAAGCCGGCGCCGATACCCTGAATTTTGTGCGGACCCGGCTTGAGCTCTTCCCCCGCCAGCGCCTGGGCGATCACCGGGGAATCGGTCGGTTCAACGGCGACGGTGATCAGATCTTTTTTACCTTTGGTGTTTTTGATATAGCGGCTGACGCCGGTCAGCGTTCCGCCGGTACCTACGCCGGAGATAAACACATCCACCTGACCATCGGTATCTTCCCAGATTTCCGGGCCGGTAGTCTTCTCGTGGATTTCCGGGTTAGCCGGGTTGCTGAACTGCTGCAGCAGCAGGAATTGTTCCGGGTTGCTGGCGACAATCTCTTCCGCTTTCTGGATAGCGCCTTTCATGCCTTTGGCGCCTTCGGTCAGCACCAGGTTGGCGCCCAGGGCTTTCAGCAGCTTACGACGCTCGATGCTCATGGTTTCCGGCATGGTTAGCGTCAGTTTGTAGCCGCGGGCCGCCGCCACGTAGGCGAGGGCGATACCGGTGTTGCCGCTGGTCGGCTCGACCAGTTCCACGCCAGGTTTCAGAACGCCGCGCTTTTCAGCATCCCAGATCATATTGGCGCCGATACGGCATTTTACGCTAAAGCTCGGGTTACGAGATTCTACCTTTGCCAGGATACGGCCATTACCGATGCGGTTCAGTCGTACCAGCGGCGTATGACCGATAGTCAGGGAGTTGTCTTCAAAAATCTTACTCATGGCCCGTCCTTAACTGTATGAAATTTGGGGGTACGGCATCAGCATACCCGCTTAAAGAATATGCGGAAGTAAGGATTTAGCATATCTATATGCGGAAGGGAAATAATGATAAGCAAGAAGGAATAAGCGCGATATAAGGGAGCGGCCTTTGCCGCCCCCAAGTGAAGGTGTTACCGCTATTTCCAGCTGGCGTGTCTATCGCGATAGCAATCGACCCACATGGCGGTGGCGCCGCAGATAGCCACCGGGAGGATCACCAGGTTTAACACCGGGATCATTGTGAACAGGCTGGTGAGCGCCCCAAACTGCATATTCATCACTTTGCGACTGCGCAGCGCTTCGCGCATGGTTTTGAAGGGAACCTTGTGATTATCAAAGGGATAATCACAGTATTGAATCGCCAGCATCCATGCGCTGAACAGGAACCAGAGTACCGGGGCTACCGTCTGGCCAACGCCGGGAATAAAGTAGAGCAGCAACAGCACGATGGCGCGCGGCAGATACCAGGCCAGCTTCTGCCACTCACGCTTCATAATCCGCGGAATATCTTTCATGATGCCAAAGACGCCGACGTCCGGCGGGGTAGCGCCGGTCAGGCGCGCTTCCAGCTGTTCCGCCAGCAGGCCGCTGAACGGCGCGGCTATCCAGTTGGCGATCGTCGAAAAGAAGTAGCCAAACACCAGCAGGATTGAGAGCACTACCACCGGCCAAAGCAGGTAGTTTAGCCACTGCAGCCAGTCCGGCACATGGCTCATCAGCGAGGGGATCCAGCTGCCGAGACGGGTAAACAGCCACCAGAAGGCAGCGCCCATCAGCAGCACGTTAACCAGTAAAGGCAGGAAGACATAACGCCGTATGCCCGGCAGCCCGATGAGTTTCCAGCCCTGCGAAAAATAATAAACGCCGCTGCGCGGGGTCGGTGCGGATGATGAAACCATAGCCAGGCATTGCTCCTTTTTTAACATCCGGTGTGAATGCTCGCTTATTTTATCGGGTCGTCAGACAATAACCAGTTAGGAAATGTTCGAAAAAACAGCAAAAAGCACGATTTAGTTCATCTTTATGTGGTGAAAGCGACCGACGCACTTGCACTTGAGGTAATCGGCAAATACTCTTAGTGAGTAAATGTTTGCCGTGGTGGCAAGGTGTTAGAACAACAGAGAATATAATGATGCAGGATTTGCGTCTGATATTAATCATTGTTGGCGCGATCGCCATAATCGCTTTACTGGTACATGGTTTCTGGACCAGCCGTAAAGAACGTTCTTCGATGTTTCGCGATCGCCCACTGAAACGTATGAAGTCGCGCGACGATGAGTCGGAAAACGACGACTTTGATGATAATGTTGAAGGCGTAGGAGAAGTCCGCGTTCATCCGGTGACTCACGCCCCGCACGGCGCGCATGGGGAGCATGAAGCCCCTCGTCAGGCGCCGCAGCACCAGTACCAGCCGCCTTACGAGCGCCAGATGCAGCAGCCTGCGCGTCCTGAAGAACCGGTTCGCCAACCGCCGCAGCCGCCGCGCCAGGCCCCGGTTCCACCGCAGCAACAGCCTGCGCCGCATGCGGCTCCGCAGCCTGGCTGGCAACAGCCGCAGCCTGCGCAGCCGCCCGTACAACCGCAACACCAGCCGCAGCCTGTCGCGCCGCAACCGGTGACGCCGACCGTCGCTCAGCCGCAGCCAGCCGCCCCGCAGCAGCCTGCGCCACAGCCTGTTGCCGCGTCGCAGCCCGCCGTCGCGGAACCGCAGCCGGTAGAGCCGCAGCAGCCCGCCGCGCCGCAGCCGAAAGAGCGCAAAGAGACGGTCATTGTGATGAACGTCGCCGCGCATCATGGCGCCCAGCTTAACGGTGAAGTGCTGATCAACAGTATCCAGCAGGCCGGCTTTAAGTTTGGTGAAATGAATATTTTCCACCGCCACCTAAGTCCGGACGGCAGCGGTCCGGTGTTGTTCAGTCTGGCCAACATGGTGAAACCGGGAACCTTCAATCCGGACAGCATGGCGGATATGATGACCCCTGGGGTGACTATCTTTATGCAGGTCCCTTCCTACGGCGATGAATTGCAGAACTTCAAGCTGATGCTGCAGTCTGCGCAGTATATCGCTGACGAAGTGGGCGGCGTGGTGCTTGACGATCAGCGTCGCATGATGACGCCGCAAAAACTGCGTGAATACCAGGATCGTATTCGCGAAGTGAAAGACGCGAACGCCTGACGTTCCGCGTTAACTCAATTCCTTCTCAACCCCCGCCTGTCGGGGGTTTTTTATCATTGATGGTGTGATATGGAACCAATCGAACAACAACTGACTGAACTGCGAACCACGCTTCGCCATCATGAATATCTGTACCACGTTATGGACGCGCCGGAAGTGCCGGATGCGGAATATGACCGCCTGATGCGCAAGCTGCGCGAGCTGGAGAGCCAGCACCCGGAGCTGATTACCCTGGATTCGCCAACACAGAGGGTGGGGGCGGCGCCACTCACCGCCTTTAGCCAGATCCGCCATGAAGTGCCGATGCTGTCGCTGGATAACGTGTTTGACGAAGAGAGCTTTCTCGCCTTCAACAAGCGGGTACAGGATCGCCTGAAAAGCACAGATCATCTTACCTACTGCTGCGAGCTTAAGCTCGACGGCCTCGCGGTGAGCATTCTCTACGAAAACGGCGTGTTGGTGCAGGCGGCAACCCGCGGCGACGGCACCACCGGCGAAGATATTACCTCTAACGTGCGAACTATTCGCGCCATCCCCCTCAAGCTGCATGGCGAGAATATTCCTGCACGCCTTGAGGTACGTGGGGAAGTGTTCCTCCCGCAGGCCGGGTTTGAAAAAATCAATGAGGAAGCTCGCCGCACCGGCGGGAAAGTGTTTGCTAACCCGCGTAATGCGGCAGCGGGTTCGCTGCGCCAGCTCGATCCGCGCATCACTGCGAAGCGACCGCTTACTTTCTTCTGCTACGGCGTGGGCGTGCTGGAGGGCGGCGAGCTGCCGGCCAGCCACTCGGCTCGGTTGCTGCAGTTCAAAGCATGGGGGCTGCCGGTGAGCGATCGCGTCACCCTGTGCCATACCCCCGAGGAAGTGCTTACTTACTATCGTAAAGTCGAGGAAGAGCGTCCCCACCTGGGCTTTGACATTGATGGCGTGGTGATCAAAGTCGATTCGCTGGCGCTGCAGGAACAGCTGGGTTTCGTCGCCCGCGCGCCGCGCTGGGCCGTGGCCTTTAAGTTCCCGGCACAGGAGCAGATGACCTTCGTCCGGGACGTGGAGTTCCAGGTGGGCCGCACCGGGGCGATTACGCCGGTGGCGCGTCTGGAGCCGGTCCATGTTGCCGGCGTGTTGGTGAGCAATGCCACCCTGCATAATGCCGATGAAATTGAACGCTTAGGCTTGAAAATCGGCGACAAGGTGGTGATTCGCCGGGCAGGCGATGTGATCCCGCAGGTGGTTAACGTGGTGCTTTCCGAGCGTCCGGCGGATGCCCGGGATGTCGTCTTCCCGACCCACTGTCCTGTATGTCAGTCAGACGTTGAACGGGTGGAAGGCGAGGCGGTAGCCCGCTGTACGGGCGGCCTGATCTGCGGCGCGCAGCGCAAAGAGTCGCTCAAGCACTTCGTCTCCCGTCGCGCGCTCGACGTTGACGGCATGGGCGACAAGATCATCGACCAGCTGGTGGAGAAAGAGTACGTCCATACCCCGGCGGATCTGTTCCGGCTGACGGCGGGGAAACTGACCGGGCTGGATCGGATGGGGCCGAAGTCCGCGCAAAACGTAGTCAACGCCCTCGAGAAAGCCAAAGAGACGACCTTCGCACGCTTCCTCTACGCCTTAGGTATTCGCGAGGTAGGAGAAGCGACGGCGGCGGGCCTGGCGGCGCATTTCGGCACTCTCGAAGCCCTGGAGCAGGCTTCCATTGAGGAGCTACAGAAAGTCCCTGATGTCGGCATCGTCGTCGCTACCCATACCTTCAACTTCTTTGCCGAAGAGAGCAACCGCGATGTCATTGCGCAACTGCTGGCGGAGGGGGTTCGCTGGCCTGCGCCGGTGGTGGTGAAGGCGGAAGAGATTGATAGCCCGTTTGCAGGCAAAACCGTGGTCCTTACCGGCAGCCTCAGCCAGCTGTCGCGCGATGACGCCAAAGCGCGTCTGGTGGCGCTGGGGGCGAAGGTGGCAGGCAGCGTGTCGAAGAAAACCGACCTAGTGATTGCCGGCGAAGCGGCGGGGTCTAAGCTGGCGAAAGCGCAGGAGCTGGGCATCGAGGTGATTGACGAGGCCGAAATGATGCGTCTGCTGGGAGAATAACGTGGATAAAGCGCAGCTGGTCGAGATAGCCAATACCGAAATGCCGTTCGGTAAATACAAGGGACGTCGCTTAATCGATGTCCCGGAAGAGTATTTATTGTGGTTCGCGCGTAAGGATCAATTCCCTGCCGGGCATCTTGGCGAGCTGATGGCGTTGACCCTGCTGATTAAAACTGAGGGGCTGAGCGATCTGGTCCAGCCCCTGAAGAAAGCGCGTTAGGCTTTGGCCGCGTTGGCCTTTTCCTCAGCGAGACGCGCATCGGTTTGCTGCTTGTAGCGCCGCGCCAGCACCGCGCAGACCATCAGCTGGATTTGGTGGAAGATCATCAACGGCAGCACCATGATGCCGAGGATGGAGGTCGGGAAGAGAATATTGGCCATCGGAATGCCGTTGGCCAGGCTCTTTTTCGAACCGCAGAAGACGATGGTAATCTCATCGGCTTTGTTAAAGCCGCAGCGGCGGGCGACAAAGACGTTGACCGCGATGACGATGGCCAGCAGCACCAGGCTGACCACCACGATAAACAGCAGCGATCCCAGACCGACTTTATGCCAGATGCCATTCACCACCGCCTCGCTAAAGGCGGAGTAAACCACCAGCAGAATCGAGGTCTGGTCGGTCTTACCAATCCACTTCTTATGCTTCGCCACCCAGTCGCCAATCCACGGCCGCGATAAGTGACCGAGCACGAAAGGCAGCAGCAGCTGCAGCATAATTTTACCGACCTGCTCCAGACTGCCGCCTGCGCCGTGAAGGTTCATCAGGACCCCCACCAGTAGCGGGGAAACAAAGATCCCCAGCAGGCTGGAGGCCGAGGCTGAGCAAACCGCAGCCGCGACGTTGCCCCCGGCCAGCGAAGTAAAGGCGATAGCGGATTGCACGGTGGCCGGCAGAATGCACAGATAGATAAAGCCGCTGTAGAGCATCGGATCGACATTCACCGGCGCCCACCAGGCAAACAGAACCCCGAGTAGCGGGAAGAGAATAAAGGTGCTGCACATCACCCAGAGATGCAAACGCCAGTGGCTGCCGCCGGCGATAATCGCCTCCCGGGAGAGTTTAGCGCCATGCATAAAGAACAGTAGCGCGATGGCGGCGGTGGTCAGATGTTCAAAGAAGGGGACGAAAGCGCCACGGGCCGGGAAGAATGAGGCCAGCAGGACAACGGTGATTAGCGTTGCCGTAAACGGATCGAGAATACGGAAAAGTTTCATAAACGCTCCTGAAAAGAGATGCGCTATTGTGCTTTTTTTCATTTGAGAAATAAAATTGATTTATTGCATCTATTCATGAATAAAAAAGATGAATTACTCTCTGCGTCAGTTAAAAGTATTTGTCACCGTCGCCCGGGCCAGAAGCTTCAGCCGGGCAGGGGAGATGATTGGCTTAAGTCAGTCGGCCGTCAGCCATAGCGTCAAGGAGCTGGAGCATCAGACCGGCGTCCGTCTGCTCGACCGTACTACTCGCGAAGTGGTGCTCACCGAGGCGGGTCAGCAGCTGGCGGGCAGGCTGGAACGTTTGCTTGATGAGTTGACGATTACCCTGCGTGACGCCGGGCGGGTAGGCCAGCAGCTGAGCGGCACCGTCAAGGTCGCCGCCAGTCAGACGATTTCCGCCCACCTTATTCCGCAGTGTATTGCTCACAGCAATCGTCGTTATCCCGATATCGATTTTGTGCTGCACGATCGGCCCCAGCAGTGGGTGCTGGAGAGTATCCGCCAGGGGGAAGTGGATTTTGGCATCGTGATTGATCCGGGCCCGGCGGCAGACCTTCAGTGTGAAGTGGTTCTGGCGGAACCATTTTTGCTGCTCTGCCGGGAGGATCATCCTTTTGCCAGCCTGACAGAAGTGCCGTGGCAGGCGCTGCAGGATGAAAGGCTAATCCTGCAGGATTATGCGTCCGGCAGCCGCCCGCTGATCGATGCGGCCCTCAGCAGACTGGCTATCCGGGCGAATATCGTCCAGGAGATTGGCCACCCGGCAACGCTGTTTCCGATGGTAGAATCGGGAATTGGCATCAGCGTTCTGCCGGCGCTGGCGCTACCGTTACCGCAGGGGAGCCATCTGACGGTGAAACGGCTGACTCCGGTGATGGAGCGGCAGCTGATGCTGGCATGCAGGAAAAATCGCTCGCTGTCGACCGCCGCTCAGGCGTTATGGGAAATTGTGCGTGAAGAAGGGGAGAATTTAACCGCCGCCAGGGTTGAAGATCCGCTATATCAGCGCTGACAGAGGGGATTGCTGCGGAGGGACTCGTGGCAGGGCCATGTTCCGCGCATAGCAAAAAGGCGCCTTTAGGGCGCCTTTTTACATTGGTGGGTCGTGCAGGATTCGAACCTGCGACCAATTGATTAAAAGTCAACTGCTCTACCAACTGAGCTAACGACCCGAGTGGTGGGTGATGACGGGATCGAACCGCCGACCCCCTCCTTGTAAGGGAGGTGCTCTCCCAGCTGAGCTAATCACCCGCTTCTCAATTTTCTGTTCTACACGGCGGAGACTACGTTAAGTAGTGGTGGGTGATGACGGGATCGAACCGCCGA
>NZ_KV792561.1:172658-194323 GCF_001808265.1 Klebsiella sp. HMSC16A12
GAGGTGCTCTCCCAGCTGAGCTAATCACCCCCGCTGTGTGGAGTCGCATTATAGGGAGAGTTGAAAATGAGTCAACGCCTTTTCTAAAGAATTCGTTCGTTCGTCGTAAAATTAAACAAAGCGATCGCGAAACCGGCGCCATAGCATGATTTATAAACAAAAATGGCAAACCGTGACGTTCCGATGGGAACAACATTGAGGAATCAGCCCACGGTGTTAGAATATTGACCCATAATTTCCACCGGACATTGCCGGCTATCGGCATCTTTATTAAACGTAAGGCCAATTCATGAAAATCAAAACTCGCTTCGCGCCAAGCCCAACCGGCTATCTGCACGTTGGCGGTGCGCGTACTGCTCTCTATTCCTGGCTTTTTGCCCGTAACCACGGCGGTGAGTTTGTGCTGCGTATTGAAGACACCGATCTCGAACGCTCCACCCCGGAAGCAATTGAAGCCATCATGGATGGCATGAACTGGCTGAATCTGCAATGGGACGAAGGCCCCTATTTCCAGACCAAACGTTTCGATCGTTATAACAACGTAATCGATGAGATGCTGGAAGCCGGTACCGCTTACAAATGCTATTGCTCGAAAGAACGTCTGGAAGCGCTGCGCGAAGAGCAGATGGCGAAGGGTGAGAAGCCGCGTTACGATGGCCGCTGCCGCCATAGCCACGAGCACCATGCTGACGATGAGCCGTGCGTCGTGCGTTTCGCCAACCCGCAGGAAGGTTCGGTTATTTTTGACGATCAGATCCGCGGACCTATCGAGTTCAGCAACCAGGAACTGGACGATCTGATCATTCGCCGTACCGATGGTTCCCCGACCTATAACTTCTGCGTGGTGGTAGATGACTGGGATATGGCGATCACTCACGTGATCCGCGGCGAAGATCATATCAACAACACGCCGCGCCAGATCAACATCCTCAAAGCGCTGAATGCGCCGGTGCCTGTTTATGCGCACGTGTCGATGATCAACGGCGATGACGGTAAAAAACTTTCCAAGCGCCACGGCGCAGTGAGCGTGATGCAGTATCGCGACGACGGCTACCTGCCGGAAGCGCTACTCAACTATCTGGTGCGCCTGGGCTGGTCTCATGGCGATCAGGAGATTTTCACTCGCGAAGAGATGATTGAGTTCTTCTCGCTGGGCGCGGTGAGCAAATCCGCCAGTGCCTTTAACACCGATAAACTGCTGTGGTTAAACCATCACTATATCAATACCCTGCCGGCGGAGTATGTGGCAACGCATCTGCAGTGGCATATCGAGCAGGAAAATATCGACACTCGCAACGGCCCGCAGCTGGCTGAGCTGGTGAAACTGCTGGGCGAGCGTTGCAAGACGCTGAAAGAGATGGCCCAGAGCTGCCGCTACTTCTATGAAGAGTTCGCTGAATTCGATGCCGACGCCGCGAAAAAACATCTGCGTCCAGTGGCGCGTCAGCCGCTGGAAGTGGTTCGCGATAAGCTGGCGGCGATTAGCGACTGGACGGCGGAAAACGTCCATCACGCGATTCAGGCAACTGCTGATGAGCTGGAGGTGGGGATGGGTAAAGTCGGTATGCCGCTGCGCGTGGCGGTTACCGGGGCAGGGCAATCTCCTGCGCTAGACGTTACTGTCCATGCTATCGGTAAATCCCGTAGCGTAGATCGTATCAATAAAGCGCTGGCTTTTATCGCTGAACGCGAAGGCCAGGCGTCCTGACGGCGTCGCAGCTGAAACAACGGCAGGTTACCCTGCCGTTTTTTTTGTCTGTTATTCCGGACTGGCGATGCCGAGGCGGGCAAGAAAACCACTAATCCCTTCCCGGGCCAGCAGATCGCGGAGCTGCAGCTGTTCTGCCGGAGTCATCAGCTGTAGGGTTTCCGTGATTTGCCGCCAGATCGCGTCTGCCTCATTGACCAGGTATGCACCTGGCGATTCCGCGAGATGATTGTCGGTAAGCAGATGGCGTCTGGCAGGGATGTTGGTCAGAAACTCGCGTACCGGTTGGTCGATAACCACCAGTCGCGCTCGCCCCCCTTTAATGCCGGGTATTGCTTCGGTGCGCCATTGTTTCTCGCGAACCCAGCGATTGATCGTTTGTCTGGCCAGCCCCAGGCAGTCGGCAAGCTCTGCGGGCGTCATTTTATCTTTCAGTTTCATCATGGTTTACCGATCGCGGATCCCTAACCGAAGCAGTAACCCGGTGATCCCCTCGCGCAGCAACAAAGACATAAGCTGCTTCTGCTCGCTGGGGGTGAGTTCTTTACTGAGGGTCAGCAGCAGCGATTCCAGATCGCTATCATGGGGAGAATAGATGCCGGGCGTCTCCGCCACGCGCTGGGCGCTGCGGATAAACTCCCTGACTTGCTCATTGACATGGACCAGGCGCGCTTTGCCGCCCTGGACGCCAGGTCGCGGAGAGGTTTGCCAGCCTTCTTTCCGCACCCACTTATTGATAGTTTGCCGACTGTAGCCGGTTAGATGGGCAATTTCTTCAGGTGTCATTCGTTCCTTGAGCATACTATTTCCTGAGTAAATGTATGGGAATTAGCTGCCCATGTTATAGCATCCTTTTACGTGAAAAGGTGACCTGTTTAACTTCTGACTGCGATAAGGCTCGCAATGTCAGCAAGTTGCCTGCTTTTTCAGCGATTGAATCGGGAAGGATAATTTTGCCGTTGACACCTGAGCGAGGAATTCATATTATGCCGCCCGTCAACACGACACGCTTTACGTTACGGGGCTATAGCTCAGCTGGGAGAGCGCTTGCATGGCATGCAAGAGGTCAGCGGTTCGATCCCGCTTAGCTCCACCAAATTCTGCACCCAGCGGATTTGGTTCGTAAAGAAGTCCTGTGGGGCTATAGCTCAGCTGGGAGAGCGCTTGCATGGCATGCAAGAGGTCAGCGGTTCGATCCCGCTTAGCTCCACCAAAATTCAGAACCCTCGCTTCGGCGGGGGTTTTTGTTTTTAGCGGGTTTCATGTAAAGCACTTTCTGGTTACGTCAGTTAATCTCCAGCAATTAAAATCGAAAGTAATTTCAGACTTTTTCCTGATAATTCGCCTTGCCTGCCCTAAATAAGCAACATAACATTTCCCCCATTAAACGTGATGAGGTTTCTGGAGTTTTAATTAACAATAATGCTTGATAAAATTAACATTAATATCAAAAAAACTCTATTGGCCTTTATCATTTGTTTAGTCGCTATTCCGCTGGCTCGTTTTATTTCACCGCAAACGATAATTGACGGCAACCTTATTTATATTGCCTGGCTGCCAATCAGCGTGATGTTTTCTGTTATTTTTATCTTTGGCCGCTATGCAATTGCGCCATTAATTCTCGCGTTTGCCATCACCAATAGTTTTCTCATTAAATTAACGCTGCCGCAGGCGTTTATCTTACTTTTTTGTCAACTGTTCGCCGTGTTTGTCTCCTGCGCTATTCTGCGACTGTTGGTGGGGAAGCGCTGGCGCTGCGGTCCAACGGCAAAACATATGGGGGCGCGGATCTTCTGGGGCGGCTTCTTCGCGCCGGTGCTCCTGAAAATCACCATGTATCTCGCCGGACAATATTTTGCGTTTCCATTAGCTATTACCAGTTACTTTGGTAGTATGCCGTTGATTTATACTGTAATAGATATCCAAAGTTTAATCAGTGCGGCATTAATTTTTACGACGTTTCTTTATTATCCAATGCGGATGATTATCAGTCCGCGCTACGCCCGACGTTTCTGGCAGCAGGAATGTTTACCGTGGCTGGCACCGCAATATCGCTCCTTTACTCTATATTGGTTTATCGCGTTGGCGGTGATATTAACGCTATTGTGTGCGCCGTATCAGTCTGAATTTATTGCCGGTTATTTAGTTCCGGTTATTTTTATTGTCTACTTTATCGGTATCAGTCGAATAGGCCATGCGCTATTGCGTATTTCATGGTCTGTCTCGGCCTTTTTGCTGGTGGTATATAACAAAAACTTTCTCCAGGGGGTGCAAAGCGAGTATTCACTCTCCTTTGTGCTGTCGGTTCTGATCTCCTTTACTATCTGTTTGTTTTATATGGCCGACATCTATGCCCGCAGCGACCGCAACAAACGCCGCTGGCGTAGCCAGGCGGAAGAGGATCCGCTGACCGGCTTGCCTAACCTGCGCGCGTTGGAGAGCCATTTACAGAGCTGTCCTCAGCAGGCTATCTGCAGCCTGCGTATTGATAATCTCGACTTTCTCAGTCGGCATTATGGTCTGATGATGGGGGTGGACTGTAAACGGCAGATTATTCGGGCGCTGCAACCGCTGCTGGGAGCGGCGGATAAAGTCTTCCAGGTACCGGGCAGCGAACTGATCCTCGTGCTTGATGGACCGGAGCCGTCGTCCCGCTTGAACCATATGGTCGCGGTCCTCAACCACAAAAAGTTCAGCTGGCACAATCAGCCGCTGGATTTGGAGTTTGGCGCGGCCTGGGGCCGCGATGACGCCCAGGGTGAGGGACTTTACCAGATGCTGGGCCAGCTAAGCTGGCTTTCCGAACAGGCGGGCAGTGAACGTCGGGTGCTGGCGCTGGACGAGGAGCAGGATCTGGTAGTGGATCAAACTACCGAGCAGGTGCGCCTCCTAATGCGCGTCAAGCAAGTGCTCAAAGATCGCGCGCTGATGCTCTATGCGCAACCGATTCAGAATCCGGAGGGGGAGGGTTATCATGAGATCCTCACGCGCATGCGCTGTGGCGATAGCGTCATTATGCCCGACCGATTCATTCCGCTGATTGTGCAGTTTAACCTCAGCCAACGTTTTGACATGCTGGTGCTGGAGACCTTGTTCAGTATGCTCCATAAGCATCCCGGCCAGCGATTCTCGGTCAACCTGCTGCCTGCAACTCTGATGCAAAAGAACAGCGCAGGGCAGATTATCGCGCTGTTTCAACGCTATAGCGTCTCGCCAGAACTTATAACTATTGAGGTGACCGAAGAGCAGGCCTTCTCTAATGCGGACACCAGTCGGCAAAATCTTGAAGCGTTGCGCGCGTTTGGCTGCGCCATCGCTATTGATGACTTTGGCACCGGCTATGCGAACTATGAACGTCTGAAACATCTACAGGCCGATATCATTAAGATTGACGGCTGCTTCGTCCGCGACATCCTCACGGACCCGCTGGACGCCATCATGGTAAAATCGATTGTCGAGATGGCGCGGGCGAAACAGATGAGCGTGGTGGCGGAATATGTCGAAAGCGAACCGCAAAAAGCGCGCTTGCTGGAGCTGGGCGTGAATTATCTGCAGGGTTATCTGATCGGTAAACCACAGCCGCTGGGTGAATGACGGGCAAAAAAAAGCCGGGCATTGCCCGGCTCAGATGACTGACGTTTGTTACAGAACCAGCGCCGCAATCGAGGCGGACAACACGCTAACCAGCGTGGAGCCGTACACCAGCTTCAGACCGAAGCGAGAAACTACGTTGCCCTGTTCTTCGTTCAGACCTTTGATCGCCCCGGCAATAATACCGATAGATGAGAAGTTGGCGAAGGAGACCAGGAAGATAGAGATAATGCCTTCCGCGCGCGGGGAGAGCGTCGAGGCAATTTTCTGCAGATCCATCATGGCGACGAATTCATTGGAGACCAGTTTGGTAGCCATAATACTGCCCACCTGCAGCGCTTCGCTTGCCGGCACACCCATCACCCAGGCGACCGGGTAGAAGATATAGCCGAGGATACCCTGGAAGGAAATGCTATAGCCGAACCAACCGGTCACGGTGGCGAACAGGGCATTCAGCGCCGAGATCAGCGCGATGAAGCCGATCAACATCGCCGCCACGATAATCGCGACTTTAAAACCTGCCAGAATATACTCGCCCAGCATCTCGAAGAAGCTCTGACCTTCGTGCAGATTCGACATCTGCAGATTTTCTTCGCTCTCTTCCACGCGGTAAGGGTTAATTAATGACAGAACGATAAAGGTGCTGAACATGTTGAGCACCAGCGCCGCAACGACATACTTTGGCTGCAGCATGGTCATGTAAGCGCCTACGATGGACATGGACACGGTGGACATCGCCGTCGCCGCCATGGTGTACATGCGGTTGCGCGACATTTTGCCGAGAATATCTTTATACGCGATAAAGTTTTCCGACTGGCCGAGGATCAACGAGCTCACGGCGTTGAAGGACTCCAGCTTGCCCATGCCGTTAACTTTCGACAGGACGGTACCGATCGCGCGAATGACAATCGGCAGGATACGAATATGCTGCAAAATGCCGATCAAAGCCGAAATGAAGACGATAGGGCACAAAACCTTGAGGAAGAAGAAGGCCAGGCCTTTATCGTTCATGCCGCCGAACACGAAGTTTGTCCCTTCGTTGGCAAACCCGAGGAGTTTTTCAAACATCTCGGAAAATCCTTTCACAAAACCCAGACCAATATCGGAGTTGAGGAAGAACCAGGCCAGCAGGACTTCAATGACAAGCAGTTGAACAACATAACGAATACGGATCTTTTGGCGGTCATGGCTGACCAACAGGGCCAGTATAGCCACCACAACGATCGCGAGGACAAAATGCAAGACGCGGTCCATAGTTGCTCCAAATATGAGGCAGGTTAAATTTCCGTGCACATTCTATGCAACGGCTTTAAAGAAAACGAGATCAATTGCACACTATTGCAAGGAACTGTGACCAATGGCAAAAATAGTGATCCAACATCCACTTTTGTTATGTTACGTAAAGGTTTTAAAAGTTGCATTCTTGTACTACTCTTAATAGCGGGCTGGATCTCGTTTTCTGACGCCCGTATTTCATTTCCGGCCAGCTATTGTTCCCTTCTATCACAGCAATCATTATCTCCATTCTAAATGAACTTGATAATCATTCGCATTTTGATAGCATAAAACATAGCAAAGGCTATATTTCCAGAGGCAGAAGATGACTAGCAGTCGCGTTGAGAATAGCAGTAGTCGCGCCGCGCGCAAGGTGAAGCTCGCCTTAATGGGCCCGGCTTTCGTCGCTGCCATTGGCTATATCGATCCGGGTAATTTCGCCACTAACATTCAGGCCGGCGCCAGCTTTGGCTACCAGCTGCTGTGGGTCGTGGTGTGGGCTAACCTGATGGCGATGCTGATCCAGGTGCTTTCTGCCAAACTGGGCATTGCCACCGGCAAAAACCTGGCCGAGCAGATCCGCGACCATTACCCGCGTCCTGTTGTCTGGTTTTACTGGGTACAGGCGGAAATTATCGCTATGGCCACCGATCTGGCTGAATTTATCGGCGCCGCGATTGGCTTTAAGCTGGTGCTCGGCGTGTCGCTTCTGCAGGGGGCGGTGCTGACCGGGGTGGCGACTTTTCTGATCCTGATGCTGCAGCGGCGCGGACAAAAACCACTGGAGAAGGTGATCGGTGGATTGTTGCTGTTTGTCGCCGTGGCCTATGTCGTGGAGTTGATCTTTTCCCAGCCCGCGCTGGCTCCTCTGACGAAAGGGCTGGTGATCCCCACGCTGCCCAACGGGGAGGCGGTATTCCTGGCCGCCGGGGTACTGGGTGCGACAATCATGCCGCACGTCATTTACTTACACTCATCGCTGACTCAGCATCTGCATGGCGGAACGCGAAAAGAACGCTATAACGCGACCCGCTGGGATGTGGCGATCGCCATGACCATTGCCGGATTCGTCAATCTGGCGATGATGGCGACCGCTGCGGCGGCATTCCACTTTAATGGCCATACCGGCGTCGCCGATCTCGATCAGGCCTACATGACGCTGGAGCCGCTGCTGAGCCACGCGGCGGCGACCATCTTTGGCCTCAGCCTGATTGCCGCCGGTTTATCGTCGACCGTGGTGGGCACTCTGGCAGGTCAGGTCGTTATGCAGGGGTTTATCCGCTTTCATATTCCGCTGTGGTTTCGCCGGGCGATCACCATGCTGCCGTCGTTTGTCGTCATTCTGCTGGGGCTGGATCCTACGCGCATCCTGGTAATGAGTCAGGTGTTGCTCAGCTTTGGCATTGCGCTTGCCCTGGTGCCGCTGCTGATATTTACCAGCAATGCGAAGCTGATGGGGGACCTGGTGAATACCCGTTGGGTGAGAGGCATCGGCTGGGCGATAGTCGCTATTGTGGTGAGCCTGAACGGCTGGTTAATAGTGGGGTCGCTGCTCGGGGTGGATTAATTGATTCCTGATGCTGAATAAAGTAAAGGGGAGCCGATGGGCTCCCCTTTTCGTTTGTTAGTGATGGCCATGTCCATGACCGTGACCGCGCCCACCCGGGCCGCGTCCCCAGCCGCCGCGGTGGTCATCGCGGTCGTTCCAGCCAGCACGATAGCCGCGCTCCCAGGCTTTATCTCTGCCTTTGTACCAGCCTTTGTGCCAGCCGTTGTCATGACGATGCCAACGGTTATCACGCCATTCATAGTGACGACGCCAGTAATCACGGTCGCGCCAGCTGCCACCGTCCCAGTAGTTACCGTAATTGTCACGATCGCCTATTTGTAATTTTACCGACGGCAGCAGGGTGATTTCACCAGCGTTAGCGACCAGTGGCCCTGCGGCCAGCAGTACTGCTGCCAGAATCAGTGACCTGAACATACTCTTCTCCTTCACGATCGGGGCCGTAAGCGGCCTGTTAACCTGATATTACGGGCCGGTAAAGACCCACCGCATCGGACGAACTCCGAAAGCGCAGGAAAGAGCACTTTTTGCTAAAGTAACATTTGCTTTACAGCGCAAGGATGGCGTCGATGGCCGCGCACTCCTCGGTGGTGAAATGGCGATTCTGCAGCATGCCGACGGCATCATCCAGTTGCGCGGTTTTGCTGGCGCCGATCAGCACCGAGGTGACTTTCTCTTCGCGCAACACCCAGGCCAGCGCCATCTGCGACAGCTTCTGCCCACGCGCTTCCGCCTGCCTGTTAAGCTGACGAATTTTTTCTAATCGGGCTGGAGTCAGTTGCTCCGGCTGCAGAAAACGACTGCTGCTGGCGGCGCGCGAGTCGGCCGGAATGCCGTTGAGATAGCGGTCGGTAAGTTGCCCACCGGCCAGCGGTGAAAACGCTATGCTTCCAATCCCTTCCGTCTGCAGAAAATCCAGCAATCCTTCTTCCACGCCGCGTTCGAACATCGAGTAGCGAGGCTGGTGAATGATGCAGGGGGTGCCGAGGTCGTTAAGGATCTTCACCGCCTCCCGCGCCTGGGCCAGAGGATAGTTGGAGATCCCGACATATAGCGCTTTACCCTGACGAACCAGATGATCGAGCGCACGCATCGTTTCCATCAGCGGCGTCTGTGGATCAGGCCGGTGATGGTAAAAAATATCGACGTATTCCAGCCCCATGCGTTTAAGACTCTGGTTAAGACTGGCTACCAGATATTTTCGCGATCCCCAGTCGCCGTAAGGGCCGTCCCACATCGTGTAACCTGCTTTAGTGGAGATGATTAACTCATCGCGATAAGGCAGGAGCGACTCTTTCAGAATGCGGCCAAAGTTGCTTTCCGCCGAGCCCGGCGGCGGCCCATAGTTGTTGGCCAAATCGAAATGGGTTATACCGAGGTCAAAAGCGTGCAGGAGCATCTGCCGGCTGGTTTCCACTCGCGTTTCATCGCCAAAGTTATGCCACAGGCCAAGGGAAATGGCCGGTAGTTGCAGACCGCTGCGGCCGCAGCGACGGTACTCCATCGTTTGATATCGCGTGGTGCTTGCCTGGTAAACCATTCTTCCTCCGCCGACAAAACAGGTTGTGTATACGTTTACACTAAACAATGTTCTGCGTGGAGTACACTGCTTTTTCTGCGTAATTATTGCTTTACACTGCCATTATCACCTCCCATCTGGACAGGCGGATCGCTTATTCAATACTCAAATTACACCTGCACCAAAATGAGGATAATGGATATGCAACCGACCTACACTATTGGGGATTATCTGCTGGATCGCCTTGTCGACTGCGGTATTGACCGCTTGTTCGGCGTGCCGGGAGATTAC
Organism: Klebsiella sp. HMSC16A12; assembly: GCF_001808265.1. Lineage (NCBI taxonomy): Bacteria > Pseudomonadati > Pseudomonadota > Gammaproteobacteria > Enterobacterales > Enterobacteriaceae > Klebsiella > Klebsiella sp. HMSC16A12. Next base: position 182,610 of record NZ_KV792561.1, read on the forward strand.
AACTTACAGTTTCTCGATCGCGTCATCGCGCACAGCGCCTTGGGGTGGGTCGGCTGCGCCAACGAGCTGAATGCGGCATATGCCGCTGACGGCTATGCGCGCATCAAAGGGGCCGGTGCGCTGCTGACCACTTACGGCGTCGGCGAATTGAGCGCGCTGAACGGCATTGCGGGTAGCTATGCGGAACATATTCCGGTATTGCATATTGTCGGTGCGCCCTCTACCGGCGCCCAGCAGCGCGGCGAACTGCTGCACCATACCCTCGGCGATGGCGATTTTCGCCATTTCGCCCGCATGAGCGAGCAGATCACCTGTAGCCAGGCGCTGCTGACCGCCGGCAACGCCTGCCATGAAATCGACCGTGTGCTGCGCGATATGTTGACGCATCATCGCCCCGGCTATTTGATGCTGCCAGCCGATGTCGCCAGAGCGGCAGCGATTGCCCCAGCCCAGCGCTTGCTGGTGGAGCCCGCTCCGGCGGATGAAAACCAGCTTGCCGGGTTCTGCGAACATGCCAGCCGCCTGCTGCGGGGCAGCCGACGCATTTCCCTGCTGGCGGACTTCCTGGCGCAACGTTATGGCCTGCAGAAGACGCTCCGGGAGTGGGTGGCGAAAACGCCTGTCGCCCATGCGACGATGCTCATGGGCAAGGGATTGTTCGATGAGCAGCAGAGCGGGTTTGTCGGCACCTACAGCGGGATTGCCAGCGCGCCGCAGACCCGGGAGGCGATTGAAAACGCCGACACCATCATCTGCATTGGCACGCGCTTCACCGACACCATCACCGCAGGATTTACCCAACATCTGGCGCGGGAAAAGACTATTGAGATCCAGCCCTTCGCCGTCAGGGTGGGCGATCACTGGTTCAGCGGGGTGCCGATGGATAAGGCTTTGGCCGCGCTGATGACGCTTTCCGCCCCGCTGGCGGCGGAGTGGGCTACGCCTCAGGTCGTGGCGCCGGAGGCTGAGGAGGGCGCTGAAGGCGAGTTGACCCAGAAAAATTTCTGGGCGACGGTGCAGGGCGCCCTGCGTCCGGGGGATATTATTCTCGCCGATCAGGGGACGGCCGCCTTTGGCATTGCGGCGCTGAAGCTGCCCTCTGAAGCATCGCTGATCGTCCAGCCGCTGTGGGGCTCGATTGGTTTTACTCTCCCGGCCGCCTATGGCGCACAAACCGCGGCGGCGGAGCGGCGGGTGGTGCTAATTGTCGGCGATGGCGCGGCCCAACTGACCATTCAGGAGATGGGCTCCATGCTGCGTGATAAGCAAAAGCCGCTTATTCTGCTGCTGAATAACGAAGGGTATACCGTGGAACGGGCGATTCATGGTCCAGAGCAGCGCTACAATGACATCGCTCTGTGGGACTGGCAGCGGCTGCCGGAAGCCTTCGCCCCTGACGTTGCTTCGCGCTGCCGGCGGGTCACTCAGACGTCTGAACTGCGGGAGGCGATGACGGAGAGCATCACCTCGGATACCCTCACCCTGGTAGAAGTGATGCTGCCGAAAATGGATATCCCCGATTTCCTGCGCGCGGTGACGCAGGCCCTTGAGGAGCGAAACAGCCGCGTTTAATCGGTATGCCGTTTGGCAATCATCAACGGTCTCCCGGCCAGCAGCAGCCAGGCCGGGAGCATCACCATACACAACAGCGGCAGCAGAGTCGTATCCGGGACCACCACGGCGGCCATAAACAGGCTCAACCAGCCGTCGCGAGTGACGACCAGCACCATGCCGAGGATCGCGCAGGAAACGGTGATTGCCGCCGGCACTGCGTCAACATGAGCATGCAGCATCAGCCCCAGCGCTACCCCGACGAACACCGCCGGGAAAATTCGCCCGCCGCGAAAGCCGCTGGCTGAGGCAAGAACCAGGGCCGCCAGTTTGACCAGCGCGATAAGCAGAAAATCCGCGGCGGTTAGCGTCTGGCTGAAGGCCAGCTGCTGCATCTCATCCAGCCCTTTAAATAGCGTTAAGGGCCCGCCTATCGTCCCCACGATCCCCAGCAGCAGCCCGCCGATACCGAGGGTCAGGATTGGATTTTTCAACCGATGCATCAGGGCATGCAGTCGCGGCAGACACCAGACGGCCACCATGCCGACGGCGATAGCGATCAGGGCGACGATAATGCCGCTGAGAATATCAACGAAGCGCATCTGACCATAGTGCGGGAGGGGCAGTGAAAAATGGGGATGGAAAAACAGACCCGTCGTCAACGCGCCGGCGGCGGCGGCGAGGAGGGGAGCAAAGAGGCGATCCCACAGTGGCGTATCGTTGCTGCTATTGAGGGTTTGCGAAAAAATCAGCGCGGCGGCAACCGGGGTACCGAAGAGGGCGCCGATGGTGCCTGAGGCCGCGAGGATGGTCCAGTCCAGCGAGCTGACGCGCGGAAACAGTCGGGAGCCGACGGCGACAGCCAGCGCGATATTCACCACCATAATCGGATGCTCCGGGCCGAGGCTGACGCCGCCGGCGAGGCCGAGGATCAGCGCGGCCAGGAGTCCGGGCAGCGCGCCGGTGGCAATGGGAGCGCCGATTAACGACTCGGTCGCTGGATCCGGCCCGGCGTGCCCGGGGCTGTAACGAATGACCAGACCCACCGCGATCCCTGTCGCCGTCAGCATGGCGATGATCCACAGCGGGCTGTCGGCGCTCACCCCCAACTGCGCGGGCAGATTGCTCCACAGCACGCGCTGCAGCAGCGCGGCAACCTTCATCGCCACGATCAGGATCAGGCTGCAGGCGATACCTATCAGGATGGCCGGCACCGACAGGATCAGCATTGTTCTGGCGCGAGGATGGAGCATGGAAATGTCCTTGTAAAAGTGCTGGAGCACTACTTTGCCTTCGTCAGCGGAGACCGTCGATGCAAATGGTGCTGAAACGATAAAGTTAAGGTGACATCTGATATCCGGCGCGTCCTTTACAGGCTACCTTGCATAGATTACAAACTAAATGTGACCTGTGTCGCTAAACAAGGGGCGTCTGCGCGTTGGACGTTGTTGTTAAGCCGCCATGAATTTACAGTGTGCCAAAAGATTTATTTTGACTTTAGCGGAGCCGTAACGGAATGACAAAATTTGCTTTAGTAGGAGATGTCGGGGGGACCAACGCCCGCCTGGCGCTATGTGATCTGGCGAGTGGAGAGATCTCTCGCGCAAAGACCTATTCCGGGCTCGATTACCCCAGTCTGGAGGCAGTGGTGCGCGTCTATCTCGAGGAGCACCAGGTAACGGTCAACGAAGGTTGTATCGCCATCGCATGCCCGATTACCGGCGACTGGGTGGCGATGACCAACCATACCTGGGCTTTCTCTATCGCCGAAATGAAGCGCAACCTCGGCTTTGCCCATCTGGAGATAATTAACGATTTTACCGCTGTTTCAATGGCCATTCCGATGCTGAAAGCTGAGCACCTTATTCAGTTTGGCGGCAGTGCGCCGGTAGCGGGCAAACCGATCGCCGTTTATGGCGCCGGGACCGGGCTCGGCGTGGCGCATCTGGTCCACGTTGATAAGCGTTGGGTCAGCCTGCCGGGCGAAGGCGGTCATGTTGATTTTGCCCCGAACAGCGAAGAAGAAGGGATCATTCTGGAAGAGCTACGCGCCGAGCTGGGGCATGTTTCCGCAGAACGCGTGCTCTCAGGTCCCGGGCTGGTCAACCTGTATCGCGCGATTGTCAAATCGGACGGCCGACTGCCGGAGAACCTGCAGCCGCGTGAAGTGACCGAGCGAGCGCTGGCGGACAGCTGCACCGACTGTCGTCGGGCGCTGTCGCTGTTCTGCGTCATTATGGGACGCTTCGGCGGTAACCTGGCGCTGACCCTCGGGACGTTTGGCGGGGTGTATATCGCCGGCGGCATCGTGCCGCGCTTCCTGGAGTTCTTTAAAGCCTCTGGTTTCCGCGGCGGTTTTGAAGACAAAGGCCGTTTTAAAGCTTATGTTCAGGATATCCCGGTTTACCTGATTGTGCATGATAACCCAGGCCTGCTGGGCTCCGGCGCGCATCTGCGTCAGACGCTGGGCCAGGTGCTTTAAGCATTCTTCTCCCGGGCTACCGTCGTAGCCCGGATGGCGGCGCTTTCCGCTCTCTACAGATTCATCAGCTGGCGAAACTCTTTCACTTTACTGCGACTGACCGGAACCTGAAACTCCAGGTCACGCAGGCGCAGCACATAGGTGTTGTTGAACCACGGCTCAATTTCCCGAATTTTGCTGAGATTTACGCAATACGAGCGGTGGCAGCGGAAGAAATGCGCGGTGGGCAGTTTGCTGCAGAATTCAGTAATGTTCATCGGCATGACGAATGACTCCCGGCGGGTATAGACGAATGTCATCTTTTCATGCGCCTCGGCATAATAAATATCATGAATACTGGTGACGATGATCCGCTCATCTTTGATCAGATTGATGGTGTCGTTTTCCCGTGGCGCCGCGCTGGCTAATCCTGAAGCAGCGTTATTTTGCTGCTGCCAGGCGGTGGTCAGCTTTTGCAGCATATTGATGATGCGCGACTCCTGGTAGGGTTTCAGGATGTAGTCAAAGGCTTCCAGCTCAAAGGCTTCCACCGCATGTTCTTTCCACGCGGTGATAAAGACGATAAAAGGTTTATGGGCAAACTGGCTGATGTTTTGCGCCAGCAGAACCCCGTCGAGCGACGGAATATTGATATCGAGAAAAATGGCGTCGACCTTGTTGTGCTGGAGAAATTTCAGCACGTCCAGGCCGTCGTCAAAGCTGCCGACGATCTCCATCTGGCTATGGGTGTTAATAAGCCAGGAGAGCTCCTGCTGGGCCAGAAACTCATCCTCCACAATGATAACTTTCATCTTTTCTCCGCTCATGACAACAGCGACTCCGTCAGCGCCTGCGGCGTAGAGTTATTGGGGACATAAAAGGCAATTTCGGTTCCCGGCGTCAGATTGCGGATATGCAAACCCTCGCCGTAGAGAAGTTTCACCCGATGATGCACATTGAGCAGGCCGATTTTGTTACCCGGCATCTCATCGGCTTCCACGCGGGCGACCACGGCGGGATCGATACCGTTGCCCGTATCGCGAACGCTGATGCGTACCCGATTGCCGCACTCGTTAATGCCGATCGTCACCACGCCTTTGCCTTTACAGGGTTGAATACCGTGAACAATGGCATTTTCCACCAGCGGCTGGATAAGCAGGCTCGGGATCACGCAGCTGACGTCGTCGTCAATATCGTAGATGACCGTCAGCTTGTCGCCGAATCGCGCCTGTTCAATAGCGATATAATCTTTGATCTGATACAGCTCTCGTTTGATATCAATCTGCTCATCGTCTTTTAATTCGATGTTATAGCGCAGGTAGCGCGACAGATTAAAAATGAGCTGGCGCGCGGTGTCCGGATTAAGGCGAATCGAGGAGGAGATCGCGTTCAGCGCATTAAATAAAAAATGCGGGTTAATTTTGCTTTGCAGGGCGCGCAGCTCCGCTTTGTTGGCCATCTCCCGCAGCTGTTCGGCGCGGGAGACTTCCAGCTGGGTGGAGATTATTTGCGACAGGCCAATCGCCATCTCCTGCAGCGTCGAAGTGATGCGATGGGCGTGGCAGTAATAGATTTTTAGCGTGCCGGTCACCACCCCTTTTTCCCACAGCGGGATCACCATCAAGGAGTGGATCTCCGGGGTGCGGTGGGCTTCGTCATTGTTTTTTATGATGATTTTCCCATAACGAATCGCCTGCCGGGTGGTGGGGCTAATCATATCGTCGTGGCGTTGATAGTTGGCTTCACCGACGCCCACGTAGGCCAGCACGTGCTCGGTATTGGTGATCGCCACCGCGTCGGCGGTAATGTCGCGGCGGATAATCTCGCAAACCTGGCGCAGAGAATCGCTGTTAACGTGTCGAAACAGCGGCAGGGTTTTGTTGGCGATATCGAGCGCCAGTTTCGCCTGCCGCGCCGCGCTGGCCTCCTTTTCCCCTTCAACGCTCTGCACCAGCAGCACGATAAAGCCGATGCAGACGCTGCCGAGGATCATCGGGATACCAATTTTCGAAACAATATCTACGCCGAGACTCAGGGAAGGCGCCCAGACCACTACCAGGATCATGGTCAGAGTTTCACACATCATCCCCGCCAGAATGCCGATTTTCCACCGTTGTTCGCGGGCCACTTTACGATTAATCAACCCCGACAGCAGGCCGGCGACAATGCTGGTGATAAAGCAGGGCACTGCGGTCACGCCGTCGATATCAATCAAATAGCGGTGCACGCCGGCAATCGCCCCGACAATCGCGCCCACCCAGGGACCAAACAGGATCCCACCGGACATCACGGCGATAATGCGGACGTTCACCAGGGACCCCTCAACCGGGACGCCGGACCAGGTACTAAATAGCGCGAACAGCGAGAAAATGGCTGTCACCGCCAGCAGCTCTTTCGGAGTATGGGCCGACTTATGCAACAGTTCACGGAACAGGCGCAGGCGAATAAGGAAAAAGAGGCAAATAAGCATCAGGGCCGCACGATCATAGACCGCCAGCATCATAGTAAAGATTTCGTGCATGGGTGCGCCGCGTCAGTGGCCAGAAAGGGACATGATAAAAAACCTGACGGCAGAAGACCAGCCGTGGAACCATAAAGCGGAAAAGTCGCACTTTTTAAAGGGGATTAATTAAAAAGCATCGCGATAGCGGCGGTCTTCGCCATTAACGATAATATTCTGTGTTAAGAAAGATATCAGTGTGTTACCACTTTTATACAACCCGGGATTATTCCGCCAATGAACTGCCGCATTTAGCGCAGTCGATACCCGTTTTATATGCCAGGGAATATTTTTTAACGGGCCTCTCGACAACATGAATTTTTTCAGGTTATTTTCTAAACGAGCCGCAACAGCGGCAGCGTCGCTCGGACGGTCCGGGCGCTAACGTTAATTAGAGGAACCTATGGCTGAATCCAGTCCTGAACGCCGTTTTACGCGTATCGATCGTCTCCCTCCGTACGTTTTTAACATTACTGCTGAACTGAAAATGGCTGCGCGTCGGCGCGGCGAAGATATTATCGATTTCAGTATGGGTAATCCCGATGGCGCGACGCCGCCGCATATCGTGGAAAAACTTTGCACCGTTGCTCAACGGCCTGACACCCATGGTTACTCTACCTCGCGGGGGATCCCGCGCCTGCGTCGCGCCATTTCACGCTGGTATGAAGAACGCTATAACGTCGATATCGATCCGGAATCGGAAGCGATCGTCACCATTGGTTCGAAAGAGGGGCTGGCGCACCTGATGCTGGCGACGCTGGATCATGGCGACACCGTACTGGTGCCGAACCCCAGCTATCCGATTCATATCTATGGTGCGGTAATCGCCGGGGCGCAGGTGCGCTCAGTGCCGCTGGTGGAAGGGGTGGATTTCTTTAACGAGCTGGAACGCGCCATCCGCGAGAGCTATCCGAAGCCGAAGATGATGATCCTTGGCTTTCCCTCAAATCCAACCGCGCAGTGCGTCGAACTGGATTTCTTTGAAAAGGTTGTCGCTCTGGCGAAGCAGTATGACATTCTGGTCGTCCACGATCTGGCCTATGCCGATATCGTGTATGACGGCTGGAAAGCGCCCTCCATCATGCAGGTGCCCGGCGCGCGAGATGTCGCCGTCGAGTTCTTTACCCTGTCGAAAAGCTATAACATGGCCGGCTGGCGCATTGGCTTTATGGTGGGTAATAAGACTTTGGTGAATGCCCTCGCTCGTATCAAAAGCTATCATGACTACGGGACTTTTACTCCGCTGCAGGTGGCGGCGATAGCTGCGCTGGAGGGCGATCAGCAGTGCGTGCGCGATATTGCCGAACAGTATAAGCGCCGTCGCGATGTGCTGGTCAAAGGGCTTCATGAGGCCGGCTGGATGGTGGAGTGTCCGAAAGCGTCTATGTACGTGTGGGCGAAAATACCGGAACCTTACGCCGCCATGGGGTCGCTGGAGTTTGCGAAAAAGCTGCTTAATGAAGCGAAGGTTTGCGTCTCGCCGGGGATTGGCTTTGGCGACTATGGTGATACCCACGTCCGCTTCGCGCTGATCGAGAACCGGGACCGTACGCGCCAGGCGATCCGCGGTATCAAGGCGATGTTCCGCGCGGATGGTCTGCTGGCCTCCGCGAGCTAGCGCTGCGGGCAGCACGGCAAAATAAAAACGGGAGCATGAAGGCTCCCGTTTTTTTTGACACCGCTGCAGTCTAGATCATCAGGGCAAAAGTACCGGCCCAAACGATGACCATAAAAGAGAGGCCCATAAAGAAGTATTTCACGACTCATCACTCCACGCGCTTGTGCGACGTTCAAATGAATTAATTGTTCTGTTTTTCAAGGGCTGTCGCCAGTGTAACTTCACCCTGCAGCAGCCCGTAATTCTGTGCGTTTAGTGCTCCAGATGGCGCTAATGTACGCCTAAAAAATCAGGGAAACAAGAGGCATTTTTTTATTAATTTTTAGTTACTTACGAGTGTCGTGATTCGGCGACACATTAATTTCACAGGGTAATAAATTTAGCGCCAGCGACGCGAAGGAAACGGGTTTTAGCGATGGGGCGGGCGGAGAAGGCCAACGAGAGCGCGCGGCATTATCTTTGCCACGCGCCGCCGTCGGTTCAGGGCAGGTCTGAGGCGCGCTGTCGCCACTCGGCCGGGTAGTGTGCCGGGATAAAGCGCAGCGTCAGCGCCATGAGTAGCAGGACGCAGATCGCATGCCAGGACCAGTCAAGCGTGTAGTTCCCGCTCAGGCTACGCAGCAGGCCGGAAAGCCAGGGCGACAGACCGGCGATGATAAATCCGATCCCCTGCATAAAGGCTACCAGCCTGCCGGCCACCGCCGGTTGTCCGGCGTGATCCAGCGCCAGCACCAGGCACAGAGGAAACGCCCCGCCCAATCCCACGCCGCAGGCAATGGCCCAGAGCGCAGAGAAATGCTCTGGCAGCCAGATAAAGCCGCAGAAGCCAATCAGCTGTAGCGCCAGCGCTAGCAGAAGAAGCTGGCGCCGATCCTCCTGGCGAGCCAGCGCCGGGAGCAGCAGCGCGCCGGCGGTTTGCCCGACGGTCAGCAGCGCCAGCAGCGAACCGCTGTACTGGGCGCTGTCGCCTAGCTGGATGTAGTAAGGAGGCAGCCAGGCGATCAGGCTGGCGTAACCGGCATTGATCAGTCCGAAATAGAGTCCCAGCGTCCAGGCGCGGCGCTGGCCAATAATCGCGACCCGGGGGGAAGCGCTGGTCTGATGCGGTGCGCGAGGCAAATGCCGACAAATCGCCAGCCAGCTGAGCAGAGCCAGGAGCGCAGGGAGCGCCCACCAGGCTAGCGCATCATGCCAGGCCGCGCTATGTGACGCCAGCCATGGGGTGAACGCGGCGCCTAACCCGCCGCCGCCCATCAGCGCCGCTGACCATAGTCCCATCACCAGCGGCGTCCGTCGGGGAAAGAGGTGCTTAATTACCGCCGGGATGGCGGCCTGAATAATGCCGATGCCAATTCCTCCGGCCAGAGCGCTGGTGAGCAGTAAGCCACTATTCGGGGCGATTTCCCGCAGCAGGGCGCCTGCCGCGATAATCAGCAGGCTCAGCGCAATACTGCGCTTTTGACCGATATAGCGATCGACCCAGCCAGCGGCCAGCGCCAGCACCCCCATCGCGATCACCGGCAGCGCGGTCAGGAGTGCGGCCAGGGTATAGCTCATGCCGCTGGCTGCGCGGATGTCCGGCAGCAAAGGACCAATGGAGGTAAGCAGCGGCCGCATATTGATCCCAGTCAGTACCAGGACTGCCAGCGTCAGGTTCTGTCGCAGCGCTGGTGTCATGACTGCCGTTCCGCCCAGCGCTGATAAAGTTCAGTTCCCTCCGGCTGCGGGCGATGATGGATCGGCAGCGTTTGCTGGGCCAGCGGCTGCTGCAGCTGCTGATAAATCGCGGCGGTCGAGAGCTGAAAAGGCTCCCCGTCCTGATTGCTATTGGCGAAAAACACTTCCCGCACGCCGGTTAAATAGAGCGCGCTCAGGCACATAGGGCAAGGTTGTCCGCTGGCATAGATGACGCATTCGCGCAACACCGCGCTTCCCAGTCTGGCGGCAAGATCGCGAACGGCGTTCAGTTCGGCATGCGCCGTTGGGTCACCGCTCAGATGAAAGGTATTGACGCTTTCAGCGACAATCTCATCATTCCGCACCAGCACGGCGCCGAAGGGGCGCCCACCGTCAGCAATGTTTTGTTTTGCCAGCACTAATGCGCGCTGAAGATAACGATCGTGAGCGGACATAGTCACTCCTGTATAAAACGATGTTAAAGGTGAAATATGTTGAGGGTCGTGCGAAGAGGGTACGTCTCTTGTTTCATAAGTTAAAAGACTTATTTATGATAATGCCTATTGGAATTTCTTATAGGTGGGCCGATGCTTCTGCGCCAACTTTCCTACTTTATCGCTGTGGCTGAACATTGTGGCTTTTCCCGCGCCGCCGCGGCGCTGCATGTCTCCCAGCCTGCGCTGTCACAGCAGATACGCCAGCTGGAAGCGATGCTGGAGGTTCAGCTTTTCGACCGCTCTGGCCGACGTATTCGCCTGACCGATGCTGGAGAGATCTGGCTGGAGTATGCCCGTCGCGCGTTACGCGAGCTTGAGGAAGGTCGGCGCGCCTTGCATGACGCAGAAGATCTCCAGCACGGTAAACTCCGCATTGCTATGACGCCAACTTTCACTACCTATATGCTGGGCCCGCTGATGGAGGCGTACTACCGACGCTATCCTGGAGTAAAAGTGCTTATCCAGGAGATGAACCAGGAGCGGATGGAGGCGATGCTGCTGGAGGATGAACTGGATGTGGGGATTGCCTTTGACGACAGCCGGTCACAGGAAATTGTGGTTCAGCCGCTGCTGACGGAAACGCTTGCTCTGGTGGTGAGCCGTGCGCATCCGCTGGCAGGAGAGCGCGACTTGCAACTGCTGGCTCTCGACGCCCAGCCGCTAATTTTACTGAGCAGCGAGTTTGCTACCCGCGAGCAGATTGATCGTTATTGCCGCCTTCATCGGCTCGAACCAGACGTGCGGATGGAGGCCAACTCCATCGGGGCCGTTCTGTCGGTTATTCGAAGCACAACGTTAGCAACGCTGCTGCCGGCGGCGATCGCCGGACAGTTTGATGATGTGGTGGCGATTGAGCTAAGACCTGCGCTGCTGCAGCGCACGGCCTGTTTATTGCAGCGGCAGGGCGCCTGGCAGAGCGCCGCAGCGCGCGAATTCATCACCCTGGCCCGAGAGAACGCGATAACGATTGAGCAGGAAAGCCGCCAGTCCCTTGCCTGAAGGACTACGTTACTCGCCGGCGAACTGCGACTCACGGCTGGCTTCGCTGCCGATATCGCCTTCATCGGGCTGGGCATTCTCTATAAGCATGCCTTCTTCCTTAAGCCTTTCCAGCACGTGATGAAAGAGCTGAGTCTTGTCTGGCTCAGCCATACTCTGCAACTTCTCATTAAATACAGTATGGGACTGAACAAGATAATGGATAAATTCCAGCAATACCTCACTTTGCGGCAGGACGGTTAATTCCTGCTGGATGTAACGGGTTTGATCCAGTAGCGGATTTTTCGTCACGTCCATAGGCCGGGCGCTAATACTGTGGGCGTATATTTTCTCAATGGCCTGGCTGGTGATATAGATGCGGTTCAATGATATCGAGGGGCGGGTAATGACTCCAACTTACTGATAGTGTTT
>NZ_KV792562.1:0-18282 GCF_001808265.1 Klebsiella sp. HMSC16A12
TATCCGGTAACGGGTATCCCTACCGCGACATTGTGTGGTGGGTTGAAAAATGAACGTTTACACGCCGGTTGAGCTACGTCAGATTGTCTCCTTTCCCTTTTTTGCCGACCTGGTGCAGTGCGGCTTTCCCAGCCCGGCTCAGGACTATGTTGAGAAGCGAATCGACCTCAACGAGCTGCTGGTGCAGCATCCCAGCGCGACCTATTTTGTCAAAGCCGCTGGCGACAGCATGATCGATGCCGGCATTGACGAAGGCGATTTGCTGGTGGTGGACAGCGCGCGTAAAGCGGAGCATGGCGATATCGTGATTGCCGCCGTCGGCGGCGAGTTTACGGTAAAGAAGCTGCAGCTTCTGCCGCGGGTGCAGCTTAACCCGATGAACCCGGCCTATTCGCCCATCGTGGTCGGCCGCGAGGAGACGCTCGATATTTTCGGCGTCGTAACCTACATCATCAAGGCGGCGGGCTGATCATGTTCGCGCATTGTGATGTGAACGCCTTCTATGCCAGCTGTCAGACCGCCTTCCGGCCAGACCTGAAGGGGCGGCCGGTGGTGGTGCTGTCGAACAACGACGGCTGCGTGATCGCCCGCTCGGCGGAGGCGAAGCCGTTTGTGAAAATGGGCGAACCCTACTTTAAGCAGAAGGCTGCGTTTCTTCGCCACGGCGTCGTGGCGTTTAGCAGTAATTATGAGCTGTATGCCGACATGTCCAGCCGGGTCATGGCCACCCTGGAAGAGCTCACCCCGCGCTGCGAAATTTACAGTATCGATGAGGCCTTTTGCGATGTCAGCGGTGTGCGTCATTGCAGAGATCTGACCGATTTTGGCCGCGAAATCCGCGCCACGGTGCTGCAGCGTACCCATCTGACGCTGGGCGTTGGCATCGCCCCGACCAAAACCCTGGCGAAGCTGGCCAACCACGCGGCGAAGCAGTGGCCGCGGCAGACGGGCGGGGTAGTGGACTTGTCCTGCCCGCAGCGGCAGCGAAAGCTGATGGCGCTGCTGCCGGTGAGCGAGGTCTGGGGCATCGGGCGGCGGATCGGCAAAAAGCTTGAAGCGATGGGGATCGGCACGGTACTCCAGCTGGCGGAGAGCGATATCCGCTTTATCCGCAAGCACTTCACGGTGGTGCTCGAACGAACGGTACGGGAGCTGCGCGGCGAGCCTTGCCTGGCGCTGGAGGAGTTTGCCCCCGCTAAGCAGGAAATTATCTGCAGCCGCTCGTTCGGGGATCGGATTACGGCCTATGAGGATATGCGCCAGGCGATCTGCAGCTATGCCGCGCGGGCAGCAGAAAAGCTGCGCGGTGAGCATCAGTACTGCCGGTTCGTCTCCGCCTTTGTCAAAACCAGCCCCTTCGCGCTGAATGAACCCTATTACGGCAACAGCGCCTCGCTAAAGCTGCTGACGCCGACCCAGGACTCCCGAGATATTATCGCCGCGGCGACGAGCTGTCTGGATGCCATCTGGAAAGCGGGGCATCGCTATCAGAAGGCCGGCGTGATGCTCGGCGATTTCTACAGCCAGGGCGTCGCCCAGCTGAATCTGTTCGACGAGCTTGCTCCGCGGCACAACAGCGCCAGACTGATGCAGGTTCTCGATCAGCTGAATGCGAAAAACGGCAGGGGGGCGCTCTATTTTGCCGGCCAGGGGATCCAGCAGCAGTGGCAGATGAAGCGGGAGATGCTCTCGCCGCGCTACACCACGCGATACGGCGACCTGCTCCGCGTCAGATAACGCGCGCTATCCCTGCACCGCGGCCGGAAAAACCGCCGCCAGCCAGTCAATAAAGACGCGGAGCCGGGGCGGGACGTGCCGGTGCCGGGCATAGACAACGTGAAAAGGATAGGGGGCCGGGCGCCAGGCGCTGAGGATCTCCACCAGTTCGCCGCTCGCCAGCGCCGGTTTCAGCGAATAGGTAAAGGTCTGCACAATGCCTAAGCCCGCCTCGCCGGCGGCAATATGCGCGTTGCTCTCATTGATGCCGAGATGGGGCTCTGTCTTCAGCTCGGTACTGACGCCGTGACGCGTAAAGCGAAACGGAAACGCTCTGCCGCTGGCCGGCGACAGATAGCTGATGAGCCGGTGGCCATGATGTAGTTCATCCGGCGAGGCGGGGGTGCCGTAGCGCTGAAGATAGCCCGGGGTGGCGCAGGTGACCAGCGTCGCCTCGCCGATTTTACGGGCGATCAGCGTCGAGTCTTCCATCGGACCGCCGCGGATGGCGCAGTCAATATTGCCGCTGATGAGGTCCGCGGGCTTATCGGCCACCTGCAAATCGATACGGATATCCGGCCAGGAGGTCATAAAGTCCGCCAGCAGCGGGATCAGCACATCGCACGCGGTCGACCCGCCGATGGCGATCCGTAGATGGCCCTTCGGCTTATTGCGGGCGGTATTGAAAGACGCGTCGATCTCTTCCAGGTCTTCCAGCAGACAGCGGGCTTTTTCATAGTACTCCCGTCCTTCCGGCGTCACGGTAATACGCCGCGTGGTGCGCTGCAGGAGGGAAACCCCAAGATGCGCTTCCAGTTGCTGAATGGTTTTGCTGAGGGTGGCGTTGGGCATATTCAGCGAGTCCGCGGCGCGGGTAAAGCTGCCGGCTTCGACAACGCGAGTGAAGGCTTTGAGAGCTGAAAACCGGTCCATTATTCGCTTTATCCTGGTTACTGGAGGTCATTATCCACCGAGGGGAAGAGTGTTTTTCAGATTAGGCCATTTTTCCGCCTCGCCGGGACGATTACAGTGCTTTCCATACCCGGCGGGGCGCGTTCGCGAGCCTGGCCTGTTTATACTCTAACCAAGGAAATGCACCATGAGCAAAAAACTTGCGGATAAAGTGGCGTTAGTCACCGGCGGCAGCGCCGGGATTGGCCTGGCGTCGGCGAAAGCACTGGCGGAGCAGGGCGCGAAGGTGTACATCACCGGCCGCCGTCAGGAGGAGCTGGATGCGGCGGTAAGATTCATCGGACCCGCCGCCCGCGGGATCCGCGCCGACGCCGCCGTGTTAAGCGACCTTGACACGGTATTTGCGACCATTGCCGAAGAGTCCGGCCGGCTGGATGTGCTGTTCGCCAATGCCGGCGGCGGAGACATGCTGCCGCTGAGCGCCATCACCGAAGCGCACGTCGACCGAATTTTCGCCACCAACGTGCGCGGGGTGGTGTTCACCGTGCAAAAAGCGCTGCCGCTGCTCACCGATGGCGCCTCGGTGATTTTGACCGGCTCTACGGCGGCGGTAAAAGGGACGGCTAACTTCAGCATCTATAGCGCCAGTAAGGCCGCGGTACGCAGCCTGGCGCGCTCCTGGGCGCTGGAGGTTAGCGACCGCGGGATCCGCATCAATGTGGTCAGCCCGGGTCCGGTACGTACCCCGGGTCTGGGAGGGCTGGTGGCGGAGGCGGACCGCCAGGGCTTGTTCGATGCTCTGGCGGCCGGTGTACCGCTCGGGCGGCTGGGCGAGCCGGAGGAGATTGGCCGGACGGTGGTATTTTTAGCGTCGGATGAGTCGAGCTTTATTAACGCCGCGGAGATCTATGTCGACGGCGGGCTGGCGCAAATCTAAGCGCCTGCCGTCGCCGCACTGACCTGACCGGGCAGAGGCGCTTTCAGCAGGGCGATCAGCAGCGTACTGCCCACCATGATCCCCGCCGCCAGCCACACCATTCCCGACAGGCCAGCTGAGGCGATCAGCTGGCCGCCGACAAACGCCCCGGTGCCGATGGCGGCATTAAAAATGGCCACATAAATGGCTGACGCCGGCTGGGCGACCGCGCCCGCGCTGCGCAGCAGCCAGGTCTGTAAGCCGACGAACACAATCGCGATGCCGGCGCCCCACAGGGCTAACAGTAGCCCGCTAAAACAGAACGGCAGTGGCGCAAGACGGGCGGCGCCAAGGAGCGCCAGCGCGCCCCCGCTCAGCAGCAGCGCAGCGAAAATCAGCCCCTTCAGATGACGATCGATAAGCTTACCCGCGATAACGTTACCCAGCAGCCCGGAAACCCCTGACAGCAGCAGCAGGCCGGAGAGGGCGGTCGCCGGGACTCCCTGCAGATTTATCAGCAGCGGTTCAATGTAGGTGAAGGCGGCAAAGTGAGCGGTAATGATGCAGGCCGTGGCGCCATACAGGCCACCGAGCAGCGGATTGCGGAAGATATCGCGATAAACACGCAGCCTGACGGGGGCAGGGGCGGCCAGCGGGGGCAGCGTCGAGCACAGCACCGCAGCGGCGGCTAGTGACAGCAAGGCCATCGACATAAACGCGAGTCGCCAGCCCGCCAGGGTGGCGATAAAGCTCGCCAGCGGCACCCCCACTACGCTTGCCGCTGACACGCCGCCAAAAATGATCGCCGTGGCCAGCCCCAGCCGGTGCGGCGGCACCAGCTGCGCGGCGACAATGCCAATTAAGGCCCAGAAGGCGCCATGCGCCAGGGCGCCAATCATGCGGGCGCTCATCAGGGCGAACATCGAATAAGACCGGGTTGCGGCGAGGCAGGAAAACGCGAGGATCAGCATCAGCCCGACCAGCAGCGCCTTGCGGGAAATACGCGTCGGCATTGCGCCGGAAAGCAGAGCCGCCAGGGCGCCTACCCAGCCATAGGCGGTGACGGCGAGGCCCACGCCGGATTCCGTCTGGTGAAAATCCGCCGCCAGGGCGCTGAGCATGCCCACCGGCGCCAGTTCGCTGGTGACGATCGAAAAGGCGCAGATCCCGAGCGCAACGACGGCAATCCAGACGCGCGCCGGTGCCGGGTGGAGGGGTAAAGCAATCTCTTTCATATCAGGCGTATCCTTAGGAAAGGAGCGTTCCGTGCGGTGCACGGACGTTCAGGTGAGGAGAGAGCAGGCGATCGGATGGCCTGGTTGTCTCCGCGAATGGCGTGCAGTATCATCCCTGCGAAACTGATAAAAAAGAGCGGAAAACGGAGAGCCGTTTTCCATACATGGAAAATAGATGACCGCAGAATTCCACTGGGATGATGCTCGCATATTCCTCGCCATCGCCCGGGCGGGAACGCTGAGCGGCGCCGCCGACAAGATGAACATGGGGATTGCCACGGTCTCCCGCCGGCTGGATCGGCTGGAGCAGGCGTTGAACGTTCCGCTCTTCAGCCGCCATCAGAGCGGCTACCGCCTGACCGACGATGGCGAAGCCCTGCTCGCGCGGGCGGAGGCGCTGGAATACGCTGGCCTGGCGTTCGGCGAAGCGGCGCAACTGCAGGGGCATGTCGCCGGGGTTGTTCGCCTGGCCACCTCGGATAACCTGGCCACGCATTTTATTCTGCCCTCCCTGAAAGGGCTCCTGGACCATTATCCCGAGCTGCGGGTGGAGGTGCTGAGCGGTGTGCAGCCGGTGAACCTGCACCGTCGGGATGCCGATCTGGCGATCCGCATGGTCAAGCCTGAGGCCGGGCATCTGACGTTAAAGCGGCTGGGGACGGTGGGGTTTGGCGTCTATGGCGCCGCCGACTGTCTGGTCGGCGCGGACGGCCTGTCGCTGAGCGAGGCGGACTTTGTGGGTTGGCCGGAAACTCACCAGCACCTGCCGGCCGCCCAATGGATCACGCGCACCCTGCGCGGCCGGCCGTGTAAAGTCGAAGCCAATACGCTCGTGGCCCAGGTTTCCGCAGTATCCGCGGGACTCGGATTGGGCGTCCTGCCGCACTTTATGGCGCGGGCCAGCGGCCTGCAGTGCCTGCAGCCGGAGATCGGCGCGGATCAGACCCTCTGGCTGGTGATGCATTCTGACCTGGCCGGATCCAGACGCGTGCGGGTTCTCGCCGACCATCTCATCGCTCTCTTTGCGGACCATCAAGATCGGCTGGCGATGCCCTGAAGGGGCGCGGCTTGGGCGTGTATCGATAAGACTGCCCGAGGCTGACGAGCCACGATTTTTTCCGCGCCAGCTAACAGTGATACTCGCCGCGCAATATTCGGCCCAATGCTGCCCCGCAGTCGGAAATACTGCAGAGTGAGAGGATATCCCCGTCCGGCAAAATAATTTTGTGTTGTTGCCAGCGCGGCATTGTTGCGCTCCCACAGAAATGCCTGTCGATGTTAGGGTGAGACGTTTATCACCACAGGAGAACGCAAATGATTGTCAGGACCTGGCACGGCTGTGTGCCATTGCAACATGCTGAGGGGTTTGCCCGCCACCTCGAGCGGACCGGCGTGGAACACGCTCAGAGCATCGCCGGCAACCGGGGGGCGCTGGTGCGCCAGGAAAACCAGGGCGAATGGGCGCATTTCTTTCTTGCCACCTACTGGCAGGATCTCGCGGCGGTCAAAGCCTTCGCTGGCGAAGACTATCACGTCGCGGTCACCTATCCGGACGACGAAGCATTCGAACTCCTCTCCGACCCCTATGTGTTTCAGCATGAAGTCGAGGCCGTGTCGCCGCTGTAGGCTGATGACCGGGCAGGTGGAAGATTGGCCAGCAGCAGGCGGTTGCTGGCTGCGTGAGAGCGACGTCTACCTTGTATGGACAGCCAGCCGCCGCTGGGTGAACGTGGCATGACGGGAACACTCAGCGCGTGAGGGCCGCGACAATGGAGGCTTCCATTTTCTCCGGCGTCGTGAACGGCGCAAAACGCGTGAGGGGTGTGCCGTCGCGACCGATGAGGAACTTGGTGAAATTCCACTTGATCCGTCCGCCGAGCACGCCGGGCAACGCTTGTTTCAGATAACGAAACAGCGGGTGTGCGGCGGGGCCGTTGACGTCCACTTTCTCAAACATCGGGAAGCTCACGCCGTAGTTAACGTGACAAGTCTGCTCGATTTCATCCGCACCGCCGGGTTCCTGCTTACCAAACTGGTTGCACGGGAAACCAAGCACTACCAGCCCCTGAGCCGCGTACTTTTTGTAGAGCGCTTCCAGGCCAGCGTATTGCGGTGTGAAGCCACAATGGCTGGCCGTATTCACCACCAGAACCACCTTGCCAGCATAGTCAGCCATGGAGAGGGGCTGGCCGCGCAGGCGGGTAGCCGTCAATTGATAAAAAGGGGTCATAGCAGGCTCCTGAGAGTAGAAACAGTTCAACGCTGACGATCGCGCGAATGTTTGAAGCAGATTAGGCAGTTATGATACACAGGGTTAGGGATTTGTACCTGGAGTGTTAAAAAAACGCCAGATGTCATAGAGAAAATCGCGAACAGGAACGGCTGAAAATGATGAAATATGTCTTATCGCTGGTGGTGGTGGCGATACTCGCAGGATGTACCAGCACGCCAAACTTGCCGCCTCGGGATACCATTGTGGCGATGAAACCCACAAAGTCCGGTATTGTCGCCAGCTCAGCGAAATACAGTTACCGCTTTGTCCGTGACGGTGTGCCTCAGGAATATCAGCGTTATAAGACCTTTTATGAACGCTTTCACCAACAGGCTTCCGGCGTGCGGGTTAACTTTGTCGTGGTACAACATGAGGTGACGGCGGAATATCTGGTGGTGATGGATCAGCGCAAACTGGATGCCGGGCAGCATAGCGAGCTGGTGAATCAGTATCATGCGGTGCAAATTGATAACGATCGCCTCGGGGTGTTGTTTAAAGCGACAGGATTTTGGACTGCATCGGACGCGTCAGATCTGGCCGCCGCCTACCAGTTAGCGCACCCCGTTGTGGTATCAATCAATGATAAGACCAAAACGATTAGCTCGCTTGGCGCCGTTGCCCTGGCCCCGTTGTTTCCGTTTTACATGATGTATGGATGTGCCACCGGGCCTTGTGTCTGAGGAAAACAGCCAGCAAGTCACTCGACTCACTGGCTGAGTATTTAATTAAGCTTCACTTTTAGATGACTGCTTGTGAAACAGTTCGCGGAATACCGGGTAGATATCCTCCTGGTCGCGAATATGCTGCATGGCGAAATTATCAAAAGTCGCCTGCAGGTGTTCATACTCGCGCCACAGGGTCTGATGCGCCCGGCGGGTAATTTCGATATAGCTGTAATAACGCACCACCGGCAGAATTTTCTTCGCCAGCAGTTCGTGGCACAGCGGGGAGTCATCGGCCCAGTTGTCGCCATCCGACGCCTGGGCGGCGTAGATGTTCCACTGCGCCGGATCATAGCGGGCCTGCACTACTTCATCCATCAGCTTCAGGGCGCTGGAGACAATGGTGCCGCCGGTTTCCTGAGAATAGAAGAATTCGTGCTCATCCACCTCTTTTGCCTGGGTATGGTGGCGGATATAGACCACGTCGACGTTTTTATAAGTCCGGCTGAGGAACAGATACAGCAGGATATAAAAGCGCTTGGCCATGTCTTTGGTGGCCTGGTCCATCGAGCCTGAGACGTCCATCAGACAGAACATCACCGCCTGGCTGGAAGGCTCCGGCCGTTTTTCGTAATTTTTGTAGCGTAAATCAAAGGTGTCGATAAACGGCACTCGCTCTATTTTAGCCCGCAGTTCGGCAATCTCTTTGCGCAGGCGCTCCTCCTCCAGCAGCTGCACCGGTTCGCTGCGGCTGATGGCTTCCAGATCCTCCTCCAGGGCGCGCAGTTCACGACGCTTGCCGGCGGTCATCGCCGTACGGCGGGCCAGCGAGTTCTGCAGTGAACGTACCACGCTGATGTTGGCTGGCACCCCATTGGAGGTAAAACCCGCGCGATGGGTTTTAAACTCGTTCAGCTGCCGGTGCTGGTTTTTCTTCAGGTTCGGCAGGGCCAGATCTTCAAATAACAGATCCAGGTATTCATCTTTCGAGATCTGGAAGACAAACTCATCCTTTCCTTCACCATCGGCGCTGGCTTGCCCCTGACCGCTACCGCCGCCGCCGCCACCGCCTTGCGGGCGCTCAATGCGGTCGTTTTGCACAAAATGGTCGTTGCCCGGGTGGACGCGGTTGCGCAGGCCGCCGCGACCCTGATGAAACATCGGCTCGTTGATATCGTCCGTCGGGATCGAGACGGATTCTCCGCTCTCAATATCGGTCACCGAGCGCTTGTTGATGGCCTCGGAGATCGACTGTTTAATCTGCGCCTTATAACGGCGCAAAAAGCGCTGGCGGTTGACGGCGCTTTTGTTTTTCCCGTTCAGGCGTCGGTCTATGAACCAGGTCATATGCCCTCCTGTACTGCATTAGCCAACTTTACTTATCATCATTCAGCTGCAGTTGACCCGGCGGCGTGCCGCCGGGTTGGACGCATCAGGACGATTTACGAACCCGCAGGTACCACTCGCACAGCAGGCGAACCTGTTTGCGGGTGTAGCCTTTCTCCATCATGCGGTCGACAAAGTCGTCGTGTTTTTTCTGCTCATCGGTTGAGGTTTTGGCATTAAACGAAATGACCGGCAACAGCTCTTCGGTATTGGAGAACATTTTCTTCTCAATAACCGTGCGCAGTTTCTCATAGCTGGTCCAGTTCGGATTACGTCCGCTGTTGTTGGCTCTGGCGCGCAGCACAAAGTTGACGATTTCGTTACGGAAGTCTTTCGGGTTGCTAATCCCGGCTGGCTTCTCAATTTTCTCCAGCTCGGCATTCAACGATTCACGGTCAAACAGCTGCCCGGTGTCCGGATCGCGGTATTCCTGATCCTGGATCCAGAAGTCAGCGTAGGTGACATAGCGATCGAAAATGTTCTGCCCATACTCGGAGTAGGATTCCAGATAAGCGGTCTGGATCTCTTTGCCGATAAACTCGGCGTATTTCGGGATTAGATAGCCTTTGAGGAATTCCAGATAGCGCTCGGCCTGCTCCTGTGGGAACTGTTCGCGCTCAATCTGCTGCTCCAGCACATAGAACAGATGCACCGGGTTAGCGGCCACCTCGACGTGGTCGAAGTTAAATACCCGAGACAGGATCTTAAAGGCAAAGCGGGTGGAGAGCCCGTTCATCCCTTCATCAACCCCGGCGTAATCGCGATACTCCTGATAGGACTTCGCTTTCGGGTCGGTATCTTTCAGACTTTCGCCGTCATAGACCCGCATCTTCGAGTAGATGCTCGAGTTTTCCGGCTCTTTCAGGCGCGACAGAATCGAAAAGCGCGCCAGCGTTTCCAGGGTGCCCGGGGCGCATGGCGCATGGGTCAGCTCACTGTTGTTGAGCAGTTTTTCATAGATGCGGATCTCTTCGGAGATACGCAGGCAATAAGGCACCTTGACGATATAGACGCGGTCGAGGAAGGCC
Source organism: Klebsiella sp. HMSC16A12 (assembly GCF_001808265.1). Classification (NCBI taxonomy): domain Bacteria; kingdom Pseudomonadati; phylum Pseudomonadota; class Gammaproteobacteria; order Enterobacterales; family Enterobacteriaceae; genus Klebsiella; species Klebsiella sp. HMSC16A12. The sequence goes on from NZ_KV792562.1 coordinate 10,128, forward strand.
TCATTGTTCTTGTTATTACGGAAGGTCACCCATTCCGATTCGTTGGAGTGAGCAAGGATGATCCCGTTAAACGGCAGGGCGGAGATCCCTTCGGTGCCGTTATAGTTACCTTCCTGGGTGGCGGTCAGCAGCGGATGCAGCACCTTAATCGGCGCTTTAAACATCTCGACGAACTCCATAATCCCCTGGTTGGCGCGGCACAGCGCACCGGAGTAGCCGTAGGCGTCCGGGTCGTTCTGCGCATAGTGTTCCAGCTTACGGATATCCACCTTACCGACCAGCGCTGAAATATCCTGGTTGTTTTCATCACCCGGTTCGGTTTTGGCGATGGCAACCTGCTCGAGAATCGATGGCCAGACTTTAACCACGCGGAATTTAGTGATATCGCCGCCAAACTCGTGCAGGCGCTTGGCCGCCCACGGCGACATAATGGTGCCGAGATAGCGGGTCGGGATGCCATACTCTTTCTGGAGGATCTGCGCATCTTCCTGCGGATTGAACAGGCACAGCGGGTGATCGTTGACCGGACTGCGTTCGCCGTTGGCGCTCAGCACATAGATGGGCACGCGCTGCATCAGCGCTTTCAGCCGTTCAGCCAGCGACGATTTACCACCGCCCACCGGCCCCAGCAGATAGAGGATCTGTTTCTTCTCTTCCAGCCCCTGGGCGGCATGCTTGAGGTAGGAAACGATCTGCTCAATGGCGTCTTCCATACCGTAAAACTCTTCAAATGCCGGATAGCGTGCGATAACCCGGTTTGAAAAGAGACGGGATAGCCGCGGCTCGAGAGCCGTATCAACCATGACGGGTTCACCAATGGCCATCAACAGACGTTCTGCCGCATTGGCATAGGCACTGCGATCTTGCCGGCAGATGGTAAGAAACTCCTGCAGTGTGAACTCTTCGTCCTTGGCAGCTTCGTAGCGCTGGCGATAGTGATCGAATATATTCATGGCATGCCGTCCTTTCGTTTTTTAGCACAGGTTGAGAGCCGTTCATATGAATAGTGGGGGCCCCCGGAAGACATAAGCTGAACATCGCTCTCCTGGTATCCAGCAACCCTTATGCCAGGTTGCGGGTGGGGTAGCGTGAATGTGCCCGGCAATTACACCTTCTAAATTTAAGCGTAGATGCATTTAGAAATCTTGCATGGCGCAGAAAATCAATTTCAATGACATATCAATAACTCATCCTGAACATGGCGCTTTTTGATTCGTTGGGACGCAAAGTTGTCATCGGGCTGTCACCGGATGGTAAGAGAAGGGTGGCAAAGTGAACGATTTGTGTCATATCGGGTAAAGAATTTGAGGCATGAGACCTACGACGGTACACTGCACGGGCTGATTATTTGACAACGGGAATATGGATTGTGACTAAAATCAAACTTCTGGCACTCGGCGTGCTGATAGCGACGTCCGCCAGCGCGGCGCATGCCGACGGGAAGTTCACTCTTGGGGCTGGCGTAGGGGTCGTTGAGCATCCGTATAAGCAATATGATGCGGATGTCTATCCGGTGCCGGTCATTAGTTATGAGAGCGAAAACTTCTGGTTCCACGGTCTGGGCGGGGGTTACTACCTGTGGAATGACACCAACGATAAACTGTCGATTACGGCCTACTGGTCGCCAATGTACTTCAAGCCGGGCGACAGCGACAGCGAGCAGATGCGTCGACTGGATAAACGTAAATCGACCGTGATGGCCGGTCTTTCTTATGTCCACAACACGCCCTATGGCTTCCTGCGCACGACGATTGCCGGCGATACGCTGGATAACAGCAACGGTATTAACTGGGATCTCGCCTGGCTGTACCGTTACACCAACGGTAACCTGACGCTGACGCCGGGTATTGGCGTGGAGTGGAACAGCGACAATCAGAACGAATACTACTATGGTGTCTCCCGGCACGAGTCGCGCCGCAGCGGCATGCGCAGCTATGACCCGGACAGTAGCTGGAACCCGTATCTGGAACTGTCGGCTAACTATCGCTTCCTTGGTGACTGGAGCGTTTACGGCGTGGCGCGCTACACGCGTCTGTCGGATGAAATTACCGACAGTCCGATGGTGGATAAATCCTGGAGCGGTCTGATCTCCACCGGGATCACCTACACCTTCTGATTGTGCATTCTTACAGTGCGCTTCATGCATCAAAACAGGGCCTTGCGCCCTGTTTTGCTTTATGGTGGTGCATACGGTTAAGGAGGAGAAGATGGTGAAAAAAACAGTACGCTTCGGCGAGCAGGCGGCAGTGCCGGCCATCGGGCTGGGCACCTGGTATATGGGCGAACATGCGGCGCAGCGTCAGCAGGAAGTGGCTGCACTGCGGGCGGGCATCGACCATGGACTGACGGTGATCGATACGGCGGAAATGTACGCCGACGGCGGGGCGGAGGAAGTGGTGGGCCAGGCGATCCGCGGTCTGCGCGACCGGGTAGTGCTGGTCTCCAAAGTCTATCCCTGGCATGCCGGCAAAGCGGCGATGCACCGCGCCTGTGAAAACAGCCTGCGCCGGCTGCAGACCGACTATCTGGACATGTATCTCCTGCACTGGCGCGGGGATATCCCGCTGCAGGAGACGGTTGAGGCGATGGAGAAGCTGGTGGCCGAGGGCAAGATCCGCCGCTGGGGCGTCTCTAATCTGGACACCGAGGATATGCAGGCGCTGTGGCGGACGGCGGATGGCGAGCACTGTGCAACCAACCAGGTGCTCTACCATCTCGCATCGCGGGGCATTGAATACGATCTCCTGCCCTGGTGCCAGCAGCACAGTCTGCCGGTGATGGCCTACTGCCCGCTGGCGCAGGCGGGGCGCTTACGCGATGGACTTTTTCAGCATAGCGATATCATTAATATGGCTAACGCGCGGGGGATTACGGTAGCGCAACTGCTGCTCGCCTGGGTGATTCGTCATCCGGGAGTGCTGGCGATCCCGAAAGCGGCCAGTATTGAGCATGTGGTGCAGAATGCCGCAGCGCTCGACATCGTCCTTAGTGGGGAAGAGCTCGCGCAGCTGGACCGCCTCTATCCGCCGCCGCAGCGAAAAACCCGGCTGGATATGGTTTAACCCATCGTTCACGGCAAAGAAAAACAAAAGCCCCGTTACCAACGGGGCTTTTGCTATTAGCGTTTTTTCACGCTGATGGTTTGCGCCAGGCGAGAGGGCGTCTCTTCGCTGGCTTTCTGCGGCTGGGTTACGCAGCAGGTTTCGACGCAAACGAAGGTTTTGTAGCCATCGTCCGGCATATCGCCCATGCTGACGGACAGCGCCGGGCCCGGGTTCCAGGCCACCACATTGTGCTGATGATGATGCACCACGTCGATAGTGCGGTTTAGCGCGTCGTCATGGATCACGCTGCAGCTGTCGGCGTTGAGATAGACGCGATCGGTGCGGTCCGGGAAGGTCTGCACGCCGTTGCTCAGAACGCCTTCTTCGGCATTGTTCACTTTATCGATATAGCGCTCGCCAAGACCGCTCACCTTCACCGCCGCGATATCGCCGACGTTGAAATAGCTGTGCAGGGCAGAGGTGGTCTCGAATTCACCGTGGGCTTCCAGCTCGATTTCACAGGTCTTACCCAGCTTAAAGCGGGCATAGAGGGTGAACTCGTGCGGCCAGAGCTTCATGGTTTCAGCGCTGTGCTGGAGCGCAAAGGTCAACATTACGCCGCTGTCGTCTTCGTCATGACCTTCCAGGGTCCATGGCAGATTGCGGGCAAAGCCGTGCGACGGCAGACCTTGCTGCGCAGAAGGACCAAACCAGGGCCAGCAAATCGGCACGCCGCCGCGCAGGGCGACGCCCTGTTTAAACGGGGTGTTGTTGCTCAGCCACAGAACTTCTTCTTCACCGGCGGGTTTCCAGGAGAGCAGGTGCGCCCCCTGCAGCGCCACAGAGGCTTTCACCTGCGGATGGTCGATGACAATCAGCTCCAGGTCGTCCAGCTGGCGACGGGAGATCACGGGAGAAATGGTTTCATTCACCGGGAGAGCAAAAATTTTATTTATCATTGTGCAATCCTATCTCTGCAGACAAAAAAAAGAGCGACCGAAGTCGCTCTTACAGATTACTTTTTCATCTCAACTTATTTGGAGATGTGGGCAATCAGATCCAGAACTTTGTTGGAGTAGCCGGTTTCGTTGTCGTACCAGGAAACCAGTTTCACGAAGTTGTCGTTCAGTGCGATACCCGCTTTAGCATCGAACACGGAAGTGCAAACTTCGCCGTTGAAGTCGGTAGAAACAACGTCGTCTTCGGTGTAACCCAGAACGCCTTTCATAGCGCCTTCAGAAGCGGCTTTGATGGCTTTCTTGATTTCTTCGTAGGACGCCGCTTTTTCCAGACGAACGGTCAGGTCAACAACAGATACGTTCGGAGTCGGAACGCGGAACGCCATACCGGTCAGTTTGCCGTTCAGTTCTGGCAGTACTTTACCTACTGCTTTAGCAGCGCCGGTAGAGGACGGGATGATGTTCTGAGCTGCGCCGCGGCCGCCGCGCCAGTCTTTGTGAGACGGGCCATCAACGGTTTTCTGAGTAGCGGTGGTAGCGTGGACGGTGGTCATCAGGCCTTCAACGATACCGAAGTTGTCGTTGATAACTTTAGCCAGCGGCGCCAGGCAGTTGGTGGTGCAGGAAGCGTTGGAAACGATGTCCTGGCCAGCGTAAGCGTCGAAGTTAGCGCCGCGAACGAACATCGGAGTGTTGTCTTTGGACGGGCCAGTCAGAACGACTTTTTTCGCGCCAGCGGTGATGTGTTTACGAGCGGTTTCGTCGGTCAGGAAGATACCGGTTGCTTCAGCAACAACGTCAACACCAACTTCGTCCCACTTCAGGTTAGCCGGGTCACGTTCAGCGGTAACACGGATTTTTTTACCGTTAACGACCAGATGACCGTCTTTCACTTCAACGGTACCGTCGAAACGACCGTGAGTGGAGTCATACTTCAGCATGTAAGCCATGTACTCTGCGTCTAACAGGTCGTTGATTGCAACGATCTCGATGTCAGAACGTTTCTGAGCAGCACGGAAAACAATGCGACCGATACGGCCAAAACCGTTGATACCTACTTTGATAGTCATATATTCCACCAGCTATTTGTTAGTGAATAAAAGGTTGCCTGTAAAATTACAAAAACCTTACGCAGCGTCAAGCGGAATCGTGTCAATCATTGCGACAAATCAATCCTGAGCAGACCTTTGCGCGATTGATTTGCCTCACTTTCCCTTTGAGCCCAATTCCATATGGGGGCTGCGCGCGGAATTTTAAAGGGCATTTAAGATAAAAATGTGATTTAAGTCACAATTATCTGGCTGCCTGTGGGCACCGGATAAGTTTAGAACAAAAGTGTACGCTTCATTGTTAATGTTTTGTTAGAATTGGAGCGAAAGTAGTCCATTGCAAAGCGAGATGTAAGCCCATGGCGAATAAACCCACCCCGGAAGAGCTGAAAAATGGCTTGAGCGAAATGCAGTTTTACGTGACGCAGCATCATGGCACCGAACCGCCTTTCACCGGACGGCTGTTGCACAACAAGAAAAATGGCGTGTACCACTGCCTGGTGTGCGATGCGCCGCTGTTTAACTCCCAGACTAAATACGACTCCGGCTGCGGCTGGCCGAGCTTCTACGAGCCGGTAAGCGCGGAGGCCATTCGCTATCTGACCGACAATTCGCACGGCATGCAGCGCATTGAGATCCGTTGCGGAAACTGTGATGCTCATCTCGGCCACGTGTTTCCGGATGGTCCGCAGCCGACCGGCGAGCGCTATTGTGTCAACTCGGCATCGCTGAGCTTCACCGATGAGCAAAATGGCGAGCAAATCAAGGGTTGAAGAAACGATTCAGCAAATTATTCCAGGCGGAGGTGAGCGGAAGATGGATATTGAGCAAATTATCGACAGTATGACGCCGGAAGTGTATCAGCGTCTGGCGACGGCGGTAGAGCTGGGAAAATGGCCGGATGGCGTCGCGCTGACGCCGGAGCAGAAGGAAAATAGCCTGCAGCTGGTGATGCTCTGGCAGGCACGGTATAACACCGACGCCCAGCACATGACCATCGACACCAGCGGGCAGATGGTAATGAAGAGCAAACAGCAGCTGAAAGAGGATTTTGGCATCGTGCCGAAGCCGATCGCCACCGTTAAACTGCAATAAACCGCCGGCCGGCGGTGAGACGTTCCGGCGTCGGGTAACCGCGCGCCGGATGGCGTCATGTCGAATGACCGCGTCCGGCGGTCAGCCGCTTCGCTTACTTTTTGTTCATCATCGCTTTCAGATCGGCAAACGGGTTGTAGGTGGCCTCGCCGACGCTCTTTTGCGCATCTTCCCCTGCCACCACCGTGGAGCCATACTGATCGGCTTCGGTGTACTTGGAATGTTCGTGATCGTGACAGTACAGGCACAACATCTCCCAGTTGCTGCCATCTTCCGGGTTATTGGAGTGGTCGTGATCGATGTGGTGCACCGTCAGCTCGCGCAGATTGGAGTAGACAAACTCCCGTGAGCAGCGTCCGCACACCCAGGGAAAAAGCTTGAGCGCCTTTTCGCGGTAACCCACTTCCAGACGTGCGTAATTTTTGGGGATATAGGCCATGGCCCCCTGCCTCCTGTCAAACGGTTAAGCTGCGCCAACCCCTGGCGCAGCGGATAACAGGCATCATAACCTATCCCGGGCGGCGCGATATACCTGCATTGCAGGCGATGCTGCCTGCGTCACGCCTCCCGGTGCCGACGATGCGGCGGAACAGCCATGATTAGTGTTTGATCCCCAGCGATTCCGCCAGCTGACGGGCCAGCTGATTCTGGTCATCGGCGCCATATTCCCAGAACATGGCCCCGGCGAGGCCCTTCGCCTTGATATAATCCGCCTTAATGGCTACCGAGCGCGGGTTCTCATAGGAGAGGGCGAACAGCGGCTTGCCCTCCGCGGACTGCACCGACAGCCACGGAACCTTCGCCTCATCGTCCCAGTGCTCGGTAAAACGCTTTTGCGGATCGTTGAGCAGTTTGCCCACGATATCATTGTATTTCACATAGGTGTCTTTGCTCAGGTCATAGCCCAGCGAGGCAAACAGCGCGATCTGTTGTGGCCCAAAATAGGGCTGGGTGACCGGATTGTTTTGCGCATCCGCTTTCGTCCAGTCAATCCCCGGCTCGACCGCCCGTTTCGGTACCCGGCCATAAAAACCAATCCCGAGGTTCATCTGGCTGGGTTTAAGCCCGGCGGCCAGGTAATTGTTGACCACAAAATCGGCGCTGTATTTATCCGCTGCGGCGACCGTCGGCCAGTGGCTGGAGTCATACAGATTCGAGTTGAAGTACTGCGTGCCGTAGGCCATGTCGTAGGTCATCAGGTTGATGTAGTTCAGCACCGGGGCCACCGCTTTGACGTCCACCCAGCTTTTCGGGCTCTCGGCATTGGCGCCCACGGCGATAGTCACCAGCTTTTGCTCACCGACTGCCTCACGCAGCGATTTCAGCAGGGCAGTGAAGTTGTCGCGGTCAGCCGGCTGGCTGGCCACCAGTCCCCAGGCGCCGTTGACCGGAAACTCCCAGTCGAGGTCAATGCCGTCCAGACCATATTGCTGGATGATTTTCTGCGCGGAACGAATAAAGACGGCGCGACTTTCTGCGGTCGCCGCCGCGCCGGAGAAACCACGCGCGCCCCAGCCGCCGACCGACAGCAGGACTTTGAGGTCCGGATTCTGTTTACGCAGGGCGGGGAGCTTTTGCAGATCCGCCTGCACCTTCGGCGACAGCCAGATCTCGTGCAGATGAGCAGGATCCTTCAGGGCCGCATTGGTCTCGTCTTTTTCATCGTTATAGATAAGGCCAAACGAGTAGTTGAGATGGGTGATCTGCCGGACGTCCAGCTTATCGATATCACCGCCCGGCCCGGCGGTGACGTCGCCGCCGCCGTTAAAATAGCCGACGGACATCAGCGGTTGGGCAGAGAGCGCGGAAGCGCAAAGCAAGGGCAAAGCTGCCAGCAAGGGCAAACGTTTCATAGTGGTTCCTCTTTGACATAAAAATAACCACGCCACGGAAATGGCGTGGCGAAAAAACAGCCTTGCCAGACTAGCAGCAATAACCTGTTGAAACTGCGAGAGAGTTCAATTTATGGACGATAGCGAGGCGGCAGAAGAAGACCCGGCGCGAGGGC
>NZ_KV792562.1:18302-22801 GCF_001808265.1 Klebsiella sp. HMSC16A12
TCAAGCCTGAGTTTCCCGCCAGTCGTCGAGGGTATAGAGCGTGGCGCCCGCGGCGGCCATCTCCATAAACGCCTGGCTGCTGTCCTGCGGCTGCAGATTTACGCCGCGACAGCCGTCGGTGATGACGTTGACCGCGTAGCCCAGCGCCAGGGCATCCAGCACGGTGAACTTAACGCAGTAATCGGTGGCGAGGCCGAGAACGGTCAGCTCCACGATCGCCTGACCACGCAGCCAGCCGTCCAGTTCGGTTTTCTGCCGGTGACCGTTGTCAAAGAAAGCGCTATAGCTGTCGATGATCCGGTTTTGCCCTTTGTGGAACACAGCGGCGATCGCCTGCTGCTTGAGCAGCGGATGCAGCGCCGCGCCTTCGCTGTGCTGCACGCAGTGATCCGGCCAGAAAGTTTGCGCCAGGCCGTCCAGCTCGCCCTCGGTGTAGGGTTCCACCTGGTGCTGGCTGGCGAAACTGCCGTGATCCGCCGGATGCCAGTCCTGGCTGGCGACGATGGGCTCGCCGCGCGCCAGGCTCCAGTCGATAAGCGCATTGGCTACCTCGACGGTACTGTCGCCTTCAGGAACCGCCAGCGCGCCGCCGGCGCAAAAGTCGTTCTGCAAATCAACCAGTAACAGCGCTCGATGTGCCATACGTCCTCCTTAAGCCTCGTCGGGGGTGAGTTCGCCACGCAGATTTTGCTGCATCGCCGCGCGAATGGCGTCAACGTCCAGCTGCTGGCTAAGCAGATAGTGTAGCTTGGTCAGCGTCGCTTCCACCGTCATATCGAAACCACTGATGACCCCCGCCTGAGCGAGGGCGTTGCCGGTGGCATAGCCGCCCATGTTCACCTTTCCGGACATGCACTGCGTCAGATTGACCACCACAATACCGCGCTGGCTGGCTTCCGCCAGCACCTGAATAAACTCGCCATTCTGTGGGGCATTGCCGACGCCATAGGAGCGGAGGATCAGCGCTTTCACCGGTTGGCGCAGAAAATTACGCACCACGTCGGCGGAGATGCCGGGGTAAATCGTCACCACGCCAATCGGCTGCGGAGTGATGGGGTGCACGATAAGATCTCCGCTGCCCTGCGGCGCCGGCGGAGTACCGAGACGGCGAATATGGATCCCGGCCTCCAGCAGCGGGGCAAGGTTTGGCGAGGCGAAAGCGTCGAAGCCGTCGGCATGGGCTTTGGTGGTGCGGTTGCCGCGGAACAGTCGATTGTTGAAGAACAGCGCCACTTCGTTAATCGGATAGTTGGCGGCGACGTACAGGGCGTTGAGCAGGTTAATCTGACCATCGGAACGCAGCTCGGCCAGCGGAATTTGTGACCCTGTCACAATGACCGGCTTGCCAAGGTTTTCCAGCATGAACGACAGCGCCGAGGCGGTAAACGCCATGGTGTCGGTTCCGTGGAGGATCACAAAGCCATCATACTCCTCATAATGGCTGCGGATATCGTCGGCGATGTGCTGCCAGTCCTCGGGGGTCATATCGGATGAATCCATCAGCGGATGGTATTCATGGATCGTGAAGTCCGGCATCTCCGGACGATGGAACTCCGGCATCAGCGCCAGCTGACGCTGCAGATGGCCGGAAACGGGTACATAGCCGTGTTCAGAGCGCTGCATACCGATGGTCCCACCGGTGTAGGCAACGTAAATCGATTTTTTTTGCATAGCATCGCTTAGGTTGGTCGTAGACAGGCGCAGTATAAAGAGACGCAGGAAAAAATACAGCGTCGGTCGCGGGCTTTGTGGCAGTGTTGGCAGGAGAGGGAAAAAGGCTGCCCCGGGAGACGGGGCAGCCGCTGCGTATTAACGGATGTTAGCGCAGGTCAGGCAGAAGGCATAGCGATTCTGCGGGTCGTTAAACGCCGCCAGCTTGTCGCTCTCCGCTTTCACCGTCTCGGCCGCCGCGGCGACCGGCGCAGGCAGCCAGGCCTGAATGGCCGCCGGCAGCGAGGCGCGTACCGAGCCGGTCAGGCTGTCCAGCACCATCGAGAAGAAGGTCGGCTCTTCCTGATAGTAGTTGAGGTGCCAGGTTTTCAGCTTCGCCAGCTCGGCGGCTTTGGCCACCGCGTCGTCGAAGTCGCCGAGGCTGTCGACCAGGCCGTTGGCTTTGGCATCTTCCCCGGTCCAGACGTGGCCCTGGGCGATCTGGTCGATTTTCTCCGGCGTGCTCTTACGGGCGTTAGCCACCAGGGTGATAAAGCGCTGATAGCCATTCTCAATGCTCAACTGCATCAGCTGCTGCACTTCCGGCGGCAGCGCTTTGGTGCTGGAGACATCCGCCAGCGGCGACGTGGCGACGCCGTCGGTATGGACGCCAATCGACCCGAGGGTATTTTCCACGGTGTTGATCACCCCAAAGATGCCAATGGAGCCGGTGAGGGTGCTTGGGTTCGCCACGATGTAATCCGCTGGGGTGGAGATCCAGTAGCCGCCGGACGCCGCCATGCCGCCCATCGAGACCACTACCGGTTTACCGGCGGCTTTGGCTGCCGCCAGCTCTTCACGAATGATTTCCGAAGCGGTTACGCTGCCGCCCGGGCTGTTTACGCGCAGAACGATGGCCTTAATTTTCGGATCGAGGCGCGCATCGCGAATTTGCGCTGCGGTGGTGTCGCCGCCGACGTTGCCCGGGGTCTCTTCACCGTCCATGATGGCGCCGTTGGCGAAGATTACCGCGATGGCGGAACCCTGGTCAGACGGCGTCTTCACGTTGTAGTCGTAGTAGCTGATCGCCCGGTAATTGTTATCCGCTTTGCTCCAGCCAAACTGTTTGGTCAGCGCCTTTTCCACTTCCGTGGAGGTCGCCAGCTCATCCACCAGCTTATTGTCCAGCGCATATTTCGCCGTATCGCCGCCCACCTTACGCAGGCCATCGATAATGCCCTGGGCGCCCGGGAAGAGCTGCTGGGCGGTGATCTGGCGGTTGGCGGCAATGGTGTTGAGGTAGTTCTGCCACAGTTCGCCAATCCAGCGGCTATCCGCTTCGCGGGCGGCAGGGGACATATCATCGCGGATGAATGGCTCGACGGCGGATTTATAGGTGCCGACGCGGAAGACATGGGTGGAGACCTTCAGCTTATCCAGCAGCGATTTGTAATATAGCCCGTTGGTAGCGAAGCCGTGCAGGTCTACCTCGCCCTGCGGCGAGAGCCAGATTTTGTTGGCGAAGCTCGCCAGGTAGTACTGGCCCTGGCTGTAGCTGCTGCCGACGGCATACACCGGTTTGCCGCTATCGCGGAATTCGCGCAGCGCTTTGCCGATGTACTGCATGGATGGCTGGTCGCCGCCGACGAAGTTTTTCAAATCCAGCACAATACCGGTGATATTGCGGTCATCCTTCGCCTGGCGAATGGTCTGCACGATATCGAACAGGGAGTTCTCCTGCAGACGGTCCGAGCTGGCGCCAAACAGCTGGCGGCCAATCACGCCGAGCTTGCTGCTGGCGGATGGTTTATCCACCACCACGCCGGTAATATCCAGCAACAGCGCGCCGCGCGCGGCATGTTCGCTGGTGGTGCTGCTGAACTGGCTCCAGATGCCGATACACACCAGCACCAGCACCAGGAAGATCGCATTGAGGGCCAGTTTGCGAATAAAGTTGAGTATCCGCCACGTCCATTTAAAAAAGCTGGCAATCAGTCGCCAAAGGGTTCGCATGTCTTCTCCCTAACGTTATCTAAAAAGGGCAGGCCGCAGGGGCCGCCGCGTCTGGCTATCCTAAAGAGTGAGCCGTCGGTTGTCAGCAGGAATCACCGACCGCGCTGTAACAAAATCCTTGTGCATGTTAATTTTATGAAAAATGACATCACAGGAGTTATACAGATGGATGCTCTCGATCTACTGCTTAATCGCCGCAGCGCTTCCCGCCTGGCGGAACCTGCCCCGGCGGGCGAACAGCTGGAAAACATTCTGCGCGCCGGGCTGCGCGCCCCGGATCATGGCACCCTGCAGCCGTGGCGCTTCTTTATTATCGCCGATGACGGCCGCGAGCGCTTCAGCCAGTTGCTGGAAAAAGGGGCCAGAGAGGCCGGCCAGGATGAGAAGGGAATTGAGAAAGCCCGCAATGCGCCGTTCCGCGCGCCGCTGATTATTACCGTGGTCGCGCGCTGTGAAGACCACCCTAAGGTGCCGCGCTGGGAGCAGGAGATGTCCGCTGGCTGCGCGGTGATGGCGATGCAGATGGCGGCCCTGGCTCAGGGATTCAACGGTATCTGGCGCAGCGGAGCATTGACCGAGAGTCCGGTGGTGCGGGCCGGCTTCGAGTGCCGCGAACAGGATAAAATTGTCGGCTTCCTCTATCTGGGGACGCCGCAGCTAAAAGCCTCAACCACCATTGCCCTGCCGGATACCGCGCCGTTTGTGACGCGATTCTGAGTCCGCGTGTGTTATGCCGGGTGGCGGCTTATGCCTTACCCGGCCAACGCATCCGGCTCTGATTGTCTGTAGGCCCGCGCAAGCGCAGTGGACTGCACCCCAAAAGTTGGACACCCAAC
>NZ_KV792563.1:0-6285 GCF_001808265.1 Klebsiella sp. HMSC16A12
CTGTCCCCTTCCCGGACGATCTCCAGCTCGCTCACTCCCTCAAAATCCAGATCGCGGGGCAGACGAATGGCGCGGTTATTGCCGTTTTTAAAAATGGATACAGTTCTCATCATTTCCTCCTGGCCGACCGGCCTGTATGACTATGTTCAGTATATGCAGATGCAAAGCATATGTATAGTCATAGCATATGCAGATGGTAAGTATATGCGTATGTCAGGCCTATGCAGATGTGGGGCATATGGATATGTTAAACCTATACATAGTTCTCTCTTTTTCTGCTGAGATCCGAAAAAAGCTAGTTCCGGATCTGCTTTCCTGCCCCCGGCGCGCAGCGGCCCGGAAACACAAGATGTAGCGGTGTTCTCAGCTGATGATGACGCTATATGTTGTGTCCTTCCCCTCCCCCGTGACCGCCCGCTCACCACCGGAAAAGGATGGTTTGGTTATTCCGTGTGCGAGGTACACTTCCGGAAAATTGTTATACGCAGGAAAATCGGATCTGCCGGAAACGGCCATCCGGTAATTTAGCTGCGTGACTGTTTCATGCCTTATCACGTGCTGATTTCTTCCTTTGTGTACAAAATGAATCATAACGTATACATTTATTGTTATAGCGGTAAATCAGGTTTCATGTTTACTTCAAAGACCATTTACCAGTCCTGAATACGTTTTGCATAAGGAAGGAGTCATGGCGAAGATCCAGGCCAGAAATGTTGACGATGCGCTGTTTGCACGCATTGAGCAGTCAGCGATGAAAAATGAACGTTCACTCGAAGGGGAGATCCGCCTGGCGCTGGCCAGACAGTATCCTGCCGGGACCACCTCTCCGGAAATCCTCTCCAGCCGGCAACAGTGGCAGAAGGAATGTGGCGGGCGTCTGCGCGCCCTGTTTGACCGTCTGTCCGCTGACGGCTTTTTCCCGGGGGCCGGGCAACCCGGGCCGACGCGGATCGCCGACCAGGTACGGATAGCTCACCGGTTACATGTTTCCCCGGGACTGCTCCTGGACTGTATCGATGGCGCCGGTGAGTTAACCCGTGAGCTGGCTGAACGGATTGAAAGCCGGTTCGGCGCCAGTGCAGACTGGCTGACCACCGGTGACGGGAAGATGTTCCCGCTGGTGATCCTGGGGACGTATTTTGGTGTCAGCTGGGAGGAGTTTTTCTTCCCGGATGATGATGAAAGGTATGTCTTTGAGTTCATCCGCATCGCCGGTGGGCGCCATGATGGCACCCTGATGATCCTGCGCCAGCATGAGCAGAACGGCCGTATCACTGCCGGCGTGGTAACAGAGGCGTTTTTCCTTGGTGCCGGTATGGGGCCGGGGGGGTATGTAAACCTGAAAGAATTTTTGTTGTTCCTCAGACAACACGGCGGGAATCTGGTCATGAATGCGTATGTGTTCTCCCCCCCGGAGCCGGATTTTGATTTCTGGTCAGTCATGGGTCAGCACCATCCGGTCTGGTTCCGTGACGCCAGACGTCGCTCCCCTTCCCGCTGGCTGCAGCAGGTACTCAGTGGTGAAGATCCGGGCGAATGGTTTGCCGGGGGATGGTCATCAATACTGAAAGAAGTGGCCGAAGCTACCCCTCCGGATAACGCTACTGAACATACTGAAAAAAATGATGAATGATTCGGTGCATCACGGCAACGTATAACAGGAAACCAGATGAACAGAACATATGACGAACCAGAGACCGAAACGGACGTGATGGCCGCCGCCTTCCGCACCATGCGCAGGTACGGCATGACTATCATCACCGCCACGCAGCATTTGGATGTTAATGGTTACGTGAAATCTGACCCGCCGATGCCCAGAACGCGGCTGCGCCGCTACCTGGGGCAGTATGGCCTGCGCGGTGAGGCGCTGAACAGGGAGGTCAGACGTATCGTCGCTGGCCCTGAACGACCAGATAACACGCTGAAAGCCGGAATCTTCTATACGTGGCCCTATGGCTGGGAGCCTGCGGATTTCACGCCAGTGATGAGGCGCATTTTCAAGGGAAAGCGCACCCGCCATGTGATGTTGTTTGATGAACTGCCTCAGCTGTTTGGCAAGAATGACTATTGAACCGGATACTATTTTTGAGGCGAGGTATGGGTACACCAACATTTAGCTCATTTAACGATGTGGTCCGGGAGCTTGAGGATGTATATGGCCACCAGGAGCTGTGGCTTTATTCTGGCCTTAATGAGGACAGCCCCATCGAGACAGCCCGCCGGCGTCAGAAATGGCGATCTCCAAAAATTCTCAAACGAAACGGCAGAATGGTGGCAGAACAATCAGGCCAGCCTGATTTCTGGGTGCTCACGGGTGACTACCATCTGCCGCAGTCTGAACACAGCGCTCCGCCGTGGAAAGCCTGCCTCATCGATAAGGTCTTTAAAGTGTATTGCTCACTGTTAGGGAAAAAAACATGACCGACTGTGTTACCCGGACTGGTGACGACAAAACAATGTGGCTCGTGACATTGCCGGAGAGCATTACAAATAACAGTACCCGCCAGGAGGAAAATCTGGTCGTTATTCTGAGCAGGGAGGAATCGTGGGGGCCAACTTCTGACCATTTTCCCGACGGATTGTACCGGGTCTCCTGCATAATGACACTGTACCTGGCCGATACCAAACAGACGAAGACTCAGACTTTCACTGCAATCTACTGGCCTCAACAGAAGGCCCTGCATCTGTTTACAGATGAGTTCAGACTGGAACGCCGCCTGCAGGGACTCGGCCTGGGTAGCTGGATCACGCAGCAGTTTGTTCTCTGGGCCAGAGGCCTTCCGCCAGCAACCCTGGTTTTGCCGATTGAAATTTCCCGGGTTGATGAAGAAAACGAAGAAAACAAGATCCGGAGGGACAGGCTGTGGCACGCAATGGGTTTCCGGTTCCCGGAGGGGGAAACCAGCTCAATGCCGCTGCGGGCAGACGAACTGCAGTTGCCACGGGGCAGGTGTTCAACGCTCCGGGTGGAGCCCTTGGTATCCGCGGTACACCGGCTGGAAGACTGTTATCGCGGGCTGCAGGAAAAAATCGTGCAGCTCGAAGGCAAAAAACGGTCGCATAATAAGTTAATTACTTCACTTAGGAATCGTCCATTTTATCATCTGTGGCACAGGAAAGGGGGCCAGCTCCCGGACGAGAAATGTGATGCCCTGCCACTATGGGCAGAAAAACTGTCTCTGCCGCAGAGCGGAGATTCTGACCAGGAGGTGGCGCAACGGGCAACCGGTGTCATCCGGCTGGCTACCCTGTGTGCTCAGTCGCAGAAAAGAATCCTGGAGCTGGAAAGGGATCTTGCCTCGCAAAGTGAGGAGCTCGTTGACCTGCAGACAAATCTCCTTTCTATCCTGAGGGAGAAATTATCCAACCAGGACTTATTCTGGGTGGGCTTGGTGACTTTTCTGGGCTTTATCTACTGGATGTTGGTGTCATGAATGTTCCCGTTCCATAGCAACCCGCTGAAGAGGAGTGAAACCTGTGCCCGAAAATATCGTGTCTACCGTCATTGACGGGGTAGTTTTGTTTGCGACTTCGTCTGTATTCTGGCTGGTTAGTCATCCTGACTCCGGTAATATTACGAAGAAAATTCTCGGCAAAGAAAAAAGTTAACAGAAATTATGAATAACCTGGTTCCAGTTGGATCTCCGGCATCTCCCGGAACATTGCTCCCGGTGGCCATCGATTACCCTGCCGCCCTCGCCCTGCGCCAGATGGCGCTCGTGCAGGATGAACTGCCGAAATACCTGCTGGCGCCGGAAGTCAGCGCCCTGCTCCATTACGTGCCGGATCTTCACCGCAAGATGCTGATGGCGACGCTGTGGAACACCGGCGCGCGCATTAATGAAGCGCTCGCGCTGACCCGGGGGGATTTTTCGCTGGCGCCGCCATATCCGTTCGTGCAGCTGGCCACGCTCAAGCAGCGCACAGAGAAAACGGCCAGAACAGCAGGTCGAGCGCCGGCCGGTAGTCAGGCTCATCGTTTGGTTCCGCTTTCCGATCACCACTACGTCAGCCAGCTGCAGATGATGGTGGCAACCCTGAAAATTCCGCTGGAAAGACGAAACAAGCGCACCGGCAAAGTGGAGAAGGCGCGTATCTGGGAGATTACTGACCGTACCGTGCGCACCTGGCTTAGCGAAGCGGTGGAGGCCGCAGCGGCCGACGGGGTGACGTTCTCAGTACCTGTGACCCCCCATACGTTCCGTCACTCCTACGCGATGCACATGCTGTACGCCGGCATACCACTGAAGGTTTTGCAGAGCCTGATGGGCCACAAATCGATTAGCTCGACGGAGGTCTATACGAAGGTGTTTGCGCTCGATGTCGCGGCGCGCCATCGTGTGCAGTTCGCCATGCCGGAAGCCGATGCGGTAGCGCTGATGAAACAACTTGAGAGGCGCTAAAAGCTGCATTCGCGGTTCTGTAACGTCAAGCTATGGCGCGGGAGTGGAAGACAGGCGTAAAAAAGCTACTGGCGCGGCCTTAGTTAGGTAACCTGTGATATCAAACTGCTCTCTCAGCTAAGACTTACAGTGTAAATGCAGTAATTTATCTAATTCGCGTAGTCTGGCCAGATAGCCATCACTCATTGCCTTACCGCTTTCATCATTGGCTCCACTCATCGTAGTGTTTTGATATTACCAGCCCAGATCCAGCACACCCAGCAGAACTGGACAGAATAGGCTGTATGTCTAACTTCTGGCGACGGATATGATCGAGCCTGCAGTGCTCGCCGCAGCCGAGCGACAGGGCGAAGCCCAGAGTGAGCGAGGAAGCACCAGGGAACAGAACTCCTAAATTCTGCATACGCTCAATGGCTGAAAAATCACCTCCCCTAGGGGTTATCCACTTATCCACGGGGATATTTTTATAAGATCTTTTTTAATAGTTGTTAGATCTTTATTTTTAGAATGCCCACAGGCCTTTATCCATGCGGGTTCCAGAGAGGGATCTGTGACAAACCGCCCTTTCAGTGTGACAAATCACCCTCAAATAGCCGTCCTTTCTGTGACAAGTTGCCCTTAACTCTGTGACAAATTGCCCTCAGGAAGCGTTGCTTTTCACAAAGTTATCCCTCCCTGTTGACTCTGTTTTATAAAGTGTGACAATCTGAAAACCTGTCACACTTCACATGGACCTGTCATGGCGGAAATAGCGGTTATAAACCATAAAAAACGTAAAAATAGCCCGCGGATTGTCCAGTCAAATGAGCTGACTGAGGCGGCATATAGTCTCTCCAGGGATCAAAAGCGTATGCTGTATCTGTTCGTTGACCAGATCAGAAAATCCGACGGCTCCCTGCAGGAACATGACGGCATCTGCGAAATTCACGTTGCTAAATACGCTGAAACTTTCGGGCTGACCTCCGCTGAAGCCAGTAAGGATATACGACAGGCTTTAAAAGGTTTTGCGGGTAAGGAAGTAGTTTTCTATCGCCCTGAAGAGGATGCCGGCGATGAAAAAGGGTATGAATCCTTTCCCTGGTTTATCAAACGTGCGCACAGCCCATCCAGAGGGCTTTACAGCGTACATATCAACCCATATCTGATTCCCTTCTTCATCGGGTTACAGAACCGGTTTACGCAGTTCCGGCTCAGTGAAACAAAAGAGATTACCAATCCGTATGCCATGCGTTTATACGAATCCCTGTGTCAGTACCGTAAACCTGATGGCTCTGGTGTCGTGTCCCTGAAAATCGACTGGATCATGGAGCGCTACCAACTACCCCAAAGTTATCAGCGTATGCCGGATTTTCGCCGTCGTTTCCTGCAGGCAAGTGTTGATGAGATCAATAGCCGGACACCTATGCGCCTCTCTTACATCGAGAAAAAGAAAGGCCGCCAGACGACTCATATAGTATTTTCCTTCCGTGATATCACCTCGATGACAACAGAATAGCCAGAGGGTTATCTGTCACAGATTTGAGGGTGCTTCGTCACATTTGATCTGGAAGGTTGAGGGTGATTTGTCACAGTTTTGATGTTCCCTCCCTGGCATCCTGCGCTTACTCATAGTTTTTTTGGCTGTAACCGGTAGTGGAGCCAGAATTGAGGGCAATTTGTCACCCTATCCTGAGGGTAGTTTGTCACAGTTAAATGAGTGCAGTTTGTCACACTAGATTTTCCCCTCTTCCCGTTAGTCATATGACATGAGGGCAAGTTCGACATAATTAATGAGGGCAGATTGTCACATTTGTTGCCCTGAACACGCTATCTGTGTGTGCCTATACATGTGGTGTTTCACGCAGCCCTGGCCGTCCACGAAGTTGACCTGTTTCCCACAGTC
>NZ_KV792564.1:0-608 GCF_001808265.1 Klebsiella sp. HMSC16A12
CGGGTGAACTGATCGCGCAGCGGCGTCAGCAGTTGTTTTTCATCGCCAATCCACATCTGTGAAAGAAAGCCTGACTGGCGGTTAAATTGCCAACGCTTATTACCAAGTTCGATGCAAAAATCCGTTTCGCTGGTGGTCAGTTGCGGGATGGCGTGGGGCGCGGAGGGTTGTGTCACGCTGAGGTTTTCCGCCAGACGCCATTGCTGCCAGGCGCTGATGTGTCCGGCTGCTGACCATGTGGTCGCGTTCGGTTGCACTACGTGAACCGTTAGCCAGAGTTGCCCGGTGCTCTCCGGCTGCGGTAGTTCAGGCAGTTCAATCAACTGTTTTCCTTGTGGAGCGACATCCAGAGGCACTTCACCGCTTGTCAGCAGCTTGCCATCCAGCGCCACCATCCAGCGCAGGAGCTCGTTATCGCTATGACGGAACAGGTATTCGCTGGTCACTTCGATGGTTCGCCCGGATAAACTGAACTGGAAAAACTGCTGCTGGTGTTTTGCTTCTGTCAGCGCTGGATGCGGCGTGCGGTCGGCAAAGACCAGACCGTTCATGCAGAACTGGCGATCGTTCGGCGTATCGCCAAAATCACCGCCGTAAGCCGACCACGG
>NZ_KV792565.1:0-1691 GCF_001808265.1 Klebsiella sp. HMSC16A12
CCTTCAACTCAGCAAAAGTTCGATTTATTCATAGATGGTCGCCTCCTGTTTGCCAAGCTAAATATGTTGTGGTGGCTTTACTGGTCATCGATTGCAGCCATAGATCCGGACTTTGCCGAGGTGATGTAAAATACCTCTGTCCCTGATGGAATACGCTGATGGAGGCCTCTATCAACAAAGCGCTCTTTCAGGAGCCTTGAATAAACCGGGTTTTCCCCATCGCGGTCTGACCTGTCTTGCCATCACTTCATGCTTGCCTGGGCAATCGGTGGTGTTGTTTCTGTCTTACTGATTAAGCAACTTAAGCGCTTATTATTGGTGCACAATACTCCCGCTCTTTGGCCAGGAGCGCCCACACAGTCCGCGCATTCTTGTTAGCCAATGCTACCGAGGCAATGTTGTTATTCCGGCGCGCCATTAGCTGGTTAGCCCAGCTCGATACGGCATCCTGTTTATGTTCTGCCGACTGCAATACCGCCCTGGCACCATGGATAAGCAAGGTCCTCAAATAGGTATCACCTCGCTTGCTTATCCCGAGCAGGACTTGTTTACCCCCACTGGAGTGCTGACGTGGAACCAATCCGAGCCAGGCAGCCAGTTGTCGGCCATTCTCGAAATTGTTGGCTTTACCAATGGTCGCAATCAGCGCGCTGGCGGTAACAGGGCCAATACCAGGGATCTTGCCGATACGCTGGCAGAGAGCATTTTGCCGATAGCACTGCTCAATCTGCTTGTCGAGTGTAGCGATGACATCGAACAGGTACGCCATGTGGTGCTGTAGTAGACTCAGCTGTGTACGAAACAGGACGGGTAACGGGTTATCCGCATCTTCCACGAGCTCAGGTAATCGTCGCTGTAGCTGCTGGATACCTCGGGGGACGACAATGCCAAATTCGGCCAATAACCCCCTGATTTGATTGGCTTGTGCGGTTCGCTGTTTGATGAAGCTCTGACGACTCCGGTGAAGTGCCAATACGGCTTGCTGCTCAGCGGTTTTGACCGGCACGAACCGCATGTTAGGTCGAGTGACGGCTTCACAAATAGCTTCAGCGTCTGCAGCATCATGCTTATTGGTTTTAACATAGGGTTTGACGAACTGAGGGGCCATCAGTTTGACATTATGGCCCATCGATATCAGTTTATTGGCCCAGAAATGAGCAGATGCACAGGCCTCCATGCCGATCAAACAGGGTGGGATGTTGGCAAAAAAGGAGGCCATTTGTGCCCGTCTGAGTTGTTTGTTGAACAACCGTTTTCCGTGCTCGTCAACCCCATGGATCTGGAAAACGTTTTTTGCCAAATCGATTCCAATAGTTTTAACGTTCATGATAGCAGCGCTC
This sequence comes from Klebsiella sp. HMSC16A12, assembly GCF_001808265.1. Classification (NCBI taxonomy): domain Bacteria; kingdom Pseudomonadati; phylum Pseudomonadota; class Gammaproteobacteria; order Enterobacterales; family Enterobacteriaceae; genus Klebsiella; species Klebsiella sp. HMSC16A12. The sequence continues at coordinate 1,341 of NZ_KV792565.1, forward strand.
CGTTCAATGAGTGACGATTTATCGTCCCACTGTGGCACAAGAGATGGGAGGCGACCATTCCATTAACAAAGCCTACCCTAGTCGATATTTCCGTGTGCGAGTGATGTGCTGTTGGCGGAGCAGGGCTGTGTCATTGTGGAGAGGGCGGTATCTGATATTCCTTCGTAATACCTGTGAATACAACGATAATCTGCTACCACAACTTTACATGTCAGTCTTCCAGTTTCTGGCATGACGTTGAATGTCTGCTTATCGCTCAAAGCTGCCTGTCAAAGTGGTCAAGCTTCACATAGCTCAGAGGTACAAAAAATAACCTTAACGAATGGAAGGGACTTCCCCTGGATATGCGCC
>NZ_KV792566.1:0-7595 GCF_001808265.1 Klebsiella sp. HMSC16A12
AAAATAGTCATCAACAGGTTGACAGCATTACCGGTTTCTGTACTTATGACTTTTTTGAGCAATGCCCCCATCGGATGGCATGTGCAAAATGCTCATTTTATATGCCAAAATCTTCATCTGAAGCACAATACTTGGAAGGTCGCCAGAATCTACTCAAGCTGATGCAGGAAATCCCTTTGACTGATGACGAACAAGCCGCTGTAGAAAACGATATACAGGCAGTGGACAAACTTTTGAATAAACTCACTGGGGTCGCAACCCCGGGAAATAAGAGAAAGTAATAAAATAGCTCAGCATTAATTTCAACACCCCAGGGGTAATAAATGAAATTTATTACCCCTGGGGTGTATTGGAATGTACTAAACCATCCAGACTATTCTTTTTTTTCCGAATTTTTCGCATCATTATTAGTCGAGCTTCGAGTTTTTTCAATACCCCAGACAGCCTTTGCAACTTCCTCGATTTTTGCGACAAATTTATCGACGTTAAAACCAGCAATAAATGCCAGCGCAAAGAAACCCATTTCACTAGCTCCTACATTGGAACTAGACTCCAAAACTAACAACCCCGCCTTAAGGAATAAATAACTGATAGCACCTGCGATTGTACTGGTCAGTGGTCGAATGAAATACCATACATGCCAATCTGGATCCCATTTTTTTCTAATGCATTTATTGAGGTAAATTGCACGAAAACAATATAAACAACCACCTATATAGGCAATTGCTCCGCACATCAGTGGCACCCTTAATGGTGCGTAAGGTGTTGGTAACCATCCTAGAGACATAGCCCCAATAGCGTATGTTGCCATACATAACAAAATAAAAAGATAGATAATAATGATTACAATCATCCATTCTTTATTCCGTTTGTTAACATCATTCGCATTCATATAAATCTTCCCTTAATAGGTTTTAGACTCGTCTATTCTGAGCATGATGATCTGCTGTTTGTCATCTATTGAACCATCACTATTCACATCCAAATTTAATCGACGATTAAGATAATATAATTGCGCTTTACGTATGTGTATTTTCGCTTCTCCTTTTACCATTTGATAATCATGTTCAATAGATAGTCGTTTATTCGTATCGTAGTTAGGGTTTGGACCTATTACCACGTCAATAAATGTATTCCAGTCCACATCTTGTGGAATTGATGTCGGTGGGGAAACAAATTCAACGATTTTAAAAAACCTACCAAGAACAAAATCTTTAAACATTGTAGACTTAAAACAATAAGCACGAACATGCCACCGATGCCCATCATGTGCAAATGCTGTCGGGTATAGCGTACGAATTGCTGGTTCATTAGTCATTGAGCGATAATCAACAACCAAAGCCTGTTTTCTTTGCATGGCTCGAATTAAATCAATCAATATTTCAGGTTGTACTTTCCTAGCAGGGAGAGGAAGGCTGGCTACCGGGGGTACCCACCCAATGAAACTATCATCAGGATCCACTATTTCATTTTCTCGCCCAAGTAGTTCATTCAGGTAATGATTACTGTCAAAGCTTGCAAAAACAGGTTTGAAATCAGGAGTCGTAATGTAAGCCTTCTGAGTTCGATCATACACCATGTTGTTTGGCGCAACTTCTTGATATTTTGCCAAGTCTAATGAGGCTTGCGGAACTGAAATTCTGAAAAATGTCGTGAGATCTGCACGGTTAAGCCGACCTTCCCACAGTAGGCGAAAATCGATGAATTCAAGTCGTCTTTCTTGGCCCCAATGACCAGTTCTCACCGTTTTATCACTCATTTATCAATAATTTCCTGTACTTACAATTTAAGCCTAAAAAATATACGTATAATTACTAGACTAGAATAATTACTAGATGTATCTTAGCAGTAGATGCTCTTAACCTCAATCTTTCGTATCCCTAAAGGAGATGTCGATGGCAGCAAAAGTTACTTTTTTCCAAGTCGGCAACGGTGATATGACACTGGTACGTTTGGCCGACACCCGGGGCACATCCATTCTGACTGATGTACATATTCGCTCTGCCGCTGATAACCCCAATGATGACACACCTGATGTTGCCTCGGCGTTACGTAGCAGATTGAAGTATGATGAAAAAGATCGTCCCTTTATTGATGTTTTTATGCTCAGCCATCCCGATCAGGATCATTGCGGTGGTCTGCGTAAACATTTCTGGCTGGGCCGTCCTGAAGATTACCCAGATGACGACGTGAAACGTTCAGAAAAGCGTATCATTATTCGAGAATTGTGGTCATCACCATTGATTTTTCGGCGCCGTTCCAAAAGTCACACACTTTGCGAAGATGCTCAGGCATTTAATACAGAAGCACGGCGCCGAGTAAAATACTGGCGGGAACATGGTTATGCATTTAGCGGTAATCGAATCCTTATCATGGGTGAAGATATTAATGGCAAAACAGATGATCTGAGTGCCATTCTTATCAAAGCTGGAGATACATTCACCAGGATTGACGGGCAAATTTCAGATGTGTTCTCCGCACAGCTTCTGGCGCCCGCACCACATGAAGATGATGAATATTTGGAAGAAGCTCTTTCTAAAAATGAATCCAGTATCATCATGAACATGAAAATACTGCCCTCTGCATATTCCCGTAATCCTATGCACTTTCTATTAGGTGGAGACGCAGAAGTTCTCATCTGGGAGCGATTATGGGATCGTTACAAAAGCAATGCTGAGGCACTAGAATATGATCTTCTCCTCACACCGCATCATTGTTCATGGCATTCACTTTCCTATGATAGCTGGTCACAATGGGGGGAGAATGCTGAAATTTGTGATGCGGCCCGTAATGCTTTAGGTCAGGCTCGTTCCGGGGCAACAATTGTATCGAGTAGCAATCAGATACTTGATGATGATTATGATCCACCGTGCATCCGGGCTAAGCGTGAGTATGAGGATATTCTGGACAGTGTTGATGGTTGGTTTAGCTGTACGGGGGATCTTAAAGATACAGCGTTCCTTGAATTTGAAGTGGCTGGAGACGGGAAGTTAATACCCGCTATTGTTGGTGCTGTTTCAGCTGCGGCAAGTGCTGCTACGGCCGCCGCCCCCAGGGCAGGTGTATCAAACCAATGATCGAATATTTCGAATTGGGTGAGCGCCTCGATTCATCGGGGCGCGATAGCCTTTATCCACAAACGATTTCGCTGCTTAAAGCATGCGAGAATCATCCTTACGTCACAGTCAGAGAATTACGATTTTCTGAAATAAATGATAACTGCTCGGAATATCTAATCATTGATGCTGCTGATGGGACTGTGGCTTCTGGTAATCAAGCCCGTATTCGTCGTAAAGAACGATTGGCTATTGAGGTCAATCCCAAATCAAGCATACCTATCTTGGTTCATGCATTGCGGAAAGATTTCCCTGTTCTTTCTCACCAGCATGCTGGAGAACCTGGCTCACCACGAATTCTTTGCCTATATGAGGTCTCCTGGAGCGCAGTTGAGCGCAGCTGGACACCCGAGAGATTCCTTGAGCGCATTTTTTGGTGGCTTAGAGAATCGGCCGAACTGCATCTACATCGAGAAGATCAGCCACTTGAGCAACTTTTTTATTTGAGTCCCTATCAGCTCATTTTGCCAGCCAATTACCCCGATTATCATCACGCGACTGACAATAAGCTCAGTCTCCAGATGGTCAGTAAGGGGCGACCGATTATTTTAAGGGCTGTACCAGAACAAGATACCTCAAGCGTTAAGCCATTTCGCTTATTAACTATTGCGGTTCCTCCTGTCGATGTTTCTACGGTGGCTACATATCCGGATAATCTGGGAAAATTAGAAGAACAACTTAATGAATGGGGAAGCGAGCTCCTAAAACCACTAACTGACGCTGTTTATGAAGCAATACCAAGTGATGGTATCCGCCCAACGTCTGGTAAAGGAGAAGGCTTACTTATCCTGCTTTGGGTCCCCCGTCTAAGAAACGGAGAAACAGAACGTACGGATGTAATGGGCTATGTTGTGCAAAGTTCATTCGGTGAACTTGCCACTGCACTAGATATGCTGGCGCCAAAAAATGAGCGAGGAGTACAGCATCGCGTACGGCTTCTTGGCGGACCAATTAGTACCAAGTGGCGACAATTACCGCTTTTACCAGTTGAAATACGTTCGGCTATGAAGGCCACACATGCGAGAGACATATCTGCCGTTGATTCAGAGAGTGCAGCTTTTCGAGGTATTTTAGCTGGAGTTGGCGCTCTTGGTAGTACATTGGCTGATATTTGGATTCGAATGGGTTGGGGGACATGGACTTTTATTGATCCAGATCGGCTTCTTCCACATAATTTGTCTCGCCATATTGGGTTTGATTGTCATATTGGAGTCTCAAAACCCCATATTATTCAGCATATTGCCGAATCTATTTATCCGCATGAGCCCCTCCCTCAGGCGATCCATAAAAGTATTCTTGATGACGATGATGATATTGCCAAGGCAGTGAATGAGGCTGACTTAGTTGTGGATGTCAGCACCACCTTTGAGGTGCCGAGGACTCTAGCGTTAAAAGATGATATACCCAGAATAGTTAGTCTGTTTCTGACTCCATCAGGTCAGTCTAGCGTGATGTTAATGGAGGATATAGACAGACAATGCCGAATTGATGCAATTGAGGGGCAATACTATCGGGCAATTTTGAGCAGTGAGTGGGGAAGTACTCACCTACAGCACAATTATGGCGATCGTTGGGTCGGTGGTGGATGTCGGGATATTTCTGTACGTATGTCCAGTGAATGTATTCATGTTCATGCCGGTATCCTCTCACGCCAACTTCGCCAGACTGCACTCAAAGGAGATGCTCGATTGTGTATCTGGGTATCTGATGAAATTTCAGGCGCGATGGATGCACATGAAATTGAACTCCATTCCGTGGTATCTATAATTTCTGGCGAATGGGTTGTTAAATATGACCAGGGCTTAGCGCAAAAATTGCAGCACACCCGTTTACAGGCACTGCCTAATGAAACAGGAGGTGCAATTGTTGGCATAACAGATTTTAAGAACAAAACGATTATTCTGGTTGACGTGTTCCCTGAACCTATCGACAGTAAATCCTCTCCAGCCTCCTTTGTCCGGGGAGAAGCGGGACAACAAGAAGCATTAGAACGGGTTCACCAGTTGACCGCTCGTGTTGTCGATTATGTTGGCGAATGGCACTCCCATCCTCAAGGTTTTTCAGCAAAAGCCAGTAATGAAGATGATAATTTAATCAAAAAATTACATCAGAAAATGCGTGTGGAGGGTTTACCTGCCGTGATGCTGATTGTTGCGGAAAACGATATCAATATTGTAGTCAGATAAAATTTTCCTCATCAGCGCTACAACGTTACTTGCAATTCTACATAATAAACTGGCCAAAAAATTCGGCATTCCTATGGGTTTACCCTGGTTTAAGTTGCGTGAGCAGCGCTTCCCGGAGCCCGTGATTGCCTTCTCCAGTAACTACGAGCTGTATGCCAGCATGAGCGCCAGAGTACATTTCTGCCTGGAGGAATTATCATCCCGTGTCGAAGAGTATTCCATCGATGAGTCTTTTATTTGGGCTGGTGGGATTGATAACTGCATGACGTTTGAGGAATACAGACATCAGCTAAGGGATCATGTTTTCCGCTGCACTGGACTGACGATAGGGGTAGGCCTGGCCCCTACAAAAACCCTTACTAAAGCCTGCCAGTATTCCAGTAAGACCTGGCCCCAGTTCGGAGGGGTACTCGCACTGACTGCAGGCCAGAGTAATCGGATAGATAAGATGCTTTCTCTGATGCCGGTAGAGGAGGTGTGGGGGGTTGGTGGACGAACCACAAGTAAGCTTCATGCAATGGGCATAACCACTGCGCTGGAGCTGGCTCGTACTAACCTAACCCTGCATTCATAAGACGAAACTTCACCGTAGTTCTTGAACGAACAGTGAGGGAACTACGGGGGGAAAGTTGTATCGACCTGGAGGATGCCCCGCCACCAAAACAACAGATCATATGCAGCAGGAGCTTTGGGCAGCGTATAACAACGCATGAATCCATGCGGCAGGCAATTTGCCAGTATGCTGAACGTGCTGCGGAAAAATTGCGCCAGGAACGTCAGTACTGCGGTCAGGTATCAGTTTTCATAAAAACCTCGCCTTTTTCAAAACATGAACCCTATTACAGCAAAGTCTCCAGCGAATAGCTCTGCATTCCATCACGTGATACGCGGGACATTATCGCGGCGGCGGGCCGGGCTCTGGATAAAATCTGGAAAGAAGGACATAACTATGCAAAGGCGGGTGTCATGCTCAACGATTTCCGTCCCTGCGGAGTTACCCAGCTATCGTTATTTGATGAAGGTAGGTCGTATGCAAACAGTGACGCGCTCATGAACGTACTGGATACGATAAACAACTCAGGCAAAGGTAAAGTATGGTTTGCCGGTCGGGGCATCGCACCGGCGTGGTCAATGAAGAGAGATATGCTCTCTCCAGCCTATACTACGAGGTGGGACTCGATACCGATCGCTACACTCTGAGGTATCGCAATCAGGAAAAATGCCTTCCGTCTGCTGGTGGTTGATATTTGCTCTGGTGTTACCATTTGGGTATAATGTAATGACCAAATGGAGGTTTGCTATGAAAACTTTTAGTTTGTCCTCAAGTCCAGCCAGACCACAGCGCCTCTGGCAGGTTGCCGGGTTAAATAATGCTGATGGTGTAGCGCTCCTGGGCCAAATCAATGAAGGCCTGGACGGGAAGGTGGTGAACCGGATCACTGACTGGGCCAGAATAACCCAGAATGACCTGAGAAAAATGTCCGGTATCCCGTCAACCACATTTAGCCGCAGTGTGAAGGCACGTTTTAACCCGGAACAAAGTGAACGTCTGGTACGGATTATCCGCGTTATTGATCGGGCGGTAGATTTGTTTGAAGGCGACAGGGAAGCCGCACAGAAGTGGTTGAACGAACCTAACCGGGCATTGAGCTGGAAAGTGCCAGCAGACCTGATGGCATCCGAAACTGGAGCCTATGAGGTCATTAAGCTGATTACGCGTCTGGAGCATGGGGTGTACTCGTGATCCTCTACAGGCTGACGAAAACAAAGTATCTTTCTACGGCCTGGACCGGATATGGTGCGAAAGAGGCTGGTGGGCGCTGGAATAGCGTGGGGGTGTCAATGGTATATGTCTCCGAAACAGCATCACTAACGATGCTGGAGACGCTGGTACACCTGCATGCGGCACAGATAATGGACTCTTTCACGCTACTGAGTATCGATGTGCCTGATGAACTGATCCAAAGCGCAAACATGGATGAATTACCGGACAACTGGGCTGATGAGGATGCGCCTCAGGAACTGGCTGATTACGGAGATGCCTGGTCATTTACCAGGAGCTCGGTTGCACTGCGTGTTCCCTCAGCCTTATCGCCGGTAGAGTTCAATTATCTGTTAAATCCTGAGCACCCTGAGTTTTACGGGATCGTGCAGAAGGCTCAACAGATACCGTTCCGGTTTGATAGTCGTCTTAAACCTGACAGGAAGTGAAGCAAAGGAGGAGAGGGCGTTGTCATGATGCCTGGCGCTCCTGTCCGGTGTCACGGCTTTGTTGAATAAATCGAACTTTTGC